>CAZPCW010000021.1:0-29573 GCA_964585175.1 uncultured Thermoplasmata archaeon
TTCCTAAAAAAGATGAAAACCCTCTTCAAACTATGGAGAAAGATGTGAACGGGATCGACCAAAAAGCTTCGATCCCTCTCCCATTCATTTATCGCGGATCTTGATTATAATAAATAATGGCATATCTCAGCTTTGTCACTAGATATATAGAAACTCGAAAACGATGTGTCGAGAGTAACAAGGATTATGCTCAAACACACGATCGATGTTGGACATAAAATCGACATAGTATCCGCTGCATCTTCAAGAAAACCACTAGATCTCCTGAGATATCACCCAATATCTGACAGGTTCGATCAGATATTGCCGATCAAAGCTAATCTAGTCCCTTCCGGATTTGTTTGTAAACGGTCCCTACCATCCTTTCTGAGAGGAACCCCTCGGCAGCTTGATCTGCTAATTCCAAAGTGTCCATAGTATAATGCATCTCCTTTATCTTCTCGCCACTGAACTGGTATGTGCATATCATCAAGACTTCGATCTCTTCACCTTCATATTCACCGGTGAGAGTATGTTCATATGCGGCTTTATCCCCTTGCACAATTATGCCGGCTCCAGTTTCCGTATACTCCATGTTTTGAACATTTCCAGACATCCACTCAAAAAGACGTTTGACCTCTTCTTTTCCTTCGAATGTGCCAAAAGGAGTCACAAATCGTATGTCTTCCGTACAATAAGACAATATATTTTCTATATTTTCTGCTTCTATAGAGTTGACGAACTCACGCATCAATTCTGCATATTGCTTTTGAGCCATCCTAATGGAAACTATATATAAACATATAAAATTATGGTCTACAGACTTTAAATAAAAAAAGATGAATATAACATTGAAATCCTCAACTATACCCTGTCAGAGAATAAAAAAAAGATTTAATATGTCAATAACAATTGAGTTTTTGATCGGAATGCGCGACAGGATAGTGAGTGAGCTTGCAAAAAACAAGACCGTTTTGACCCCTGATGCATTAGAATACCTGGATAAATTAGATGAACCGTCTGCGATAATCAAAAAGCTCAAAGAAGAAGATGACAAACTTCCTTTTCCCGTCTGCAAGGAAACCGTCTCCTACTACGTTAATGAGATGCTGGAGCAGGAGAAGGAAGAGGAAACGGAAGAGATAAAAGAAGAGGCGAAGGAGGAGACCTCGATCGATCTCGATAGAGATCCGATGGAAGGGATAGAGGTAATCAAAGACATCTCGGGCGAATCTACCTGTACAGGCACCATAGACGATTTCAGCAAGTACTTTAAGGATAGATTCGAAACACTGAAATCCATCATCCAAAAAAGAAGGGATGGGAAAAAAGCGAGGCCTATCAAAAGAGTGGCCAAGAGAGCCGGAGACGCTACCGTGATAGGTATGGTACGCGAGATGCATTCGACCTCAAACGGCAACAAGGTCATGACCTTGGAAGACGATACTGGGGAAATAAGAGGCTTCGTTTCGAGCGACAGTGAAGCCTTCACCGAAAATATATTGGAAGACGAAGTGATCTTAGCCAAAGGTGAAGTGTGGGAGAACGATGGAAATTTTGACGATACGTTCGCTATAGAAGAGATAGTTAGACCGGGGATACCTAAGCTGAATAAAAATTCAAAGCCCGACTTCCCCGGGAAGATGGCCTTCTTAGGCGACATCCACGTCGGAAGCGATACCTTCCTGGAAGAGGAATGGGAAGAGTTCGTTTCATGGATCAATTCTGATGATGAATTAGCTCAAAGCATTAGATATATTCTCGTCCCCGGAGACCTGATAGACGGTATAGGCATATTTCCGAACCAGAAAAATGAACTCGATATAATCGATATCTACGAACAATACGAGAAGACAGCCAAGATGTTCAGCGAAATACCCGATGACATCACGATAATAACGATACCCGGAAATCATGATATAGTGAGGAACGCTGAACCTCAGCCGGCACTTCCAGAAGATATACGGGAGATGTTTCCGGAAAACGTGCTTTTCTTCGGTAACCCGTCGATGATAGAGCTTGAGGGTTACAAGATACTGATGTATCACGGAAGCAGCATGAACGATCTCTCGGATATGCTGCCGCAGGTCGACGGAGAAGATCCTATATCGGCTCAACGTGAGATGCTGAAAAGAAGACACTTGGTGCCGGTCTACGGGAAGAGTACGTCCATAGCGCCAGAAGAGGAAGATCACCTGGCGATAGAAGAGATACCGGAGATATTCGTTACCGGCCACGTTCACAGTGCCGACGTGAACGATCACCACGGTACGATCCTGGTCAACTCTTCGACATGGCAGGAACAGACCGAATACCAGAAGATGAGAGATATAAACCCGGATCCCGCCAAAGTTATCGTTCTGGATCCGAGCAACAATAAGGTCTCTATCAGGAACTTCAACTGATCCGTTCTATCGAGTGATTTCAGATGAAGATCGAAGATAAGTACGAAGATATCTGGAGAGAAGCTAGGGAGCGATTATCGACTTCTTCGCACGGCGTGAGTCATACCAGGAGAGTTTATAGATTAGCTAATGAGTTGTCTGATGACGAAGTCGAAAAGGAAGTCCTCCTTCCAGCGGCTCTACTTCATGATATAGCTAGAGTGGAAGAGGACGAAGACGAGACGGGAGAGGTAGATCACGCTTTACTCGGTGCCGAACGTTCAGAAAAGATCTTGAAAAAAGCGGGACACCAGAAAGAAAAGATAGAGAAGATAAAGCACTGTATCGAGACCCATAGATTTCGATCTAACAGACAACCAAAAACCAGGGAAGCGAAGATACTATCCGACGCTGACAAGTTGGACGCGATCGGCGCGGTAGGCATAGCTAGGGCTTACATGTTGGCCGGGGAGTATGAGGAAGAGCTGTACCGCGATGTGGATCTCCAGGCCTACGAAGAAGAGAACGTTAAAGACGATGGGAAAGTGAAAGATATAAAAAAACATGCTCCGAATCTAGAGTACGAGATGAAACTCAAGAAGATAGCATCTAGTCTACACACCCGAAAAGCTGAAAAGCTCGCAAAAAAGAGACAAAAATTCATGGAAACTTTTTTTGAAAGATTGGAAGAAGAGATAGAAGGAAAGAAGTGATTTTTGATTGTCCTAGTATCTCTCTCACTATCCCATCAAAGTACCGGAGAACACCTGCCAGGCTAGAGCCGATTTCGCCACTAGACTCAGCACGATGTACATCTTCTCTCCGAACAGATAATCCTCCCATTTCCACACTTTTTTGTACTGCAGGAACTGATTCAATGCGAAGATGTTGAAGAATATGAACAGAGATACGAATATCCATATCACGAAAGTGGGTACTTCTACGGGAGATTCTGTGATCGCTGTGAAAAGTCTGACAGCGATGGCGATCCATGGAGCCGCGCCTGCGATGCAGCCAAATATAAAGGGCGACCAAACGGTCTTCTCAGTCTTCTGATTGTAGGCCTCCATCAGCCAACCGAACAGTATCATCGATCCGTTCACCAGAAATAGGGCGACTAGAACACCTATATCGGTGAATCCTACCAGCATAGCTATTATAACTATCATCAGAGAACTGCTGAAGAAATATTCTATCCATCTAGCCTTGTTTATGTGGTTCTTGAGATTTTTCTTGTACCAATCGTATGCGAAAGTGGACAGCGAGAAATGAGCTATGGCGGAGATAAAAAGGAAGCCAGCTATCGCCGGTCCCAGCGGAAGATCGAAAAGCACGACTCTAGACATCTCTTCAGTGCCGGGCGGTCCGGCCATGTATGAACTGTTCACAGAGATGGCGAAATCCGTACTCAGATACACCATCAAAGCGCCCTGGATGAAATGCAGGACGGCCATAAAGGCATTGAACTTTCTCAACCCCCTAAATTTGCTTTCGTCTTCAGTCATGATATTCCCTCAGATCGCCTTTATGAGTTAATAACATATATGTTTTTTTATTCCTATCTTATTTTTTTCTGACCAGGTAGTTTTCGCATATCAAAGCGTCGATTCCGATCTTTCTGAAGGAATCCAGAGCTTCTTTTGGCGTACATACGATCGGTTCGCCGTGGAGGTTGAAACTCGTGTTGAGGACCGCTCCGACCCCGGTTTTTTCTTCGAATCTCTTTATGATGTCATAAAAGAACGGGTTGTCCTTCCTCTCCAATATCTGAGGTCTGCAGGTGTTGTCGATATGAACCGCTCCTTGAAGATCCAATTTGCCCTCGTCAGTGACATCGAAGGACATGGTCATGAACTTGTTCTCATCGGGAGACTTCAGGTATTCGTCTGCATACTCTTTCAGGATGGTGGGAGAAAAGGGTTGAAACGGTTCTCTCCCGAGCATACCGTTCAATCTCTCTTTGATATTTTCCTTCGACGGATCGGCGATTATAGATCTGTTTCCGAGAGCTCTAGGACCGTATTCCATCTTTCCCTGAAATAGACCCACTATTTTCCCTTCGCCAAGCAGAGACGAGACCACCTCGCCTTTCTCCTCTATCATCTCCCATTCAAGATCGCCATCTTTAACCAGTCTCTTTTTTATCCGATCTGTAGTTAACTGTGGCCCGAGATATACGTTCCCCGAACTCATCTTCCAGTCCCTAATATCATCTCCGTCGTTCAATCTCTGATCGATATACAAAGCTGCACCTAGAGCGAGTCCGCCGTCGCCCATATGCGGAAAAACATAGGTGTTCTGAAAATTCTCTCTCACTACTTTGTTAGCTTTTACGTTCTGAGCGACGCCCCCAGAAAAGCAGACGTTCTGTTTGAATTCTTCTCCTATACTATCGTACTCTTTGATATTCTCACACAACTGTTCAAGCAAATCCTCGAGATGCTTTTGAGCGGAAGCCGCGAGATTCACCGCTTTCTCCCAGAGCTCATGATATTTTTTACCGGCTCTCAGAACGTTCGAACATTCTTCCCTCCGATTCAGAGGAAAATCGACCTTCTTTGAAAGTTCTTTTACCGATTCCGATCCGGTGATCTCGAGAAGGTTTTCGAACCCCAGTCCGTCCACTTCGATACAGTCACTGAAATCATAGTACTCCTCACCGTCATGATAGGCGCCCAAAGCCATCACTTTTCCTTCGTGTCTCATGGGGGTGAAACCGAGCATCTCGGTGATAGAGGCGTAAAAGTCGCCCAAGGAATCTAGATAAGAGGATTCGGCTATCCTTTTCAATCCGCCTTTCTCCCCGAGATAAACTCCCGAGGAGAGACCGTCTCCAGCGGCGTCGATGGTAAGCACTAAACTATTATCCCATCCAGACGTGAAGTAGGCTCCCGCCGCGTGAGCATCGTGGTGATTAACGGTCAATATCTCAACGTCACCGACAATTTCCCTTAACTCTTTCTTCAGAGTTAAAAGACGTTTCTTCTTCCTGTAGATCCCCGAGACCGCCACCAATTCGATATCTTCGGATTCCACCTCGGATAACTTCACAACCTCTTTAATCGAATTTCTAGGAAAGCCCCGATAGTACTTTTCTCTGCTCAATCGTTCTTCATTCACCGCGTGGATCTTATCCCCTCGGATCAGTGCCGCGCCTGCGTCGTGGCCGTCATGGACTCCTAGTATGCTCATCATCTTTACCGTCAATGCTCGAAGCTAAATAAAATCCTTCCTCTCGACCCCAACACAACCATAATATAGTATTCGATACTATCAACAGATATGAAAAAGACGCTCATCACCGCCGGAGTCCACGGCTCTGAGATCGGTTCCGTCCTGATCGCTAGAGAGATCAAAGGTTGGGTCGAGAGCAGAGATATCGAAGGAGTTGAAGTCATACCCGAAGTCAACCTGGAAGCGGTGGAAAACAAACAGAGGGAAAATCCCGAAGACGGAAAAGATCTCAACCGGATATTTCCGGGAGATAGAGAAGGAACGAAGTCCGAAAAGTTGGCTTACCGGCTCTTCAAGAAAGCTAAAAATTTCGACCGTATCATCGATCTTCACACCTACGGGAAGAACAGCTGGTGCGTACCCTACATGCTGACCGACTTGACAAAAGATCATAATATAGATCTGTGCAAAAAGCTCGGTTTGAAGAACGCCGTACAGACCGGAGGCACGGGAGGACAGCTCTTCCTCGAAACTTCCAAACTCGGTATACCTTCGATGATAATCGAAGCCGGAGGCGCGGAACGCTACAGAACGGAACTCGAAAAGGTCAAAAACGCTGTTCTGAACCTTCTGATAGAAGACCATCCCGAAAAACCGGAGGAAAAAACGAGTTTCTTCCATCACTACGAAAGACTCACGCCCGAAGAAGAAGGATTTTTCGAACCAAAAAAGCAGCCAGGAGAAAAAGTAGATCAGGATGAAATCATAGGTTCTCTCAACGAAAAGCCCGTCAGGACCGATTTCCCAGGCTTCATCTTGGGCATAAAAACACCCGACCAGTACTCTCCAGGTGACGAAAGCGTCGCGGCGGTAGCCGAAATAGAAAAGTAAAAAATCAATCTAACTGAGACCCGATCATACTTTCGACTTCTTCTAGGAATACTTCCTCTTTATCGTAGGGTATCAACGCTCCAGCGGCGATATCGTGGCCTCCTCCTTCGCCGCCGACCTTTTTAGAGCATTCTGACATTATGGACGAGAGGTCCAATCCTCTGTCTACCAGCCTCTTCGTCCCGCGCGATGAGACCTTTATACCTTCTCTTTCTTCCGATCTAGCGAAAGCGATCATCGGTAAACGTCTGTCGACGTCTCCGGAACCGAGTACCATCCCGGCGACAGTACCCACGACCGTGTCGGGGATCTCATCCTCTCCGTGGAAGAACTGTAGATGCTCTCTTTCCTCCACACCTATAGATTCCACATAATCCATGCTGTCGACTAGTATCTTTTGATGTCCTTTCAACAGCTCCTTAGACTTCTTGAGGTATTCGTCTCTATCTCCCATACACACTTCTAACCCAACTTTACCCTTCTCGTATCTACCGCAGGAGTTCAAAAGGGTAGAAAATTCCTTAGCCTGCCGAAGCATACTACCTTTTTCTTCGTCGGGAAATACGTACACCTCGCCGATCAAACTATCGACGTATTCCGGGGGAAATCCCCTGTCCAGCATCTCTTCGGCTATACCGGAGAGTATCCTCCTTTTTTCTTCCTTAGAAAGGTCGTACCACTTTCTCCAGTTGCCGTCCTCTTTAAGCGGTATATCTTTTTCTACCAAAAAGTTGGTACAGGCGGTTTCATCCCCTGTCAATCCCGGAAGAATGGGATCGGACGCGTATTCCAGGATCTTAGGAACCGGTCTGCTTTGGAGCCCGTAAAGAGTGGTCTCGGTCTTTTTGACTATAACTCCTTCCTCTACACCTTCATCCAGTATTTCTCTGTTTTTTCCAACGAGCTTGTTCTTTTCCGTAGCTTGTAGATCACCGATCGCTCCGACCACTGCCAGTTTGCTCAGATCTTTATTCTTCTCGTCCATCTCTTTAGCTACCAGATAGGTGGTGCCGGAACCCGAGATCTCTTTAGCGCCATCGAGTCCAACGCGGTGCGGATTCAGCTCTAGTATGGACGAATAACCGTAGTTCAATATGTTCCCTCTCTCTTCGAGATCCGGTTCACCTGCTTTGCCCTGGGGCTCGTGGTGATCGGTTATCACGCAGTCTACCCCCTTCAGTTCATCTAACTGTCCGCTTCCCAGGTCGGTGAACCATATCAGGTCGTTTTCACCGTTACACTCCTTCAGCTCCTTTATCTCGTTTTCGTTTAACTGCTTGACAAAATCCACTTGCACTTCGATACCCGCTCTTTCCATGGCTTTAAAAGCTATACTAGCCGATGAGATCCCGTCGGCGTCTATGTGTGATATCAATTTTACTTTCTCCTGAGAAAGGACCCTATCCGCGATTTTTTTCGCTTTTTTCTTCACGTCCGTCAATTACCTCTAATCGGTAAATAAATCTTGTCTTCCCTCTTTATTCACTTTCGAAACCGTTTTATACAAAAAAACACCCCCTATCTTCGAAAAATTACATATACCCTTTAATCGTAATCACTATTGCATATGGATGCAAACTTTACCGCAAAGGAAAAAGTGATAGTGCATATTCTCGATTATTATGGGAAAGAAGATGGTTACTCTCTTCCCGTCGAGATAACCCAGGAAGGTATAGCTGACTGCGTCGGTCTGAAGCAGAACACGGTTTCATACGCTGTCAGAAAGCTCGTTGAAGACGATTTGATGAGAGAAGAGACCCGCAGGATAAAGGGAAAGAAGCAGAAAAGGAAAGCCTATTTTCTCACAGACAGCGGGATAAAGAAGGCCAAAGATATCAAAGAGAAGATGCTCGAGACCGAAGTCGAGGTATCTTATGACGGAAACAATAGGGAAATGAAGATCGGAGAGATCAATACCTATTTTCAGACAAACATATCACTCTTAGAGATAATCCAGAGGGTCGAAGAAGAAGGAACATTCGAATTCGAGGGCGAACGCGGTTCCGAACAAACCGATTCTTACCTCGAGGAGATGCCCGAACCAGAGGACCTAGAGATACCGGGCTTGGAAGATCTTCTCGATAATTGGGACGAGATCGATCAGCCGATCTCGGTAGTTGGACCGGAAGGAAGCGGTAAGACCACGTTTTTGACTAAACTCACTGAGAAGATGAAAAGCCAGTGTAACGTCTTCTATTTTGAGATTAAGGATTGGCAGGAACCGATGCATCTCTGGGACAAGATATCTGAATATTTCGAGATGTGCGGTCAGCATAGACTCTCTTCTTATCTCAAATCGACGCCGAAGCTGGACAAAAAGGGACTGATCACGAATCTCCAAAAAGATCTAAAAGAGATCAGAGCTCTGCTGATATTCGACGACGTACATTCAAACGAAAAGATATCGTCTCTAGTAGAAGAGATAGTCGATCTAGATGTCGATAGTTTTGCATCCGTTGTATCCTCCACCTCTGAATATGATCTATTCTCTCCATCTGAATCTTATATCATCGAACTCGGAAATGAAGACCACTTTTTAGACCTTCTCAAGAGAAGTTATGATGGGGAGGAAGATATCGATTCCTTGGAATCGGTACTGGATAATTATATCACTGAGGAAGAGTTTTGGGCTTTAGCTCTTCTTTCTATACTGAGGGAACCTGTCAAGAAAAAAGAACTGACCCGGTTAGAGACAGTCACCCCAAAGATGGTGGAAAATATATTGAACACTCCTCTCATGAGCCGCACCGTAGGTAGTAAAGTCATAACTCCCAATTTGGTGCGGAAGGAACTCCCTAGATATCTGATCGAAGAGGACAGGCGTAGACTTCACGAGATAGCTTCCGAGTACTATATGGAAAAACCCATAGTGAAAGCCTCACAAAAATTGGAGGAACTCTATCATCTTTTGGAAGCGTGCAAATACGACCTCTTCGAAAAGAAGATGGTCGAATATGGGGAAGATATAGTCTCTTCAGGTTATTATGAATCGATGATCGGATTGATAGATATTTTCCAAGAGGAAAAGGGAACCGAGGATCACTCTATCAATTTTGTCGAATCTGAAGCATACAGGAAGATAGATGATCATGAGAAAGCTATAGAAGGTTATAGAGATATAATCGAAAACAGCGATGACGAGATACTGAAGATCAGGTCCCATCTCGGGATAGCTGAAACCAGGAAAGCTCAGGATAACTACGGCGAGACGGTAACCGAGTACCAAAAAGCTATCGAAGAAGCCGATGAGATCGAGGAGGTTTCCGATAGGAAGAAGTACAAAGGAAAGGCCTTCTTCAGACTCGGTTCACTATTGAATGAAAGAGGTAAACGGGTAGAAGCGGAGGAAAACTTATATGAAGCTTTGAACACGCTCGGTGAAGACGATCATTCCCTTTTGACGACCGCTTATTTCATGCTCGCGAGGATCAAAAAGCTCAACGGAGATTGGGACGAATCCGTTTCATTTTTCCAAAAAGGATTGGATCACTGGAAACAGATAAAAGAGACCTACCAAAAAGTGGGAGGTCTACAGGAGATCGGAGCACTTTACACTATTCTTAGAGAGTTGAAAAACGCTGAAGAATATCTGAAAGAGGCTGTAGATACATCCGAAAAATTTGGATACTGGGATCTAAAATCTTCCGCACTGTTATCCCTGACCGAATGTTACCTGGAGAAAAACAAGCTGGAAAAGGCCATCGAAACCGCCGAAAGGGCGAAAGAACTTTTAGATGACCTTGACGACGAGAAAGAGAAGGCCTTCGCTTATACACTGCTGGGAAAAGCTTACAGCATGGCGGACAAATCCGACAAAGCTGAGGAACAGTTCACCAAAGCGATATCCATCTACCAGAGGATCGGATCTTCTTACAGGCTCGGATTGGCCTATTTCTCTATGGCCAAGCTTCAAGAGAAGAAGGATAATAAGCAGGGTGTAGCGAAGAATTATAGAAAGGCTATACTCTCGTTCTCTGGAAGCGGTGCCAGCTGGATGGCGGAAAGGGTCGAAAAAGAGATGGAAAACATACCGATATCCATGTGATGAAAAGGGGTAGAATGGCTAAGTTGAGTAAAAAAAAGATGGATGAGTTGGTATTCCATAAAGACATAAAGGATGAGAGCGTGGTGATAGGTCCTTCTTATGGAGAGGACGCCGCTGTTCTAAAAATAGAAGATAAATTCTTGATAGCTCATTCAGATCCGATATCTGGAGCGGTAGATAATATCGGGTGGCTGGCGATAAACATAGCCGCCAATGACATAGCCGTTTCCGGAGCTGCCCCGAGATGGGCTCTTCCTAGTTTGGAAATACCTATGAACTACAATGATCAAAAGATGGGAGAGATGATGGACGATCTCTATGATGCCTCTGACGCCTTGAATATAGAGATAATCGGCGGTCATTCCGAGATGATCGACGGTATAGAACATCCGCTCATCACCACGACTATGATGGGCTTGACGGAAGACCCGGTTTTTACAAGGGGCTCCCGTCCGGGAGATAAGATAGTCCAGATAAACGAGGCCGGACTGGAGGGGACCTGGATACTCGCTTCAGATTTCGGTGAGGAATTGGAACGTGTCGGTGTCGGAAAAGATCATCTGGAAGAAGCGAGATCGCTTAGAGACGAGATCAGCGTCGTAGATTCTGCTTTAGAGATAAAGGACAAAGTTACTTCGATGCACGATCCCACTGAAGGTGGTATACTCCAGGGCCTCTATGAGATGGCTCACGCCTCGGGTAACGAGTTCGTCGTTTTCGACGAGCCGGACTTGAAGGATTCTACAGTAGAGATATGTGAAAAATTGGACTTGAATCCCTACAATCTGATCTCTTCGGGCTGTCTGTTGGCGACCGTTCCCGAAGGGGTGGAATTGGAGAAGGGAAGAGTGATCGGTGAAGTGAAGGATGGCGAGCCCGGTGTTTTCTTTAAAAAGGAATCTGTGGAAGCGGTACAGGAAGACGAGCTGTTGAGGGCTATAAGGGAACTCCTGTGAGAGATTTTCTTAAAATGGGACAAAACTCTATTAATCATGTTGGATTTTTGAGAACAGGATGATGAAGAGAGAATCATTGGAGGAAGTCGGTTATTATTACATTACCGACGATAGGTTGGATCTCTCCCCAGTCGAACAGACCCGGATCGCTGTCGATAAAGGCGTTAGGATGATACAGTACAGGAACAAAAACGGTGAAGATATTAAAAGATTAGAAGAAGTGAAAGAGATGAGCGAGATATGCAGGGAAAAAGCGCTTCTTATCGTCAACGATCGACCTGACATCGCCCTTCTAGGAGAGGCGGACGGAGTCCATCTCGGACAGGAGGATTTACCTCCCGATGAAGTGAGAGGTCTGACCGACGATCTTTTGATCGGAGTTTCAACTCATAACGAAAAGCAGGCCGAAATTGCCGAGGAGAAGGCGGACTACATCGCTGTTGGTCCGGTCCATAAAACTACCACTAAAGAAGATGTTGCACCGGAACTGGGGATAGAAAAAGCTAAAGAGATAGCGGATTCCGCGGAGATCCCGACCGCGGCTATAGGCGGGATCGGTGTTGAAGACCTTGAAAGTTTGACTAAATCTTTTGACATGATCTGCGCCGTATCGAGTGTCACTCAGAAAGGTGATCTTTCGGAAAGGATAAGTTATTTTGAGGAAAAGATAGGTAGGCTCAAGGTGAGATAATATGGATAAGTTATCCGATCTGGGAGAATTTGGTCTAATAGAAAAGATAAGCGGGAAGTTCACCGGTGATGATGAGATCTACAAACATATCGGGGACGATTGTGCCGTTCTGGAGGAAGGTGAAGAATATACTCTCCTCACTACGGATATGCTGGTCGAAAAGGATCATTTTAACCTGGACTGGCAGAGTCCCTGGCAGATCGGTTGGAAGTCGATAATAGTTAACGTCTCGGATATAGCGGCCATGGGAGGACTGCCCAAATGGGGATTGGTCTCGATAGCTTTTCCAGAGGACACTAGCGTATCGTTTGCGGACGAGTTATTACAAGGGATGAAAGACGCATCCGACGAACACGGCCTTCAGATAATAGGTGGTGACACTACTCATGGGGAATATTTGACTATCAATGTCGCGGTTATAGGTAAAGTGGAAAAAGATAGACTCTGTACCCGTGACGGTGCGAAAATAGGAGACTTGATCTGCGTTTCCGGAGACCTCGGTAAAAGCTGGGCCGGTCTGGAACTCTTCCGCGCCGGTAAAGAAGGATACACGGAATATTATCTTCAACCTCGATGTCGGTTAGAGACCGCTAGGAAGATCTCTCCACACGTAAATTCGATGATAGATGTCAGCGACGGCCTCGCCTCTGAAGTACGCCATATCTGTGATGAAAGCGGTTTAGGTGCTGAAGTAGAAAAAGAGAAGGTGCCGATTTCTGAAAAGACCCGAAAGACCGGAGAAAAGCTGGATATAGATCCGATGAAATGGGCTCTATCCGGGGGCGAAGATTTCGAACTCGTTTTCACCATCTCTAAAGAGAAGATGTCAGAAATTGAAGAAACGGATCCGATCGTAGTAGGCGAGATAGTAGAAGAAGGTATCTACCTGGTAGACGGCGAGAAAGAAGAGCTCGGCGGAGGTTACGATCACTTCGGCTGAATATATTCAAAACAACTCTTTTCTTTTCTTGTAAAGGTAAGTGCTGTAATCTTTATCTTCCCAGAAATCATCTCCTCTTTCGTTCAGAGGAGAAACGGTGAGTATGGCGATCCTTACATTTTTGTTTTCGATCCATTTTTCGGCTCTATCTGTCAGCTCAGAACCGTAACCTTTCCCTCTTTCCTTCTCTTTAACGAACACGTCGAGTATCATCCCGATGCGTTTTTCTTTAAAGATCCCCAGTCTTTCCCGGATGACCACGTTCAAAAAGCCTACTATTTCATTTTCGTTCTCCGCGACGAAAGTACACATGCCGTTCTTCTCGAGACCTTTTTCGACGAAGCTTCTCCAGTTTTTTCTCGCATCGTCACACAGATCATATCCTTCCATCATCTCTTCGTGATCGCTCGCCAGATTATACCACATCTTCACAACTTCGTCTAGATCTTCTTTTTCAGCTTTACGTATCTCTACAGACATATTCCCACTCTAAACGCAGTTTTAGACGTTGAAAGGAGGAACAAATATATATAATTGTAGTATTTCCACTTAACTGTAGGCTCGAGACGGTCTAACTCGAGGATAAAATTATAAATAGACCAACCCATTAAAGAGAAGCAGATAGATAATTGGAGGTACAAAAATATGGCAGACGATAAACCACATATGAACCTCGTATTCATAGGTCACGTGGATCACGGGAAATCCACCTTAGTTGGTAGAACGTTATTCGAAACTGGAGAGATACCGGATCACGTTATCGACGAGTACAAGAAGGAAGCGGAAGAGAAAGGAAAAGGAACCTTCGCTTATGCTTGGGCCATGGATCAACTTGAAGAAGAAAGAGATCGTGGTCTGACTATAGATGTGATGCATAAGCGGTTCGATACGGACCAATATTATTTCACGATCATAGACGCACCAGGCCATCAGGACTTCGTAAAGAACATGATCACAGGGACTTCTCAGGCGGACGCGGCCGTTTTAGTGGTCGCTGCAACAGAAGGTGTTATGGCACAGACTAGAGAACACACTTTCCTAGCTAAAACGCTGGGTGTCGATCAGCTGGTCGTAGCTATAAACAAGATGGACGCCACAAAGCCAGAACTTGACGAAGAGAGATTTAATGAAGTCAAAGAAGAAGTCAGTCAACTTCTACAGTCCGTCGGTTACCAGGAAAGTCAGTATGATTTGGTTCCGACTAGCGCTCTCAAGGGCCACAACATTACCAGAGACGGAGATATGCAGATAGATTGGTGGAGCGGGAAACGGTTCCTTGAAGCTATAAACGATTTCGATGCGCCCGAAAAACCGATCCAGAAGTCACTTAGACTTCCGATACAGGACGTATATTCCATCACTGGAATAGGTACTGTGCCTGTCGGTCGTGTAGAGACCGGTACTATGGAACCGGGTGACAAGGTCACCTTTATGCCCGCCAATGTCAGCGGGGAAGTCAAGTCGATCGAGGAACACCACGAGGAGATACCGAAAGCTGAGCCTGGAGACAACGTTGGTTTCAACGTGAGAGGCGTCGGAAAAGACGACATACGCAGAGGAGACGTCTGTGGTCCTTCGGACGATCCGCCGTCGGTCGCGGAAAGATTCACGGCGAGGATAATAGTTCTCGACCATCCAAGTGTAGTGACAGAAGGTTATACACCAGTATTCCACGCACACACTTCACAGGTTGCATGCAAATTCATGGATCTCAAGAAGAAACTTGATCCAAAGACCGGTGAAGTAAAGGAAGAGAATCCGGACTTCTTGAAGAACGGAGAAGCCGCCGTGGTAGAAGTTATGCCCACAAGGAACTTATCGATAGAAAGAGTCGAAGAGTTCTCTGAACTCGGTAGATTCGCTATCAGAGATATGGGCCAAACGGTCGCTGCAGGTCAAGTGATCGACATAGAAGAAAAAGAGATGTAGAAACCTTTCCTACAAAACCCTTTTATATCATTTCTTTGTGAGGAATATTACATGGCACAGAAAGCACGAATCTCGTTAAGCGGAACCAATCCAGAAAGGATAGAAGAGATCTGCAGTCAGATCCGTGAGATATCCGATAGAACAGGAGTGGAGATGAAAGGACCTATCCCACTGCCGACCAAGGAATTGACCGTTCCCTGCAGAAAATCACCGGACGGCGAAGGAAACGAAACTTGGGAACGCTGGGAGATGAGAGTCCACAAAAGATTGATCGATATCGACGCAGACGAAAGAGCGCTGCGACAGCTGATGCGTATTCAAGTTCCCGACGAAGTTCATATCGAGATCGTACTTCAAAGCTGAATACTGGTTTTGAAGACAAAAATACTTTATTGTGTCGTATTTCTTTTAAAATATACATAAGTTCCTATTCGCAGTGTTGAAATGGGGCGCATGCATTTTTGTTGGCATGGCACTACACTGCGACTGAAAACTCATTTCAATCGCATGAGTTATGTTTGGCCCATAGATTGTTTCGGAGCAAAGCTCCAAATATCTATGCGCCCTTCACTCGCAAGTGCTCGTTCAGGGCCCATAGATCAGTTGGCAGATCGTCACCCTTGCATCCTACTGGAATAATGTGGTGGCAAGAAAGGTGAAGGCCGCGGGTTCAAATCCCGCTGGGTCCATTTTTCTATGAAAAATGGTTAGTTAGAAGCTTCGCTTCTGATGGGTCCATTTTCACTTCGTTCGAATGTCCTCTGCGTGATTTGAAACCGTGAGGAACAAGTTCCTCACGCTCACAAAATTCTACCGAATTTTGTTCGTCCTGCTGGGCAAATCTGTTTTTCTAAAACAGATGAACCATTAGAAAATTTTTAATTTTCTGACGTATCCATTTTTGTGTGAAAAATGGTTAGTTAGAAGCTTCGCTTCTGACGGATCCATCTTACTATTGGTTCATAATCTTTTCTTTATTGCTCAATTCGTGATGTTGAGGAGTTCCTAACTCTAATTTGTCCATAAAACATTCCTCGTTCGACCCGATGTTTCTGTAAAGATAGTCCGAACGGTCTGAAGAGATTCTAAATAAAGACCTCCATCCCATCCCTAACCATTTAATATACCGTTTAAGTTAGCACAATCAGTTGATAGCATGAATCAGATAAAAAAATACGCTGCTCTACTTCTAGCTTTTTTGTTGATCCTCAATATATCTCCCTTCTTTGCCGATAATGGATTACAGGAAAGCAAAAAGCCAGATGAAATATCGATGGAAGTGAAGAATGATCACGGATATCCTTTTTCAGACGATTATCCTTCTCTTGATGAGCTGTACAGTTGGTACAATCAGATAGAGGAAGAAAATCCCGAAATCGTAAAAAAGATCCACGTGGGCAATTCATACGAAGGCAGAAATATATGGGCGATCAAGGTTTCTGACGACGTTGAAAAGGATGAAGAAGAACCCGCAGTGATGATCGACGGAAATATACATGCCAGAGAATGGTCCGGCAGCCAGGTCGCCTCTTATTACCTCTGGAGAGTCGTCAACGATTATGAATCCAATGAAACTATCCGATGGCTCGTCAACAACAGAGAGATCTTTGTAGTTCCTATGACTAACCCGGACGGATATTATTATGATGGAAACGGAGATCTGGACAGCCCACAGATGTGGCGTAAAAACAGAAACGACTCTACTCAAACGGATTCGGTAGGTGTGGATCTTAACAGGAATTGGGATATAGCGTGGGATGAAGGTGTATACGATCCTAGAAGTAATACATACCACGGTGAATCTCCCTTTTCTGAGCCCGAAACGGATAAGCTTAAAGATTTTATCCTTTCGAAAGATATCGATGCCTATCAGAATTTACACAGCCACTACGGGACTCTTTTGATCCCCTGGGCTTATACAAGTGAGAACTCACCACACGATGGGTGGTACAGGGATATGGCTTCCGACATGACATCTATGACTTCATATTTGGGTGATGATGAAGAAAAATACAGCTATGGACAGCCGGGAAATACGATAGGTTATTCTGCACCGGGCGGTGCCTATGATTGGGTCTATGAGGAGACCGGAGCTATATCTCTCTGCTATGAGATCTACACGGGAGGTTCAGGATTTTATCCTCCTACTGATGATATAATGACGATCAACAACGATCTTTATGATTCCCTCGTATATCAGGCGAGAATCGCGAATACAGAATTAGGTGATGGAGAAGACAATCTATCTCCGCCTTCTCCCTATCTGATTTCGGGTAATCTACTGAACGATTGTACTGGTGAGCCCGTAAATGGAACGGAAGTGACGATCAGAAACAAAGATACCGGAGAAGAGATAAGTGTCACTACTGATACCAATGGATATTATGAATTTAATCTAGCCCGTCTAACGGATAATGGATACGATATCGATGACAGGTTTTTGATCATTGCCGGTGATGAAGAAAAAGGATTTGAGATCAGCGATGGATGGGGAAAAAATATCGACATGACTGTTGGAAAACCCTACAGTATCATGGTAGAGCCGGCTGAGATCACTTTAGTAGCTGGAAAGAAACAGGAATTTACAGTTACAGCTTTAAATCGATCCGGAAGTGAGATTGAAGATGTAACTCATTTGGTGGACTGGGAGACGAATATAAGCGATTCAGATAGAGATGACAATTCCATAACTCCAAGAAGCGTAGGAGAATGGGAGTTGACCGCGAACTACCGTAATTATTCAGCTACGGCTGATATCACCGTAGAACCGGCCGAAGTTGAAGATGTTCAGATTTCAGCAAAGAATAGAACTGTAACCGCTGGAAATGAACTGCAGTTTTCAGCTCAGGCAAAGGATCGATTTGGAAATATGATCACCGATGAAATATCTCGTTTCACTTGGGAGAATGCAGACGAGGAAGGAATTTTCTCCAAAAATCAAACCGGAAAATGGAACGTGATGGCAAGTTATGAGGGACATTCTGAGACGGTAGAGATAACTGTGGTGCCGGCCGACGTAGACAGTGTTGAGTTGATATATTCAGGAAGTAAGACTATAACCGCTGAGGAAGAGATACAGATCGATGCAGTAGCGCGAGATCGATATGGGAACTTGATCACCGACAAAGCGTCGGATTTTACTTGGGAAAACGCGGACGAGACCGGTTCATTCGGAAACAAAGATCCCGGAAAACACGAGGTGTATGCTTTTTATAATGGGGTATCATCGGATCCTATAGCCATAACTGTCGAGGGACTAACACCCGATATAGAGGTCAAAGACTTTGCAGTCGATCGTTCTGAAGAAGGAGAGTTGATGATAGACGTGAACGCGGTGATAGAAAACTACGGAAACGCCACTGGAGAATTGAACTTATCCTCCAACGGAAAAAAATTGGACTCTTGGACTTTACAGGAAAATGAAAAAGAATCCATAGAGGGATCATACCAGCTAGAGAAAAGCGGTGATTTCGAGGTGAAGCTCGGTGAAAAGAGTCAAAGTATCACCCTTCAAAAAGATGAAGAGAATCAGGACGAAGACAGTGAGAAGAACGATGAAAGCACACCTGGATTCACAGCGACGATGATGATTTTCGGTTTAGCGGTCTCGCTGGTTTTCTACCGTAAGATCCACAAAAAAAGGTAGTTCTCGTTTAACTTCAAAAACTCTTTTTTTAATATTATTTTAAGATCTAAACCAATAAAACCCTAAGAACTAAATAAGTAACGCTATTTGGATTGCACATTCGAGGGCAAATATGCAGAGTTTGAAGAAATTCGATGTCATTATCCTGACGGTTATTTTATTGGTTAGTATTTTTTCTATCGTTATAACTACTCCTTCAGAACTGAATAATAATTTAAAAGAAGTCGAAGAAAAGAAGGTCAAAGACGATCCGCTTCTCAGTAATTCCTTAGAGAGAAATGAAAGGGCATCCAAAGAATCAACGGCGGATGAAAAAAGATCGAGATCGGACAGAGCTCCTTTTTACCACGAAAGCCGACCTGAACTTAAAAAGAAGATATCGAAAAAAGATGATCATTCTGAAAGACCCGATAGAGAGGATATAGAGAGAACGAAAGTTGTGAACGGATCTGACTATGAAGAACACACTCCGATCAGGATAGACAATGGCAGTGAATTTGCTAAACAAGCTGAAAAAGAAAATTGGACTGGAGAAGGCACTGAAGAAAACCCATACATCATCGAAGGGTATGAGATCAATGGAACAGAGCGCGGTAACGCTCTATACATCGGAAACGTGAGCGATCATTTCACCGTAAAGGAGTGCTATCTTCACAATGCGAGTGGAAAAAACGATGAATATTTTAGAAACACGGGTTTATATCTTTACAATGTTTCCAATGGAAGGATCAAAAATAATACTTTTCTGTCAAATCAAAATGGAATGAAGCTGATCTCTACCCATAATCTCACGATCATCGATAATACCGTTTTATCGAAAATAGAAGAAGATGGGAGTCCTTTAGGGAGATCTCACGAAAAGTTTGATAGATATGGTTTTGGTGAGGAAAATTTTAAGAGCAAATCTAGAAATGGGAACCGATTCGAGAAAGACAGCCAAACCCCACAAAGCGTTATAGTCAAATTTGATTCCGATTCAAAGCTCAAAAGGTATGACGGGAAGAAAAAACAGATTTTGACCGAAAAGGCAAATAGTTTATCTTCGTCCGTAGATGGATCCACTTCTCGAGTATATCCGATTTTGGACGGTGCTGAGATCGAGGTAGACGAAAAAAGAGGGGTTGAAGAGACCGTCCGGCATCTCCAAAATAAGCCGGAAGTTGAGTACGCTGAACCAAATTATCGGGTTCATATACAGAGCGAACCTAACGATCCGGGATTTGATTCGCTCTGGGGCATTAAAGATGTAAAAGCACCTGAAGCCTGGAACATAAGTAAAGGAAGCGGCGAGATAGTTATAGGCGTAGTGGATACCGGAGTCGATTACAATCATCCCGATCTGAAAGATAATATTTGGACCGGGACGAACGATGAAGGTGAAAAGGTTCATGGTTATAACGCTTTGAACGATAGCTATTATCCACTAGATGATTACGGTCACGGCACCCACGTCTCGGGAACGATAGGCGCTGTCGGAAATAACAGCATCGGTGTTACTGGGATGAATTGGAACGTCAGCGTGATGCCACTTAAATTTCTTGGAAGTGATGGAGGAGGAACGACAGCGGATGCGATCGCTTGTCTTGAATTCGCCTTAAAGAAGAAAAAAGAAGGCGTGAACATCGTAGCTACGAGTAACAGCTGGGGAGGCGGAGGGAAAAGCCGGCTATTAAAAGAAGCTATCGCCCGGCAGAGAGATGAAGATATGTTATTCGTCGCCGCAGCAGGGAATAGCCGCGAAAACATCGACCGTAATCCCTCTTATCCAGCGAGTTATGATCTCACAAATATTGTCTCGGTTGCAGCAACCGAACAGGAAAATTATCTAGCGACCTTTTCAAATTATGGAAATCGCAGCGTCCACGTTGCCGCCCCGGGTGTTGATATCAATAGCACTCTGCCTGATGGCAAATACGGAAAATATGATGGAACATCTATGGCCGCACCACATGTTTCTGGATTGGCGGGTCTTTTGGCGGCACATAATTCAACTTACGACTATAAAAATCTGAAGAATATACTCCTATCGTCTGTAGATAGATATGAAAAATTAGAAAATTTGATCATGACGGAAGGTCAGATCAATGCTTCTAAAGCTTTAAAGACGTCGTCGGATCCGGATGAGATCAACTTAAGGGTCCACCGACCTGTGGTATCTCTTCAGGCGAATAGGGAAGCGGAGATCATGGTCTCTCTTGATGACGGGTTAGATCCTATACTGGGAGCGAACGTCAGCGTGAATATGAGTTCTGAGCAGGGTAAACTCCATCTTAAAGACGATGGGAACGGTACGGATCAAGTAGCTGAAGATGGTTACTATACAACTTCATGGACTCCTGAAGCCAGCGGTAAGATGATGCTGACGATCCGGGCGGAAGTGAACGGAGAAATAATCACTGAAAACATAAAAGTTGAAGTCTGGGGGGATTCGGGCATATCATTACAGAGCTCTAAAGATGTGAAGGTGGTCAGCAATAATATAACCAACTATGATATCGGGATTTCCCTCGTTTCCTCAAGTGATAACACATTATTAAACAATAACTTTTCATACGATCTCTTAGGCACAGAAATCTATGAGTCTGAAGAAAACATAATGAAGGAAAATATCTACTTCAGGAATGTGGAGGGATTATTTTTTGAAGAGGCAAAGAATAATTCTGTTAAAGCGAATTTCTTCAAGCAGAATGAGTTCGGCGTCGACCTTATTTATTCCACTAACAATACGTTGGCTAGAAACGATTTCGTCGCTCAATTTATCGGCATCCAACTTATAGACTCAAACAAAAACTCATTGGTGCAAAATCGATTGACCGACAGTTTTTATGGAATTGCTCTTCTTAGAGGGAAGAAAAACCTACTCAGTGGTAATAGACTCAACACGTCTTCCGAAACTTTACAGTGGTTGGGGATGATGTCGATGAATTCTAACGAGACTATATTTCAGAACAACTCTATTGAGGGATACCTCTTCGGCATCGATATTACTGGTTGTAAAAGGAGCAAGGTATCCGACAATACCATTTCAGATGGCGAAGTGGGTATAAGGATTTACAGCTCTAAAGATGTATTGGTCACCGACAACAGTCTTGACAGAGGTATCTTACTTTATGGAGAAAAACTGGAACAATGGGTCTCACACCGGATAGATACATCTAACGAAGTGGATGGAAAACCGGTATACTATCTAAAGAATGAAACAAGCGGGAAGTTCACAGAGGACGCGGGTCAAGTCATCCTAGCGAATTGCACCGGTATGGAAGTAACGAATCAAAAGATCAATGGCACGTATGTAGCATTGATCAACGGATTTTCATCTTATAATAACATATATCACAATAATCTCTCTAATAATAGATTCGGTATCGCTTTGATGAACGTAGAAAATGATATCTTCAGTCAAAATAAGATCTCTTCTTGTAACGGGTCGGCCTTTTCCGTCACCGGTTCTAAAGAAAACGAACTCAAAGAAAATACTATCTCCAAAGACTCTGCAGGAATAGCTCTGTTGAACTCCAATGATAATGTCGTGAAGGACAATATCCTTTCTGACAACCGTTATGAGGGGATATTTCTCCAGGATGGAAAGGAAAACACTGTGAAAATGAACAGTATCGTGAATAACTCTAACGGTATTCTTTTATCGGGATGTTCTGATAATCTGATAAAAAATAATACTATCAGAAAGAACGTAGAGAGCGGTATCCATCTATTTGAAGGCGAAGATAATGTGATATATCACAACAGCTTCATCGATAACTACCAGCCTGATGAACCCACTCCCAAGATACCCCATCAAGCGAGAGATACCGGCGAGAACCGATGGTATAAAGGTAAAGAAGGGAATTATTGGTCTGACTATCAAAATGTTTATCCTAACGCTTCCAAAATTGAAGGTGAAACTATATGGAACAAGTCATATGAGATCAGGGAAGGCGACAACGAAGACAAGTACCCTCTGGTCGAACCTATGACTCCTTTAGTTGAAATAGATAACCCCGCAGATAATGAGAAGACTAATGAAAGTAACGTGACTGTTGAATGGACAGATAAATACAGATTCGACTCAAATCCTAAATATGAGATAAGAGCGGATGAAAGACCTTGGATAAATGTGGGGGAAAATACCAGTCATGAACTCACCAATCTTTCCGATGGAGTACATACCATTGAAGTTAGAATAATCGGGCAAGAGAAAGGTTCCAGAGATTGTCGAGAGATCATGGTAGATACCGCCCTCCCAGAGGTACAAGTAATCTATCCTGAAGAAGGGGAGTTTTCCATGGATTCTTTTACCGTGAAATGGGAAGGGACCTCCAACGGTACCGACATCGAATATTACCAGGTCAAATTAGGCGAAAATACCTCTTTCAGGTATGAAAATGAAAAAAGTCATGAATTTACCGATATAGAGGATGGTGAGTACAGTCTTAAAGTAAAGGCTGTAGATGAGGCAGGAAACGAGGATAGTAAAAATAAATCAATAATCATCGATACGACGCCCCCGGAGATCAACATCACCGCACCTGAAGGTCATGGACTGTACAACGAAGAGGATCTAAGAGTTAAATGGAACAGCACTGATAATATTAGCGGATTAGATCACTTTGAAGTTAGCATCGATGGTTCCTCTGAAACGGTGATCGAGAATAAAAACGATTCAGAATTCGAATTAAAGGATATGCGTCACTTAGTTGAAAATTTATCTGATGGAAAACACTCTGTTGAAGTAAAGGCGGTAGATATGCTGGATCACGCCACTCATGACAGTTTAAATTTCACCATCGACACTGGAAAACCGGATCTAAAGATAAACAATCTAACCGATGGAAAGCAGTTCGATGAAGATACGGTAACATTCGATTGGATGGGAGATGACGATAACACCGGTATAGATTATTACGAGATAAAGATTGATAATGGCGATTGGAAGCATATAGAAGATCGTACTAACAACACTTTCAAGAATTTAGAAGAAGGGGATCACGTCGTAGAGATCCGTGCCTGGGATAGGGCGGGCAACAGTCGAACTGAGAGTTTTTCTTTTGAAGTAAAAACTCCTGACACCGACGGGGACGATGGAATCCTAGATTGGCGGATACTCGGTGCTTTGATAGGAGCGATGATAGTCGTTCTAGTAGGGTTATACTCTGTCAGTGGGAAGAAGAGCACAAAATTCGAGGATCTGAAAGAAGACGATATAGAGATCTCTAGCGAAAGAAAGGCGGAGTCGGAAAAAGAGTGGAAGAGGGAGGAAGAATTTTCTTCTTTGTATAGCGATGAAGACCAGTAGTGAATAATACTTTGTTAGATCATCTTGATCTATGGAGAGTCTCATAAGGAAAACGAAAAAATTAAATAAAGATCTTTTCTATTTAAATCACCTAATGAGGGAATCCGATGAAACTTTCACACATAAAAAAAATCTTGAAAAGGATGATCACTGATCGAAATTTTCAAGTGGCAGTTACACTTTTTGTAGTGGGATTTATTTTAGTCGCGATATCGACTTATCCTTTTCTCAAAGAATACGAGAGAGAAAATACTGTTGAGCGAGGCGACGATAAAAAGATCGATATAAAATATACTTCGGGTGTGATCCGAACTCCTTTAGGAGGGATAGAAGCGTTAAAAAATGCAACTCTAGAGTTTGAAAGTGATGAGGGAACTAAGGCGAACATAACGATGCTGAGTGAAAGTGGAACAGAGATAAGGAGTATAGAGATAGACGGAAAAGAAAATGAAGAAGTAAATCTGAGTTCAGATAAATACAATAATATTGAATACCTGAGATTTGAGGTACGAGAGGGGAGTTTGAGCTACACTTACACCCTTCTTTACTACGAGAGATCATATTCCAACTTATCTTTTTTAGGCTATGCGATGATGATAATCTCTGTGCTCCCTTTCTTTAGAGGCTTAACTTTACTCAATCCTAGAGATGTGGGGAAAAAGGAAAGAGAGGAAATGAAAAAAAATGAGGAAGTTTTAGACGATATCTTAGAGGGGAGAAAGAAATAGAAATAATCAACTCTCGTCCTCTTTGACTCTTTTCAGATTAACGTCGAATCTTGCACCACCCATCTCAGAATCCTTCACTTCAATTCTTCCTCCGTAACTTTCTGCGATCTCTTTTACCAAATACATACCAAGTCCACTACCCCCTTCTTTACTTTTCTTAAAACCTCTCTTGAATATCTTGTCTTTGATATCATCTGGAATTCCTTTTCCGTCATCTTCTACTGTCACTACGCATTTATCTTCTTCAAGTTGAGGCCAAATCCGGATCTCATCGCAATCGGCGTGACGTATAGCGTTCTTTACTAAATTTGAGAAAAGCTCATCTAGCAGAGGGCTACCTTCTACCCGTGAAGATTATGAAGAAGATATCTATTTCGGGATGTTTCATATCTTAACCAACATTTTCCTCTTTCTATATATTTAAAAATTTTAAACTATTTCATTTTTATTTGTTCTAAAAAAATTTTTCAGTTTCTCTTTCTAGGGAACTGATTAAAGTACACATCATTGATTGACATCTCATTAATTATTAAAAAATATTAAAAAAAGTTAAAAACTCTATTCCACCTGATTTTCTTCTTACCGTTTTTTACTTTTGTAGATAGTAATAGCGATACCAGCACTGAGCATCAGCAACGTCGTAGTAAATCCTGGTAAACCTTCTCCATTATCTTCATTGTCATCTTCCTTATCATTTTCTTGTTCAAAATTCGCAGTGATCTCCTTATTCCCGTCCAACGTTACATTGATTGATGTTTCACTACTGGTTAGATCCCCCTCCCATCCGGTGAACTCCCATCCTTCTGCAGAAGTAGCTTCAATTGTTATGACCTGGCCTTTATCGTATGTATGAATACCTTCTAGAGGATCGGTACTGCCATTTCCCTCTTTGTTTATCTTGAGGTTATATTCTACCACTTCTTCTTCTTCCCAGGTCAGGAATGGATAGCCATCGTTGATCTCTTCATCTTCGTTTATATTCCATACATCTTCATCACCGGTATCATCGTAGGGATCATCTACAAAGTCCCATGAATCTTCTAATCCTTCAGTCGAGGTATCGGTGTAGGTCGCAACGTTTTTCATCTCTTCTGTAGTTTTACCTGTCCCGTCGCCGCTTTCTTTTATTCCTGATATTTCAGTATCCCAAAACGAGTTTTTCATTATTCCAACTTTATCGAATCCTACTAGGCCACCTACATCGGTTTCACCACTGACTTTAGAGATCGAATATGAATTTTTAACGATGCTGTAAGAATTGGTCCCGACTAGTCCGCCTACATATTCGTGTCCGCTGACATCGCCAGCTGCATAAGAGTTATTCACAAGACCCTGATTGTTATTGGTTCCAACGAGTCCACCTGCGCTGGTATAATTTTTAGCGGTGCCGGTCACATTACAGGCAGCATACGAGTTCTCGATTGTGCCTTCATCGTTACTTCCGACGAGCCCGCCTACATTCCAGTATCCGGTTATGTTACCTGTGACATGAGAGTTCTCGACTGTGCCTTCATAGTTACTTCCTACAAGCCCGCCTACAGAGTCGGTCCCGACGAGTCCACCTGTGCTGGTATAATTTTTAGCGGTACCGGTCACATTACAGGCAGCATACGAGTTCTCGACTGTGCCTTCATAGTTACTTCCTACAAGCCCGCCTACTCTAGTATATTTTCTTTTACTGGTAGCTTTCACATCGCCAGCTACATATGAATTCTCGACTGTGCCTTTATAGTTACTTCCTACAAGTCCGCCTACATTGCTTCTCCCGCTCACTGTTGCATCTACGACTCTTAAATTGGAAACTTTCCCTCTGAGTTGCCCAAACATACCTGCATTACTATTAAAAGGCATATCGATAAATAGATTTGAAATGATATGGCCGTCGCCGTCGAACTCCGCTGCAAGATGTGGGATGTATAGGCCAGGTTCATCAGATAAGTCGATATCTCGCGTTAGCTGAAAGCGGTATTCTTTATAATCTGCAAATCCGAGGAGGTTCTTTAATCCGTTCACATCACTTATTTCATAGTGCCCATCCGCCGGTTCCAGCGTATCGCTGTAATCTGATATATCGAGGGTCTTGTTATTCGATATCCAATCTTGATACTGCGAGTCGAAAAGACCGCCTTGGTCGATTTGATGTTTACCGTTGATAAGAACTTCGTCGATATTGTAATAGGAGTTCTTTAGCTGGCCGCCGTTAAGTCCGACTATCCCCGCGCTAGATCCCTCTAATGTTCCGGTAAAATGTGAGTTGGAGACCGTGCCTTGATTCATACCAACGAGACCCCCAACAACTTCATCTCCTTTTATGTCTGCATCTACAACGCTGAGGTTAGTAACTTCTGCTTCTTTATCGATAGCTCCGAACAGCCCTATCCAATATGTTTTGGATCGATTGATATAAAGATCTTTTATCTCGTGCCCCTTTCCTTCAAAGGTCCCTTTGAAGGTGATACCCTGGCCGCCTATAGGATCAAAACCATCTTCTGTATCGACTACTTCATCGTAACCTGACGTATTTTCGTCTAGATCCCTCATCAAACAGTAATCTTCACGAAGTCTTACCTGGTCTAGATCGTACCAATCATTGATTTCTTGGGCAGATTTCTCTGAAAACCGGACCGTGATATCTTTGTCACTGTCCATCGTAATAGTTATCGTTTTACCGGTCTTGTCGGTGCCGTTCCACTCATCCAAATACCAGCCATCTGCTGGGATCGCTGTCAAATCAACTTCTGTTCCATATTCATATGCATTCTGGTTAGGATCGATCTCGATTTCACCTTTTCCCTGGGTCTCGACATTCAGATCGTAATCCTCTAAACCTTTTGTAAGCGGTGATAAAGTTGGATCGCCAATCGTAGTCATGCCGTAGAACCAACTAATGGAATATATATCGTTTTTAACCGTGTCAATCCACCACTCTTTCATGGCTTCTCCCATCGTCATGCCGTTCGACAGAGGTTCGTAATAGTTTTGAAATTCCAACATAGAGCCCGGCTTTGTACTCCCTACGTTTGCCAATCCGTATTCTCCCGTCAAAGCGTACCATCCACACAAATAATCGGGAACGGTATAATCAGCAGAGCCACAAGTGAAGATGTTAGCGAATAGTGATTTTTGCCCCTGTTCATATAGATCTCTCGAAGTGAAGTTTCCTCCGCTGCCTTTCGGGCCCCCATGGTCTTTGAAGGCATGTCTTTTAGCTGAATGATTGGCATGGCAGTGGATCTGTATCCATTCGTATCCCTCTTTGAGTCTTTTACCGTAATCGTCCGCGCTCGTGTTGTCCGGGTCATCTACCACTTTTATATCGCTGTAAAGTTTGGCAAGACCGGACTTATATTTATCTGTCCATGATGTCCAATCATCGTCTACATAAAGTAGAGATTCATCTGGCAAACTCAAGTTTCCTCTTCTGTACTTGTACAGCTTTTCAAAATAGTTTTTATAGAGTTCGACCTCATCTTTCCAATCGGTCTTCATGCTTATACGACCAAACCATATCTCTGGTTTAAGGTCGCCATCACCGGAAACATGTTCATCATAAACCCCGCTGTTATTTGTATCTCTCCAGGTCCCGTCTAAATCTTTATAATAAAGGTCGATAGGAAATCTAGAATATCTACCTTCATCATAATCGTTTGAAACCTCAAATTCTGCATATGGAATATTTCCGACGAAAAAAGTCCCAACCAAATTATCGTTTTCATAACCATCTTTCAGGAAGGATCTGATTTCGCTCGCTTCGGAATAATCATTTTCAAATATCTTTACTTTTAAGTCTCTCAATTTTTCGACATCTTGCTTGTACTGGTCGAGCTGATCTCCTAATGATCCATAAATGGAAGAATTCACCAACACGTACATGTTTCGAGTTCCTTTTTTGCTGAGATCTGCGTCATCATTAGACGTATGAATATCTGAGCGGGCATTTTGGAGTGGTGCGATGCTCAGAAAACTACATGTTAGTATGAATACCGTAGTCAAAGCTAGGATCTTGGAAACTTTCATTTTCGACAACCTCACGGAAGGAAATGTATTATTTTATTTAAAATTGACTATAACTTCGATCTTGTTAAATTAGGATAATTATCATCTTACCTTATTTATTAAGGAATAAATATGAAATGCTGGGTTTCTCTGATAAAAAGAGCGTTTTCTATACACTAGAAAAATTGTTAAAGCTTTCAGTATTTTCGACGAGAAGCGAACCGAATGGGCTCTAACGAATCACCATATATAAGCTTCTTCGAAACAAAAAATATTTAATGATTAGTGCTACCTACCCCAGTTTATTCAATAGCAAGACTCATAAAAAAAAAATGCTTCCTCGGAATCAAAGATTCACTGGAATTAAAAATTCCACCTCTTTTGGCAAAAACTGCTAAAGATTCCACTCACTTTGTAAGAAGCGCCGAAGAAGCACAGCATCTTCTCGCCTTCAAACTTTCTCGCTAAGCTCAAAAGTTATGAAACCGCTTCTAGAATCACAGATTCTACTTGTTTCTAAATTACCTCGCTATCCCTCGGAAATATTAGAAACGCTCTCAAAATCATAGATTTTCTTCGCCTTCAAACTTTTTCATTTCATTCAAAAAGTATTGAAGACGCTTCTAGAATCACAGATCCTACTTGTTTCTAAATTACCTCGCTATCCCTCGGAAATATTAGAAACGCCGAGGAGGAGATTCGAACTCCTGAGGTGCAGAGCACCACCGGCTTGCTTGATCCACCGGAAATCTCTTTCCAGTGTGAGGAAAAGCCCGCAAGGACTTTTCCAAGTTTGGCGGCTCTCAAGGCCGGCGCCTTGGTCCAGACTTAGCTACCTCGGCATATTGAGGAATACCTTCCGAAATATGCAAGGACGTTAGTCCTGTAGCATGGTGCGTTTCGAATACTAGTTGTGGATGT
>CAZPCW010000022.1:0-29561 GCA_964585175.1 uncultured Thermoplasmata archaeon
AACATTCGAGAACGGTGAAGTAGTTGAATATTCAGCCGAGCAGAACGAAGACGTCCTAGATGATATGCTGGAAACAGATGAAGGTGCCAAAAGGTTGGGTGAACTCGGCATCGGAACTAATCGTGGTATTGATATTTTCACAAAAAATATGCTGTTCGATGAAAAGATGGGAGATACTATACATCTAGCACTAGGCAGGGCTTATGGAAGGTGTATTGATGACGAAGATACTGAACAGAACCAGAGCGCTATCCATGTGGATATGATCAAAGATATGAGTGAAGGCATACTTAAGGTAGACGACGAGACGATAATAGAAAACGGGAAATTCTTTTGGGAAGATTAAAAGCAATCTGTCTAAGGGAAAATCAACACATTTACCCCCTAAATCTTTTTAATATGTGTTTGTATTTTTACCCATGAAATTTGAACCCGCTTATTGGGAGGAGCCGAGGAAAACTGATTTTGAGAGTGAAGTAGTCGATATCGACGGAACAAAAGTCTTTTTGAAGGAAACTTATTTTCATCCTGAGGAAGGTGGACAACCGCCGGATCGTGGGACTATAGCCGGATTTGAAGTCGAAGATGTTCAAAAAAAATCTGGAAATATAGTTCATCACCTTGAAGAGAATGACTTAGAAAAAGGAGATATTGTAGAAGGACATATAGATCAGGATTTCAGGTATTACTGCATGAGAGGACACACTGGAGCCCATATCGTTTACGGGGCCGGAAGGGAAGTTCTAGGTGACGTAAGTTATGCTGGATTCGATATCGGTGAAGAGAAAGCTCGCATAGATTTCGAGACTGAAGTCAACGTGGATAGAAAAAAACTATTGAAGATCGAGGAGCTCTGCAATAAGGTGATCTTGGAGAAGAGGCCCGTTTCCTGGAAGGAATTGGACAAAGAAGAGGTGGAGAAATCGAAAGAGATAGCTTTCGCTAAAGAGATTCCGGAAGGAGAACAGGTTAGGATAATAGAGATAGAAGATTGGGATAAAGGGGTCTGCAGCGGTACCCATCTAGAGAACACTCTAGAAGTCGCTCGGATAAGGATAAACGACAAGAAAAAGCTTCAGGAAGGTGTTACCAGGATCACTTTTTCCGTAGGAGAAAAGGCGTTGCGCCGGGATTACAGAGATAGACGTTCTATTTTAAGAGCTATGCATATCTTGAAAACCAACCCAAATGATCTACCCAAAGAGATAAGACGCTTGAAAGATAAAATCGATGAGATGGGGGAGAAGATCGAGGAGTTAGAAAGCGAAAAGATCGAACAGGAACTTGAAAATCTTGATAGATATGAACTTGAGGACTTCGAACTATTGGTTCAAAATCTATCGACAGAAGATACGGACCAGCTCTCGCATAGGGCTAAGGACGAAGTCGGAGACGAAGAGGTGATGGTGATCATCAACGAGAGAGAAACTGTAAGTCTCCTTGTAGGGGTAGGTGACAACGTGGAAGAAATATCGGCTAACGAAATCGTTCAAACCGTAGGCCAAGAATTCGGCGGTGGAGGCGGTGGAACGGAACAGTTCGCTCAAGGAGGGGGATTCGATACTGAAATTGAAGAGTTGAAGGAATTCATAATCCGATATTTAGAGGAGAGGTGAAGTATGATGAGCGAAGATTTCCAAAATTTTGCTAAAAGTACAGTCGAGAAGGCCGGTAAAAGCTTGAAAGAAAATATCATTATCGACAAAGATGTAGAGTACAAGAAAAAATTCGATTTAGTGACCGATATGGACAAAAATATCGAGCGATCCATCGTGGATTCTATTCAAGAAAAGTATCCTTCTCACGATATAGTCACGGAAGAGATGGATTTAGAGAGAACCGGAAGCGAATATACCTGGTATTTAGATCCTATAAGCGGGACGACAAATTATGCTCACGGTCTTCCTATCTTTGGAATCTCTCTAGCCCTGGAGATAGGGGATAAAATCTCCGTATGCGGGATCTATAACTCGGTCGAGAATAAGGTATTTCATGCCCAGAGAGGGAAAGGAGCCTTTGTAGGAGAAAAAAAGATTTCTGTCTCTGAAGTGGATGAATTGGAAAAAGCAGTTGTTTCCACCACATTTCCATACAATGAAAGAGGGAGAAAGAGGAATCTAGAGCACTTCAATGAGGTAGCTCTAAAAGTTGAAGGGATCAGAAGGACCGGATCTGTATCTGTAGATCTACCTTATCTCGCCTGTGGCATAATAGATGGATTTTGGGCTGTAGAACTCGAGCCTTGGGATACTGCCGCCGGATCACTGCTGGTAGAAGAAAGCGGGGGTTCTATAACTGAAATAGACGGCGGCGAGTACGATATCAATTCAGAAACTTTTTTGGCAACTAATGGAAAAATACATGATGAGATAATAGAGTGTATCGAAACGAACTCCATGAGTTCGAACTAGGACTGAAAATCTCTGATATGGACTTGTTAAGAAAGTTCCGACATTGTATCGATAGGGCCAAATATTCTGACTTTATAATATCCAGTAGGTCTAAAATTTAGAGGTCGTATCAAAGGACCATCAAGTGCGGAAGAGTTTATTGAAAGATTACTTTTTCCTTTAGAAAAGTACATTCACCTTAAAGTAGAGGAGTTCCAATTCCCAAAGACTTTTGTACGGAATACGTTAGTGAAAGGAGGATGATTTATGAAACTTGAATTTGATAATAAACATATGATGAAAATACCTGTCATATTAGCTTCTATTCTACTTATCATCATAGCTGGTCTGACTCCAACGATGGGATGGATCTCACGGGAAGAGGAGGAAAAGGTAGAATCTCCTGATTGGAGTAAGGGCGATGAATGGGTTTACGAAGCAAGAATAGGTCCAAATCAAAACGATACCAAGCAGATAACCGAACGAGTCGAAAAGACGGGTATCGAGATAAATCCAAATATAAACAATGATGGAGAGGATATAAAATACGAAGATACTTATCAAGTCGTTCTCGAAGGTGCACAAGGAGAAGAAATCATGAATTCTTATTATGACAATAATTCATTGTCACTTGTTTTTGAAGATGAGCAAGAAGTTGGAAATTCATACTATCATAAGGGCAGAAACAACCTTAATTTCCCTCTTCATGTAGGAAAAGAGTGGAACCAAACCTGTGAAGTATATAAGGAGGAAAAAGGCGTCTATGAAAAGGACCACACAGAGTACCTGAGCGGAGCCGTCCTGGAAACTAACATGACCGAAGTTGAAGCTGGAAAGTTTAAGACCTACAAGGTAAATGTAGAAATGCTGATAAAGGCAGAAAATAGTACTTCAAGGGGGAAAATGGTTTATTATTATTCGCCGAAGGTAAAAAGGACTGTCAAAACCGAAATCTATGAGGTCAAAAAGAATCCTAACAATGATGAACTTGAGGAAAGACGGGTAGGTACGGAGGAGCTTATTGAATACGAAATTTCCAAAGATTCGAGAGAATTTGGGCTCACGGTAAAAACGGAAGGAAACGGAACGGTTGAAGTTGATGGAGACGAGGTTGAAAACAATTGGACTGGGGAGTTCGAAGAAGGGACTAATGTCTCCATAGAAACTATCGCGGACGAAAGTTGGAAGTTCGATGAATGGAGTGGAGATTATGAAGGAACGAGTGATGAGATAAACATTATGATGGACAGTAAGAAAGAGATCACTGCCAACTTTAATGAGATTGGAGGCGGTGAAGGCGATGATGACGGAGAGGATGATAACGGTGATGGGCTAAATAACGAAACTGACGGTGATGACGGCGGAGACACTCCAGGATTCACTTCAGGTCTTTTATTATTAGGGATCTTTATAGCCTTTGAAGTATATCAAAAGAAGAAACGGTGAGATGGAGCAAGCAACTCAAGGAAAACTTCTTTTCCAATTTTTTTACTTTTTCTTGTTGATAACAAGAATGTTTTTCTAGGTACCGGTAGATAATCTATGTTAAAGACCTCTTAAAAATTGATAACCTAGTTATTGGGATGAATAAAAGAGGATGACGTAAAGGAGTTACTTGCCTAAAATTTAGATGCTATAAAGGACACCATCGATAATGAAGGGTTAAAGATAGACCACTTCGAGATCGAAGTAACTCATTTGGAAGGACATGTGATAAGAGAAAACAATGGAAGCAAAAGATCTGAAAGAGACTATAACGAGTGTGAAAATTTCACCGCTACCGTTGATTCGACGAAAAAAATCCTGTCTTTGTCACATCAATAGTAAGTTATCCATCTTACCAATTACTAACGCCCGATCGGGGATTCGAACCCCGGTTGAAGGCTCCGCAAGCCTTCATGATATCCAAACTACAACAATCGGGCTTATTAGACCATCATAGGGTTATCTTATTTTTCTTTTTCGTAATTTTCTTTGACTTTCTCGTAAACCTTCGAGACGGAGAGACTCTCTTTTTCGGCTATCTTTTTACAGCTCTCGTATTCCGGTGATACCTGATCATCCGAAACCTTTACTTGCGCTTTTCCCCATCTTGTCTCCACTTCTTCTACTTTCCGTTCAGTCACTAATCTTCTCGCTTCATCTATCCGGAGGCCTAGAGTAGAAGTTTCCTTAAATATTGTTTTCACAACCTCGTCAACGTTTCCTCTCTCCGTAAGCACTGTTACTTCCCAACCCTGTCTGTTCTTTTTCCCGGAAGCTGGAGTCGTGTAAACATCGAGAGCCTCTTTTCTTATCTTCTCTAAACCATATTCTAGATTTTCTGGACTCATATCGTCTATGTAAAATTCGAGTGTTTGAATGCTCTTATCCAAGTTTTTCTGTTCACCCCTGAATATTCGCAGAGCATTAGGTACTTCTCTTTCTATATCTCCAAAGCCAACACATATCTTCTCAAGTTCCATATCTGGAGGACTGCACTGTTCGGTCAATACGTTAAGCAGCACCGCACCGGTTGGAGTCACCATTTCTCCTTCGATATCCATGAATCTGACTTTCCAACCTTCGAGAAGTTTTTCTGTCGCCGGTACAGGAACCGGTATTTTTCCATGTGCGCATTCCGTATGTCCGCTTCCCAAGGAGACGGTAGAACAATATGCTTCGTCTATTTCTAAGTCATGAAAAAGCCCTATACTTCCAACGATGTCTACTATCGAATCGACCATCCCGACTTCGTGTAGTTCGAGGTCTTCTATAGATTCATCATGGATCTCCGCTTCGATTTCTCCGATCTCTCTGAAAGCCTCCAAACTCTTCTCTTTCACCCACTCAGTTAAGTCAGAACTTTTTATCATACCTAAAATATCCGATACTTTCCTGTGGGGTTGATCTTTGTATTTTATCTTTACATTTTTACCGCCGATACCCCGATCTTTTTTGTCTTCAATCTCGACATGAACATCTGTGAGATCGAGTTCATCTATTATTTCATCAAGAATTTTTACATCCGCTCCACAATCTATCAAGCCCGCGAGTAGCATATCTCCGCTTACACCGGAACTAAGGTCAAGATAAGCTATTTTTTTCATTTCAATCATCTCTCAACATGTGGTGAACGAAAGCCGCTGCGCCGTAACCGTTATCGATATTCACCACCGCCAAACCTGTAGCGCAGCTGTTCAACATAGTCTCTAAAGCAGATCTACCCTCTCTAGCTACTCCGTAACCGACACTTGTGGGTATACCTATAACAGGAGTCCCGATCAATCCCGAGATGATGCCGGGTAAAGTACCGTCCATGCCGGCCGATACGACCACGACGTCAGCTTCTCTCAGTTCATCGATAAACGGCAATAATCGGTGAATGCCGGCGACGCCTACGTCGTATAACCGTTCTATGGAAAAGCCGATCTCCTCTAAAGTCACTGCGGTTTCTTCAGCAACCGGTACGTCAGTGGAACCACCTGTAACCACTACCACTTCGCCCTCGACGTCCTGTTTTACATCACCAACTACGATGATGTTAGCCTTTTCATGATATTCTGCCCCGTCTCTTACCGATTTAACTATCTCGTAATCCTCTTCTGAAGCCCGGGTGAAAAACCGGTCACCTTCTCCGGCGATCTTCTTCAACTGCTCTTCAGATTTTCCGGGACAGAATACCGCTTCGGGGAGACCCTTTCTCATCTCTCTAAACGTGTCCACTTTAGTATCTCCGAAGTCGGTATACGGAAAGTCAAGAATCTTTTTCCTCACATCTTCCTTCGTGATTTCTCCGTTCTTGTACTTTTCAAGCAGTTCATCTAATTCTTCCATATTATCCCTCAGAAATTGATCCTGTTCTATATCCTTCAAGATCTAAAAACATATTTTCGTATCCTTCTTTTTTCAGCCACTCGATTATCTTCTCTCTATTATCTATAATTTTGTCCATTTCCTCGGGCCAGACTTCTATCCGGGCGGTATCGCCGAAGTGCCTCAACCTTAACTGCTGAACTCCGAGATCGAAGAGTTTCTCTTCTATACTTTCAACTTTTTCTAATCTTTCTTTGGTCAGTTCAGTTCCTGTAGGAAATCTACTCGCTAAACAGGCGAACGAAGGACGATCCCATACTTCGTATCCTCTCCACTTCAGTATCTCCCTGATTTCGTCTTCCTCTAAACCCGTTTCGAGCAGAGGCGCCCTAGCATACTCTCTGACCGCCTCTAGCCCCGGTCTGTGCCCACTGACTTCTGAAGCGTTCGTTCCTTCAAGTATTATCCCGTCTGCATCTATCGCATCGAATAATTCTTTTTTACAGTAAAAACAGCGATCTTTAGGATTCTTTTGAAAATCTTCATTCGATAATTTAGAAGTTTCTAGGATTTCATAATCGGACCCTATTGATTCCGCCTTCTCAATGGCATCTTCGATCTCGAAATCTGGATAGATATAATCGTTAACGATGTACGCCTTAACGTTATCCAAAGCTTCCGTGGCAGAATCAAGAACCAAGGTGCTGTCCTTACCTCCAGAAAAAGCTACAGACGCTTTCTCTATATCGTTTTCTTCATACCAATTTAGAAGTTCTTCCCACCTACCTTCGATCTCTCCTTGGTCCATAGTGATATCAATGAACCGGTAGAATAAAAAAGGTTTGTCTTCATTCCAAGGGCCATCTTTCGACTTCTAACTTGTCGGAGGTCGGATAGATCTCCACCCCGTAACAGTCTTCATCTATCTCGGAACTGATCTCTCTCAAAACGGGCAGAGGACATACTAGATTTTCGTTTTCTTCGTCATGCCATAAAGTATCTTCATCGAGATCGTATTTTTCTCTCAACTTCGCTAACAGAATTATATTTCCAGAATCGATCAACCCTCTTATCAAAGTCCCCTCTTCCGTAACGATATCGCTTTTTTTAGCGACATTTTCCGCTCTTCTTTTTATCCTATTGCTCAATTGAACGCCGTCTTTGAATCCAAGAGAACAGTAGTGGATAGATAAGTCGAGATCAATCTCTAATAAGTCAATGGCGAACTCCTGGCTTCCTTTTACCGCGCTGGAAACGTCACTCTTGTGTTCATAGCCTCTATCTATCAACTCATCAGAATTTGTCGAGGAGAACTCAAGTTCATTGAGATTTACGAAGTCTACGACCTCTTTGACTTCTTTGAGAAGATGCACGGTTTCATCTTCATGATCTGGAAGGCTCGGGATCTCAAGACCCACATTTATATCAAAGCTCTCTTGAATTTTCTGAAGGATCTCGTAATACTCGCTTTTTTCAACATCTCTCCATTTTTTTACTGGAGGATGGAACCTTATCTCGTCCAATCCTCCTTCTGATAACTCTCTAATTTTGTCGATATCGGTACTTTGTGTGTATAGATGGATATGGTGATCTTCACCAAATTCATTTTTCAAAAGTTCGATATAATTCGATGTTCGATCTGTAGTGAGAGGATCTCCGCCCGTGATCCCGGTCCCTGTCGCATCTATCGATTTCGCTTCTTCTATTATTTCATTTTCATCCTCTATTTTCTTTTCGTCGGCGTAAACAACCGACTTGCCCTTTTTCTTTTCTGAGAGAGGGCAGTACCAGCATTCTCCTTCACACTTACCCGTGACTAGAAGCACCATTTTGCTTCCGTTGGCGCAGTGTTTACATCCTTCTGGTAAAGCTCCTTTGAAGGCCGAGTCCCTTTTTAACTCCTTTATCTCCATGGTATTACATCATCTAGATTCCACTCGCATATTATATTTTTCATAGTTGAAGCTAGTTTTCTTTCAAAAGTCTTTCAATGGTATTTTATCACGAGCAAATACATTCCGATCGCTACAGGTAACCAGAGGGACAGATAACCGATTTGAGTCAAGTATTGGAGTAATGTAGGTGAGTCAAATATAAGTGATTCCAACAGATTTATCGCTGGATAGATAGGAAGTTTTTCCGAAACTCGAATGACGGACCTCGGGAACAAATTAGAGAATAGAAGGCTATAGGTGAAAAAGATTAGCGGAAAGACGAACATAGAGGAGAATCCCTGGGCCGAGCCCTGCTTAGATGACATCCACCCTATAGAGCATCCTATGTAAGAAAAGATCAACGAGGAGATAAAGATAACTAAAATTAACCCGAGAAAAGAAATTAAAGAGATGGCTACGTCGTAGAGTATGATCCCTGTTATCGAGGCGATGATAGTGGCAGTAAACGTGAAGAGGGCGTCCGCCATAACCATTCCGTTTATATGAAATATTTTAGATATAGGTGAGATCTTCAATCTCTTATAATTCATATTTTCAGTGACTGATGAGGAAGTGTTACTTGAGTTGAAAAAACCTATCTGGAGTAAGACTATCATTACCCCACCGGGAAAAAGTAGGTCCGTATACTCCCAATCTCGAACATCGATCGGTCGGCTTTCCAACTCGATTTTTTTCTTAATTTTATCTCCTTCTACAATTTCGTTAATCTCGGCCGTGATCCCGTTCAGTACCATTTTTATAAGATCTTCTTGACCCCCCTCAGCATGATAGACCTTGAGCTCTAAAGTTTCGTTGGTTTCGTTCTGATTATTGATCCTCTCCCAATCTTCAGAAAAACCTTCAGGAATATCAAGCATTGCATCTACATCCCCCTTTCTTATAAGAGATACACCTTCTTCTAGCTCCTCCACTTGTTTCACATTAAGTCTCTCATCATTTTCAAGTAAAGAAACCGCCGCGCTAGATATTGTAGATTTGTCCCTATCTACAACAGCGACGTTGACTCTCAACTGTCCTTCATCTTCTCCTCCCACTCCACCGCCTATCAAATTTAAAAAACTGATAAGGAGAATAGGCATTATAACGAGCCAAACAACGAATTTTCTGTTCCTTACTTTATCTTTAAAATGGCTGGAAAAAAAGGCCCCGGTCGATCTAAGCTCTCTTTTCAAATCTCCTCACCATCCGGATAGAAGTCGTTCAACTTTACCTCTCTTATCTCTACCAGAGGAACATCCATTCGTTCAACCAAACTTTCTTTTTCTAAGCTGGAAAAACCCTGGATATATTGTTCCTCTCTAGTGATCTTGAGTATCCATTCCTCGTCTTTTATAGATCCATAATCGACATTGGAATCGACTCTGAAAAAACATCCTTTTTTGAATTTGAAAAAATCATTAACGGTTTTGAAAATTTTACCGTCTTGCAAAATTATCAGTTTGTCCGAGATATCAGCGATCTTCCATATCTCGTTGAGAGCTATCAGAAAAGAGGTTCCATCTGATTTTAATTCTTTTATCTTTTCAAAAACCCAGCTCTGCGTTTTTTCATCGAGATTGGAAACGGGTTCATCAAGCATCACTAGTTCTGGATCATGAATTATGCTGAGTAGAAACTGGACAAGTTGGGATTTCCCCTCGGAGAGCGCACCGACTTTCTTCTTCAATAGTCCTTTAATAGGAGGACAATTCGAAACAACTTCTTGAAAATTGTCATTTCTATAATTTTTCGAAAACAATTCGAAGGTTTCTTTAACGGTTAGATTATCGTACAATTTTTCTTCCTGAAATTGAGCTCCTATAAGTTCCCTTGCAGATCTAAGAGTTTTATTTCTCTTACCATCCTCAAATACTATCTCATCGAAATATTTCAACATGCCTCGATTGGGAGGACTTACAAAACTTAAAGTTTCTAATAGTGTCGTCTTACCAGAGGCGTTTTTTCCTCCTATTAAGACGATCTCCCCTTCTCCAATATCTAAAGAGATGTCCTCGAGATGGAAACCGTCTTTTACGTTCTCTAGACTTTTCGCTTCCAAATGTAAAACCATTTTACCTCTGCCATTAATAAAATCGAACTATAGATAAAAAGAAAAAGTTTTTGGTTTTTGGCTGTTTTCGGTTCCTACTCGTGTTTTCTTTTCCAATTTTTTTCATAGAGGTAAATTGAGACCATAATGCCTATCGCTAGGACTGGAACCGTGAAACCTGGCATTAATCCACCATCATCACCGTTGCCATCTTCTTCCTGAATATCGTTCATCTCATTTCTAGCCTCGTTAACATCCATCGAACTCATGCTCATCTCTGTGGTATCCATGTAGTCCCCCATCTCAGGACCACCGACAATCTTCTGTTCGACTATGAAACCTTTCTCCTCGGAATACTGCATCTTGAATGACTGAGGTGAAAGGGAATTTCCATGACCGAACTCTATGTTGTAAACTTCAGTTTCGGTTCCGTCTTCAAGTACGATTGTTTCGGTACCAGTACACTTCAGAGGAACATTTATGTCATCTGATTCACCTGGTGGAGGTAGATCGATATCGCCCTCATCTAGACCTTCGGTTTGGCTGGTATCTATTTCTTCAAGGGTCATCGGGAATTCCTGGTCAAATTCATTTTCGATGTCTTCCTCAGCTTCGTCCGGTAGACCTGTCACATCGACCTTCCCCTCGTAGGTACCAGTTATACTGATGGTCGAATTCGTTTCCCACTCTTCGCCTTCTTCGATCGGGAAATCGAAGAAATCCAGCGGCTCGTCGAACTCTACTGTAACTTCAACAGTCACATCGCCAGATATACTTCCACTGTAGTCTTTGTATTCCATAGTCTTGGTTTCATTTATGTAATCGTAATCTTCTTCAGGGACATTTTCGAAATCATAGCTGCCGGAGACCTCCGTTACACTCTTTAATTCAATGCTTTCGATTGCGTACTCGCTGTTGAGTTCGGCAGTGCCCGTGATATCTTGTGAGTAATGAACGTTCCCGCTCATAGAAACTGTTTTATTCACCTTATCCAGATCGTCTTCACTCATATCGTGTTCTCCTTCTGGTAACATCTCGCCGGTCATCTCAAGAGACCCTGAGACTTTTACTCCTCCTCCGGCTTCTATGTCGAGGGTATACCCAGATTCGCCTGCTTCCGTGACTTCGTATATCTGATAGAATCCCATCTCTCCGTTAACTTCTGTGTCTACTTTCATATCGTCAGAAGTAGGGTCCTCAAGGTCATCTTTAGCCTGTTCTATACCAGGTCCGAACATCTCACTGATACTATCTTCTCTATAACCCATCGCCCAAGAATCGCCTTCTTCCCACTCAGGTGCCTGAGCTTCGGCTTGGGCGGGAGCGGAGAAAAGGGCGGTCATCATAAGTATACTTAATATTATTACGCTTATCGTTACGCCTATCGATCTGCTAGTTTTTGATTTTATGTACAAACTATCATCCCATACAATCCACTATCTAATCAATATATATTCTTTTGGATGAACTCATTTTCCATCAGGAAAAATATAAATTAAACGAAAATATCTGATAGATGAGAATAACATCACTAATTACGGAGGACAAAAAATATGGATGAAGAAGAATTACTAGAGCATTTCGAAGCTATAAAAAAACAGCAAGATATAGACGAAATAGGAATATTTGACGAGGACGGATACATACTTCACACGACTCAGGAAGAAGATTTTCAGGCACATCACCGATATTATGGTTTACCGGCAGGAGCTACAAAGCTGATTTCGGAGTCTCACCAGCAGGAATGTGAAGGTATAATTTTAGAATTAGAAAATACTGAATTTTTCATGAGGTTTTTAAGATATGACAGTGAAGATCTACTAGCCGAAGAGGAGAAAGAGATAATCATTAGTATCGAGTATCGCCCCCAATCTCTTAAAAGAGATGAATTAAAATCCATAACAGAAAAAATAAATGATCTGATCATCGGATCGAAGTATCTTTTTGAGGCGTGAAAAAAATTGATAATTAGTTTTCCTATGTATGGATAGAGGTGGTAATCATGATAGATACTTCTGATAAAGAGACGAAAGAGGTTTTGGAGATAGCCAAAAATTATGCGAAGGAACACAAAATAAACGATATCGTAGTAGCTACAACACGTGGAGAAACCGGTAAACTGGCAGCTGAGATATTTGAGGAACGAAATGTAGTAGCGGTAACGCATTCTACTGGATTTAGAGAGGAAGGAGAACAGGAGTTGAAAGAGGAAAACCGAAAAAAGATGGAAGAACTAGGTATAGAGATATTCACAGGACCTATGCCTTTTCACTCATGGAATGACTATTACAGGAAGAAAAAAGATTCTGTTATGACCCCGACTATCATCGCGGATACTTTGAGACTTTTTGGCCAAGGAGCAAAAGTATGCGTTGAGATCGTTTCGATGGCTACCGACGCAGGCCTCGTTTCACCAGAACCGGTCATAGCGATAGCAGGTACTGGCTATGGTGCCGACACGGTCCTTCTAGTTGAAGGAAAGAACAGTAGACGGTTCTTTGATATGAAAGTTAAAGACGTGATAGCGAAGCCATTTGATTTCTGATTACCTTATTTTGAATTGCGTTGTTTTTCCTTTAGAAAGCTACTCTTAATCACATCTTTGACTTTTATAGAAGAAATGCCAAATCGAGATTTATTTGGTCCTGTTACGCTATAGAGTTAGTTACTAGTCATAGGAAAATTTTAATTGCTACCGTGAGATTATTTGAGCGAATGATGGGGAAGAGATCTCTCACAGCTTTCCTATTGATCTCCATAATCCTCTTGTCGATTCCCGGTGTAGCTATCGGGAATGAGAGTCATGTTCGTTCCGTTGGTGGGCAAGAATACCTTAATCCTTTGATCGATACTTTGGACAGGACAAAAAATGATGTCGAAGATTCCCTAGACGAAGCTTTAAAATTGAACTATGATTTGAAAGAGGAAAATGGAAATATATCCCTTGATCAGAATCCGGTTCATCTAAATCGATCAGAAGAGATAGCGGTAGAACTTGAAAAGGAACTATCTAAGATCGACGAAGTCTTGTGGGAGATAGACGGAGATGTTGAAAGTTCGAAACATCTCAAAGAGTATTTCCTTCCTTTTTATAGGATCTCCTCGAATCTTACTAGGTATACTAGAGATCATGAAAACCTGACAAGTAATTTGACCCTCATGGCGAGAACGCTGAATGACGGGGACGTTACTATACGAGGTGACACCGATCTCGGCCAAGCTTTTAACAATGTATATTTTTACCTGAAGGAGATGAGAGATCTACTTGGATCGATGGAAAAGAATTTAGAAAGTGTTGATCAGACTCTTTTTGATCTTAATAGTTTGAAAGAGATAATCCAAGATAATTACGCTCTACTGCAGGATTACGAAGAAGATTTAGAGATGATAGACAAATATTTGGATAGAGAACCAGCTCTGACTATATATGGGCCTAGTAATGGATATCCCGGATCGGAAATATTTCTTAAAGGAGTTTTTAACGAAAAGGGCGCAGTAACTGGGAACATTGAGATTCTGATATTCAAAGAAAATGAGACTCTCGCTGAATCCTCGGTAACGGAGAAAGGTTTTTTCGAGCAAAGTTATAATATTTCATGGGATCAAGAGTTAGGATCGCTAAATTTCTCGGCTAAAGTCAAGTCAGAGGATATATGGTCAGGAAACCTTACGATCGACCTCGTAAAATATCCGTCAGAAATTCTATTGAGGACTGAAAAGAAAGCCTATTATGATGAGATAGTTTATATAGAGGGTGAATTCAGAACCGAAGCCGAGGTGGATCTATCTTCTATCGAATTAAATATCTCTCGCCAGGGTTCTTTTGAGATAAATCATGACGGAACTTTCAGATTCGGTTTGGATTCCAAGGGATTTAGGTGGGGCTTGACCGAAACTGCCGTTAATTTTACTGGAAATGAGACCATCTCTCCTTCATCGGAAAATATAGCTTTCGAGGTGAACGTTCCCACGGAAATCGTCTTTTTTCAAGATTCTAAAACTTTGAAAGGATCTGAACCAAGTGAGATGAATATAGAAGGTAAATTGGTCAATACTAGCTCCTCAGAGGGTATCGAAGATCAAACTTTAATAGTGTATTTAAACGGAAACCACGTAAAAAATATAACCACGCACAGCGGAGGAAGATTCAGATTCACCTTGCCGGAGGATATCCAACTTGAAGAGGGCCAACATACTTTGAACGCTAGATTCGAGGGTCCTGCTAAATTTAGGAATGCTACTTCAGAGGATATACAGATCAGGGTTGAAGGACCTGATAAATTTTTACAGAACCCCATCTTGATGATTATAGGAGCGGTTGGAATAGGGATAATGGTCCTGGGTTATTACTTATTCGAGAGCCGTAAGAATGGGGAAGGAGAGGGTCGAGAATCGGCGGGACAGAGAGAAGTAGCAAAAACTTCTCCCACATTTTCAGTTTCTAGGGCGAATTCTAGTGACGAGATTACCACTGCTTATAGAGAGTTCCTGGAAACTTTGGAAAGTTCTAGAGTTATCGAAGTAAAGCCTAGTAAAACTCATCGAGAGCTCGAGTCAGAGATCAAATCCAGACCGAATTTTGAAACGCTTTCGCAGGAGGTTAAGTACGTTACAGACCTTTTCGAGAAAGCTCTTTTTACTGAAAAAAGTTTGGATAAGTCAGAGATCGAAAAATTCAACTCATTTCTATCCACATTGGTAAAGGAGGGTCTGTCATGAGAGATGTAATGAATAAAGTTACGATATATATCATAGTAGTTTCAATATTCTTTTTACTACTTTTCTTATCCGTTTCAGCGCCCTTGATCGTAAATGAAAGTGATTTCAGTATTTACAACCCTGGTTGGAACGGCTGCAGCGATCTCGCTGTAAAATCTAGGGAAATGGGTAGCTTTACCCGGAATATAGAACTAGCGGAAGAGAAACGTACCGAGGTAACTCAGAAAGAACTCAACGAATATGATATCAAGCCCAACAGGACCGGTATGATGATAATAGGCCCTAGAGAAGAATTTACAACTGAAGATGTAGATTTTATTGATAGCTTTCTTAAAAAGGGAGGAAAACTGGTCTTAGCAGATGATTTCGGTAGCGGCAATGACCTGTTGAAAGACCTTGACACCAATTCCTCATTTTACTCGCATCCCCTTCTGGACTTCTCATTCAAGGAAAGTCCCGAACTCGGAGTGGCGTACAATACTGAAGATCACGATTTGACCGATAATGTTTCCCAGGTCATGTTGAACAAAGCAACGGCGATCGATAAAGATGAAGAGGCAAATACTATTTTAAATAGTTCGAAAGCGGCGTGGTTGGATGAAAACGAAAACGGCGTGAAGGATGAAAATGAGGATTTCGAAGAAAGACCTTTAATCACTGCAGAAGAATACGGAGACGGAGAATTGATCCTGGTCTCCGATCCGAGCATATTCATCAATTCCATGCAGGATCGAAAGGATAATGGAAAACTAACGGATAACATACTAGAATACCTATCCCAGGGTAGATCGGCCATCATTTTTGATGAGAGTCATAGAGAGATGAGCTTTATATACAGTATGGTCTACAGAGGAAACGTCTCTCGAAAAGTTATTACATATCTTCTAGCATTATCTGCTGGAGGTATTTTGATCATGTCCTCCCGATCTGAGATTTTAAAAATTCTCACTGGCATCTTGAAAAAAGGACTAGCTTTTCTGAGAGGGGAGGAAAAGGAAGAAGACGAGATCGCAAAAGTGTTAAATAATCATCCTGAATGGGATAAAGATAAACTCAAGATGATCAACGAACGGATCGTTAAAGCTAGAGAAGGAGATGGTTAGATTGGATGACATCGAAGGATATAGGGAAAAATTCGATCAGATCAAAGAAGAAGTAGGTAAAGTCATCATCGGTTATGAAGAAGTTATAGATGATTTCTTGATATGTCTTATCACCGGCGGTCATCTTTTGTTGGAAGGTGTGCCCGGTATAGCTAAAACCACCATGATCAAAGTTTTCACGAAAGCAGTTGACCTCGATTACGAAAGGATCCAATTCACTCAAGATATGCTTCCCGCGGACATTTCTGGACATTATTATTACAACCAGAAGAGCAGTGAATTTGAATTGAGAAAAGGCCCTGTGTTTGCTCAAGTTTTGATGGCGGACGAGATCAACCGAGCTCCTCCTAAGACCCAATCCGCACTCATCGAGGCGATGCAGGAGAGCCAGGTCACTATTGAAGGTAAAACTCTGGAATTACCCAAGCCGTTTTTCGTCATAGCAACGAGAAACCCGATCGAAACTGAAGGTGTTTATCCACTTCCCGAAGCGCAGTTAGACAGGTTCATGATAAAAAGTGACATGGGTTATTTAACGCCCGATAAGGAGTTGGACATGCTGAAAAGCAAAAACGAGAGCTGGGATATAGAAGAAGTCAATAAGGTAGGAGACGACTTCGGCTTGCAGATTCAGGGATTACATGAAGAGGTATTTGTTTCAGACGCCGTTTTGAGCTATATCAGAGATATAATCTTCGAAACTAGAAATGTAGAAGATCTAGTGGTGGGTGCGTCTCCAAGGGCTGGAGAGCATCTTTTATACACGTCGAAAGCTTACGCCCTGATAAAAGGTAAGAGTTACGTTATCCCCGACGATGTGAAAGAGGTCGCAAGAAGAGTTTTACCTCATCGTCTCATGGTCTCGGTAGAAGCGGAACTCGAAGATTTAGATGCCCGTCACGTTTTGAATGAAATAATCGATGAGAGGGTCGAAGCTCCAAAAGGAAGATTTTCCGAGAGCTAGTCTTTTATTTCCAGTCCAGCGTGATAGACGACCCCGACCAACATACCTGAACCCAAAAATATCAATATCTGCACTACTTCGTTCCGACCTCCGAATATGAATTCTGAAACGCCTATGAAGTCCGGTAAGAAGTAGAAAAGGATAAAGGTGAAGATCACGTAGGATGAGGCTATTCCGACAGGTTTCGTATTGACCTTTGAATTTTGACTCAGAATAATAAGCCAGTAATAACTCAGCGGTAAACCGAAGCTAATCAGGAATATAATAAGTGAGACAAAGTCGCTGACCGGTGCGCTTGTGATCAATAAGAACTGTATCACGGTAGTGAAGATCAGTGCGGGAAATACGAGTTCGTTTCTTCCGATTTCTATCATAAAAGAGATTAAAAAGAAAGGTATCGCGAGAAATACCGAATAAAGTGAATCAGAGTGATAAACTGTCGAGATTACGAGTAGAGCCCCGAGAGCGTGAGGTAGTATCCTCTTAATCATGTTTTTCTTCTCTCCTTTTCTTCAAGAATTTTGAACCCTTCTTTTTCGGGATATACCTCGAATATCATGCAGCCGAGCCGCTCTAACCTGTTCAAAATTTTCTCTAGTTCTTCGTATTCTTCATAGGCTTTTTCCAGTATCTCTTCGTCCGTTTTATCCAGCTCATACCAGGGGCTGAAAGGGACGATAACCCAAACTTCGTTTTTTATCTCTTTTAGATACTCTACGGCTTTCAACGTAGCTCTAGGCTGCATCTCTAGATCCGAGATGATCATCACCAATTTTCTTTTTTCTCCTCTAGCTTTCATCTGATCGACAGCGGACAGCACTCCTGCGATCTCTTCTCGCCCCGTATTGGAGATCAGTTCTCCCACTTTTTGAGAGAAACGTTGTTCTTTTTTTCCTAACTCCGACATGTCTAGAGATCCTTTGTACCTGTCGAGAGAGATGTCCTTTGTTTTTAGAGATCCTGGAAGATCGACGACTTTGTTGTAGAGTCTTTTAAATGTGGCTCGTTTAGAATCCGACTCTTGATGGAAAACCACATGCTTGTGATCGAAGGCGGTCATACCTATATCGTGACCTTGGATCTCAAAGTTTTTCAGTATTTGTAAGGAGATGTAAACGGAGTGATCCAGTTTTGTAGTACCATTGGGTAAACTTCTCCTCATGGAAGGGGAACAGTCCAATAAAATCTGGGCTCCTATAGGGGAAACCCTTTCGTAAACCCTCGTCATCAGCTTATCGAACTTGGAGAAAGATTTCCAATGTATATCTCTTAGTGAATCGCCGGGCTGAAATTCTCTTATACCTTCGAATTCGTTCGATCTTACTGTAAAGGCGAAAGGATCCTCTACGAACTCCTCCGCATAGGTTCTCTTAGAGTAGGTTTTTGCCTTTTTTATGGCCTTTTTCGAGCTCTGAACTATTACTTCCGTTTCTATTTCGTGATGAAATGATCTCTTGTATATATTTAAAGGACCGAACAACCATCCTTTAATTTCTCCCACTTCATGATATCCTCTACTTTTGGGTAACAAATAGTACGAAAAATCTGTATTGGTCTCTAGTTCTTTATATATATTTTTCTCACCCTTTGTTTCGAACTCCTCATTTGGAACGACCGATAAATTTAGTTTTAGATCTCGACTGCTCAAAATCCTATGTTTTATTTCGAATCGTTCATCGACTGTTTTGTTGCCTCCCGCTATCTCGTCTTCGAATTCGACACTGCAGTTTTTGACCTCGAATCTTGAATAGAAAATGAGAGAAAATAAAAAGGCAGCGGAAAAGGCCACGTAAGGCTCCCGTCTGAAGACAGCTATGGCTACGAAAATAATAGGTAAGATGAGAAACAGTTTACCTCTTTTCGTGAGTTTCACTTCTGTCAAAGGATCACTCCCTTACACTCACCCAGAGATGAAGTTCTCGATAACCTTTTTTGTTTCCGGCTGAAAATTGATCCGGCTTGAACAATAGGAACTGGACCATGTAAAGGCCTTCTTCTTGGATCGTATAATTCATGTGATGGGTGAATTTCTCCTCGTGATTCAAAGTAAAGTTATCTACATAGGTAGTGGAATTCGATAGAGTTATATTGTAATCTAAGGGCATAGGTTCTACAGTCATATTATTCAAGTCATATTCGATTTCAACCTCGACACTTTCATTTTCACCGGTAGACTCTACTTTATCATCTAGATCTTCGGATGAATTTAAGTCAGTAGAGGCCATCCTCGTCACCAATACGTACTCCATCTCTTTATGTTCTCTATTTACCGCTCCGAGTATAACGTGACCGGATTCATTCACGCCTAGGTCCGTAGGGTAATCATCAGCTTTACCGTTCTCTCCTAAAACATAGAATTCAGTGAAACGCTCTCCGGTCCTTGGAGTGGTTGCAATATGATATGCGAGTCCTCCGGAGGCGATCAGAAGTCCCACCGTCGCGATCACCAGCGCTTTATCGATGATATCATAATTCTCCCAATCCGGCGGATTCACTTCGAACTCTATACTGAATTTTTCCTCCGAAGGTATCGAATTTCGTCGAAGATAAGCCAATAGGGAGAAAACGAAAATGAAGAGAGCTTGCGAGTACAATATCGGGATGAGGCTTATTTCCCATATATAATTCAAAAGCAAACCTATCAGTGGAGTGATAGCTATACTCAACCCGAAGGAAAGAGCTATCCTTTCTATATGATCTAAAGGTTCAGCCTCGGGGAAAAGGAATGATATCAATACATAACCTGGAAAAAAGAGTATAAAAGGAAGACCGAGAAGAGTCCTAAAGATACTTTCGGGGAATAGACCTATAGCTACTATGAGAAGAAGCGTGACAGCGGCTACGAACAGTAGATCCCAAGGTTTCTCTTTTATTTTAAATCTCAAGCTTCTTTCCACCTGAATTTCGGATTGTCTAAACCTTTAAAAATTATTACCTTTATTTCATTTTCCCTTCAGAGCTTGATATCTTCGCACTGTTCATACTCTAGGTCGTTTTTCAAAGCGATCTCCGCTTTCTGAAGTTCTCTACCTAGGTAAGCCGCGTGATCGAGTCTTGAAATCAGTCCTTCTCTCACTATAGTGTCACAGATAGCCTTTGCGGATTTACCTGTCACTATCTTGTTCAATTCGCCGGTCTCTACTTCCAGTTCCCCCTCTTTTTGTACGTTGAAATAGTGTTCCACCGTTATCTCGTCTTTTACATTGATGACGAAAAATCCATTCTCATCGAACTCCATCTTTTCGTTCGGTTCAGCCTCTATCTTCTCGATTTTTTTCATTCAATACCACGTTCCTAGCCACTACCATATTATCGAGTTTTTCTTTAGCTATATTTTTTTCTAAATTTCTCAAACCGCAGTCCGGGTCTATCATAGTTTTAGGTCCAAAAGTACCGTAGGCCCTATCGATATTTTCCTTTATCTCTTCGACCGATTCTTTCTTCGGATCAGTGGTCACGACTCCCGCGCCTATCTTCTTATCTATATCTAGCCCCTCGTAAACGGAGTAAAGATCAGGATGGGCGGCGAACTCGTGATCCAATATATCTACATCCATCTCTATCAATTTATCGACTATGGAGCTAACATCTCCACAAGCATGAAGAGCCGTCGTGCATCCTACATCTAAAACTTTTTTAACGCTTTCCTTTCCATATTCTGGATATTCTACCGAGAAAAACGGTTCGTCCAACTGGATGACATCACATATCTCAGAGAGTAACTCCGCCTCTTTATTCAATGCTTCCGCCGCTTCCATAACGGCATCTTTCTCCGAATCGTAGTATTTGTTTTCACTCCCTTTGATCAGAGTCCAGGGACCGGTGATGACTCCTTTCACCCCGCAGTTATCAGGTATTAGTTCTTTAGTTATTTCCGCATCCTTTACAGTGATAGGTTTTGAATGATCGATCTCCGAAATTATTTCCACTCTTTCCTTTACTCTAAAACCTCTCAGATTCTCAGCAAAAAATTCTATCATATCTCCCCGGACCTGACCATCGGTCACTAGTTCTATTCCAGCCTGAACTTGGATATCTACGGCCTCTTGTACACTTTTCACGTAGGGATCTTTATTTTCATGATACGACTTCATATATTCCTCTCTAGAAGGACTGCTTGGAAAACTGCCGACCACTGTACTCAAGAGTATTTTATCTAGCTCCATCTGTCAGGATATGACATTCATAATAAAAAAGTATAACGGAGTCTTAAAGATGGTAGGGATGTTTGTCGCTGATCTCCGCACCGAAGTAATCCTTAGAACCCTCCGCTACCAGTTTATCAACCATCGCCATATTGGGTAAAGCTAGTGAGGCGTTTTCGATCGGACCATAGTAAATGTAATCAGCTCCCAGAAGGACCGGAAGGTTATCTATCGATGTGTCTAATGTTTCAAAGACCTTATCCCTATCTTCGTACTCTTCCAACCACTTCCAGGATTCTACCGTATTGTGGAGAGAACATCCAGTGGGCAGACCGAATTCGTTTTTAAACACGGGTACGGCTCTCAAAGTCTCGCCAGCTTTTTCTCCGAATGGTGTCGCTGCGGTATCCAATAGGATATTATTCAAATCGATTTTTTCCGCCAAAGTCAAAAGACCCTCGTCCATCAAGGCCCCTCCGTTTTTTATGATATCGACCCTTCCCTGGGCGTTGTTTTTTTGAGGGTTATAACCGAGCAGGATCGCTACTTGTGGAGTATTATTCTGCAATGTTTCCTTCTCTTTTTCGGTCAGACCCAAATTTATGCTGTTGTAGATAACTCTGTCAAGGGCACCTATTTCTTCAAGATGATCTAGCACTTCGACTCTAACCTCGGCTTCCGGCATATCGAGAGAGAATAAACTATCGATATTTTTCAAAGCAAAATCCACTTTCCATTCTATCTCTTCTCTTTCGTAGATAAATATATCCACGAGCGAAGATACAGAGGTTTCATTCGAAATCTTGTTCTGTTTTTCTATCAACTCTAAAGCTTCTTCTTTCGAATTTTTTGGATTTTTGAACTGGCCTTCATAAAATATACTCCCGACCATGAGAGTGGGATATTCACCCGGCTGTCCGCCGACCTTTTTTCCGTCTATATCGAACGTGGTCTGGTCTCGAGTGTAACTGAACATCATTTTTCCTCCATAGAAGATATCTTTCCCCATGGCGAAACTTTGAGGGAAGAATGAAGGGCAAAGTCAGCCTCGAAGGCGGTTTCTTTCTCATCTTCGATCTTGACCGCAGTATATGGCTCACCGAAAGAGCCCGGATCATTTTCTACCGCCTTATCGACAGCTTCTTCTATTTTATCCTTGGAAGTCACTCCCAAAAGGTCGATTATCTCTACTTGTTTTCGAAAACGTTCTACAGCTTCATCGGATAAGTTCTCTATAAAGGGCACCGCTCCAGGAGCTCCTTTTATCTTTCCGTTCTCTTCTAAGCCGTTTTCAGCCATCGCCATGATCGACTGGCCGGATTTATGACCTCTTATCTCTTCACCGCATACAACTACGAACCTTATATTTGGATTTGAGATCACGTTAGCGACCACTTTTTCTATACCCAGGTTTTCGGTCTTCATCGGTCCCCATACGGCGACTTTTTCTTTTTCGAATTCAAAATCGTTGGATAAAGTGATCACTGCGACGGGAGATTCCGACTTGCCAGTATAATAATCTCCTGGCCAAGGGTAAAGTTCGCTCATATCTCACTAAGCCCCCTTATTATATCTCCTGCCTTCCCTTCGTACCTCACCGGTATGATATGAGCACCTATCTTCGTTTTAAGTCCTCTATCCTGGACACCATCTAATATTTTTTCGAAGAACTCTATTGTGAATTCCACGGATTCTTCGCCAAAATCTTCCGCACTATTCAATCTTTTTTCCACTTTTTCTGGAATGTGAACTTGAGGTACACTATCTTTCAATTTGACCATCTCTTCTGGCGAGGAAAACGGAGTTGTTCCAACGAGTATCGGCTGGCATTTCTCTGTTCTTTTTTCAAATTTTTCTAGAAAATCTAGAAATTTCTCTGGATCGTAGCTGATCTGGGTTTGAAAGAAATCGGCGCCCGCTTCAACTTTTCTAGCCGCATAGGAAGCTTCGCCAGGTCGCTCGGACAATAGAACACCGCCAACTTGAAAATCAGTGGGTTCTTCCATCTCTTCAACCTCGACCAAGTATCGATTTCTTTTTCTAGAGGGTGCGGCCGAAAGTTCTGGCATGAGTTTCCCCTCGTTGAGATAGTCCTTGATACCCGTGATCAACTCTAGGGAGTTTATGTGATCCACTTTTTCTTCCGCAGGATAGTCGCCTACAGCGTAGTCTCCCGTCATGGCTAAAATCGTTTTCACCCCTAAACTGTGAGCCCCCAACAACCAGCGCTGCAGACCACTGAGCGTGGAATCTCTGCACGTAAGATGAGCTATTGGTTCAATACCCACATCTTCCAATATCTTACTGGCATAGGGTCCGGGATCTATCCTTACTAGACCAACGGGATTGTTACAAACATTAACTGCTGTTAATTCATCCAAAAAATCATAGTTTTCGATCCTTTCAAGGTACTCTTTAACATTTCCTCCCCTAGGAGATGGAACTTCGAAAGTTATAGGTAGATCACTGCCCTCCAACTTGGAAATAAACTCTTTCATATATAACTTCATCCTTGACAATTTATTTAATTTTTGTGCTTAGCAATAAAAAAGGGCAAAAAAGATATAAATATATGTAACAATAGAAGTACTGTAACGAATAAAGGAGGCCAAATTATGGAGGAAGAGGAATCTAAGGAGGGAGATGATGGTAAGGACTGCCTACATTTATCGACCAAGGACGACTGGCTTCCTCTTCTAACTGGGGATACGGAACTGACTCTTTCTCCACATCCATACTGTGATAAATGCGGTCTTGTCAGAAATGTAGGTCCTGATCGGCCTAGAAAACTCGGTTTTTACGTCGATAAACTCTCCGAACTCGAAAAACATCTGGAAAGAGAGGATTCCAAAGGAGGAAAATCTAAACTCACCGAGGCCCAAAAGCGGCTGATTGTCAAAAAGATGGAAGAAGAAAAAGTTTTTAACGATCTTTACGGCGTTCTTGCCAGTACTCAGGAAGAAAAATTCGTAGAGATAGTGAAAGAGTTTAGACCCGACCTAGAGGAGAATCTGATAAAATACTATTTAGATTGAACTTCCGACCAAAATGAGAAATTTTACTGGAAAAAGATAAGACATGACTAAAATCAGCATCATCATACCGACACTGAACGAGAAGGAATCGATAGAAAAGGTGATCGATTCCATACCGGAAAACAACCTTCGAAATAGAGGATATGATGTCGAGATTTTGGTCGTAGACGGCGGGTCTTCAGACGGAACAGTCGAAAAGATAAAGGAGAAAGAAGTGAAAGTTTTTAGAGCTGAAGGTGGGAAAGCTCAGGGCGTAAGAGAGGGTATAAAAAGATCCAATGGAGATTTTGTCTTCCTGATCGACGGAGACGGAACTTATCCCGCAGATAAGATCTGTGATATGATGAATGAACTGGAGAACGGGAGTGATATGGTATTAGGGAGCAGATTTCAAGGAGAAATATCTGACGGTGCGATGTCGATCAAAAACATGATGGGTAACCGATTTCTCACTTGGCTGGCTAACAGGTTGTACGATACCGAGGTCTCGGATCTCTGCACAGGCTTGAGGGGCTTCGAATCCAACGGTTTGGATGCGGCAGAGTTACCTGGAAAAGATTTTGAAATTGAAGCCGGTCTTCACTCTCTATTTTGTAAAAAATGTATATCTGAAGTGCCGATCAAGTATATAGAGAGGGAAGGGGAATCAAAATTGGTGACAAGCGACGGTTTCAAGATCGCGGCTAGATTGTTGAAAGAAAGATTCCGCAGAAATAACGGCGGTTGAATTTCTTAATAGGGTGTAAAGATGTTGCAGATAGAAGTACACAGGATCGATGGAGATTGTCCGGTCTACGAAAAAGGTGACAAAATTTTTATCGATGATCCTGAAGTGGATCTAGAAAGTACAGATGCGATATGTACCCATGCCTTAGATACAATACTTCACTATACGACCGCTCTAGAAAGCGGAGTGAATCCGGTCGATCTTGGCCTTAGTACCGTTAGAGAAGATGTGGCTTATATGCAGTGCGTCGATCCGGGAAAAGAATTTACCGATGGTGGAACGGTCATTTTCAAGTGTAAAATTATAGTGGAAGTCGGAACTTTTTATGCTAAAGTTCCGACATCCACAACTAGTCAATAACCCTCTAGAAGTTCAAAAAGTCGGGTCATTGACTATAAATAAGAATAGCTGTTTTCGAAGACCCTCTCGCTCTTTTAACTATCTTATTCTCTAAAGAAAAGGATAGTTTCATCCACCTCTTTTTACATACCTTTTTGATTATATATGGGGAGAGGTGAGGATCATGGCTGAGAAGGTTTGGCTAGAGAAGGATCAGGTAAAGCAGCTCATCTTCAGCTGTGAGAGACCTATTGACCGGGCAATAATCCAGCTCGGTGCTTTCGGGTAGGTCTCAAATCACATGAGATGGCCGGTTACAAGGTCGCCCGATGTTCAAGCTTTAACAACGATATCTACTACAACTATGCCCTCGACAACGTTGAGTGTCCTCACTGTGAGGAAAAGGGAACGGGGGAGTTGATCGATGGGGAGGAAAAATGTGCAGGATTCCATCCCTTCAGTCCCGAGGCTGACCAGCCGAGGGAATGAGGGGAAGCTATTCCCACATCCTCACTGGCATTACGGATGGGAAGGTCTCAGGGTCAAGGATCTAGAAATAAAAGAGATAGATGGTGATCAAGAGTATTTCCTCCAAGTAGTCTGGAAACAGACCATGCAGAAAAAAGGAGAAGGAAAGAAGAAGCAGCAGGAGGCTTATGTCCCTCAAAAGGTGGCATCGGATCTCAACATGGTCATCCGGATGGATGATCTATCCAATGAAGATACTCTTTTACCTAACCGGTTCGGGGAATTTTACACCCCAAAGGGAATACAGAAAAGGATAGGAAGAGTCGCGAACACTGCTTATGAAGAAACCGGTGACGAGATCTACAGCAAAGTCTCGAGTCACGATCTGCGCCGGTTCTTTGCCCACTATCACCGTAGTTTGGAGTTTTCCGTTTTTATCCCCTTCTCGTAAAATTTTTAACCGAATAAACCCTCACCCGTCATCATGGAAAAATGTGAGATATGCGGGAAACCGACGAAGAGTCATGAGATCAAAGGAAGCTATGTCTGTCATGAGTGTTGGACAGAGAAACCAAAAAAAGTGAAGGAACTCAAGGAAAAAATAAAAGAAGAGGAAGGCAGGCCCGCAAATCTTGAAGAGACTGCCGATAATGAAGATCTTAGTTCTTTTAAAGAAAAGAACCTGCAGAGCCTAATCTCTCTCTCTTTAGAGGACTATGAGAACCGGCTCTGTGTATGCGGGTCGGGGGAGAGATACGGAGATTGCTGTCTGAGTAGACACGAATCCGCCCTCCTGGAGAGCAAGGCAAGAGAGGTTATGGGTTCAAGGCATGTTAACCGTCTCTCGATGGTCAGATTCACGAAGAAGTTGAAAGAAGACCAAGAGCAACTAGAAGAAATAGGGCGGGTTCTTGATAAGGGGGCCGAAGAGACCGATGATCTTGAATTAAAAGAGATGTTCGACGGAGAAAAATTCAAGAAACACATCCGTAATTTTATCGATCTCTCTAAAGTCCGGGCCATGGAGACCCATGAGATCATCTCAAAGCTGAGAGATATGGGTATCGAATTCTCTGAAGCACGTTTCAGGGAACAAGCAAAGGAGTATCTTTCAGCGATCCAGCTGGCCGACGAAGGTTATTATTCTCAAGGACTCACCGCTGAAACGACCGATGATGAAGATTTCATCTGGATGGCTATCATCGTGCTGTGGGACCGGTTGTGCCCTGAAATCAAGAACATAGAGATGCTGGATAAGGAGATGCAGTACGGATACAGGGCTTTGAAAGAAGAAAAGCTCGAGGATTGCGTTGAAAGATGGCGAAACGCATGGGATATAGTGAAGAAGATCAAACCTCCCGGCATAACGCGTGTGAAAACACTGGACGCTTTTTTCCCGATAAGATTGAACCAATTCGTTTTCAACTGGTGTCAGAACTTCGACACCCAGCTCTCCAATGCAGGGAACAAGCTGGATCCATCTTATCATAAGTTGAGGATAAAGTTTTCTCGGGACTTTAGAAGATTGTTCCCAGAAGCGAACGAACTCACAATAAAAAATTTCAGGAGGTCTGAGGGCGATGCTTTAGCCTCTATTGGCAAGCTTCAAGAGGCTGAAAATGTTTTTGAAAATCTGATAGAAGATGAACCTGAGTTCCACGGAGGATATACTGGTTTGGGCGATCTATACAGGGAACACGGCCCGCCATCATCCGGCAAACCTGATCTTGAAAAAGCAGAGGAAATTTATAGAGAAGGTCTGGAGGAAGTAACTGGTCCTACCGATCGTGAAGTTCTTGAAGACCGACTTGACATGCTTCCAGAGGGAACTCAGTTGTCTCTCACTCACTTTCTTAAGGCTGAATCCGAAAGATGATCAAAAACCTCTGGGCGTAGAAGGTCTAAGAGCTATCCATCCCGCTGATCATCCTCATCTTTCTTCCTTATCTTCAACTCATCCTGCTTCAAGGTCGTGTATGTGATGGTATAGCCAAGGTCTTCAAGGATGTTCTGAGCCACACCGTATTCTTTGAGAACTTCATTGACCGATGAGACCTTTTTTGTCCCCAACGAAGCTATCCGCTCCTTCAACTCATCTAACACTGAAGGAGGAACGTATTTACCGTTTGATATAGAGCCTGGATACTCCTCTTGGAAGTACTCTTCAAGAGCTTTTTTTTCCACACCATGACACGAAGAAAGATCATGCAGATCTGCGACGGAATCGCTATCCGCTTGAAGATCGATCTTGCCATCATACAGTCTTTGAAGATCATCTTCAACCAGTTTTTCTTCCTTCTCACGCAGTCGTTCCAGCACGGGATGAACCGGTACATCTCTTCCATAGAAAAATACCTCTCTTCCCTCTCCAAAATCCTCCTCGGTACAGTTCAATTCTTCATCGACGGCGAACAGCAGATCCTTCTCCGCATCCAACTTCTTCACTTTATCCAGCTTCTCCCGCAGGTACTCAGGAGTCCAAAAACCGACTATTTCCAGGTGGAGTTCTTCACCTCTACGCTCAAAACCAAAATCGGGAATCATCACGCTGTTACCGGCTTCAAGAAATGTGGGTTCTCTTGAGACTTCCCATCCCTCAGCCTTCGAACTTATTCGCTCGGCGAAACTTCTCTCTATCTCACTGTCGTATGATTCTTCGGCATGCATCTCAGGGAATAATCCCTCTCGGCAGGAATCCAGGTCGAACTGATATATCCGTTTCTCTCCTCCGACCTCGGTCTCGACCTGCGCTTCGATCTCCCAGTCCGCAGCTTTCATCACGCTCGAAAGGAGTTTTGCCATCGTGGTCCCGTACTTCCTGGTCTTCTTGAAAAGTGACGCGGGCCCGGTAACGTTTATCTTTTTTTCACCATCGCCTTCCTCATGCACCGAATACATCAGACCAAGGCACTTGATCATGCTGAATATTTCCTTGAAGTTATCAGATATTGCGATGTCCAGCTCAAGAGCATCGAAAAGAAGTGTCTGAGTGAGCGACAGGTTGTACCGCTTGACCAGTTCTTCAGGGGTGATATCCATGGCCGTGGTAGAAGTCATGACCTCGTTCTTCTCTCTGTCCGCCCACAGATACTCGTCAACCTCTTCAGGCTCCAAACCATATTTTTGTCCCACTTCCTCCATCACCTTTTCCCGCTCTTCTTCACCCTTCACGAAGCCTCTCTCGAAGGCCGCTTCGCGCAGTTTCGAAGGGTCGATTGGAGCTACCTGTTCAAATTCGGCCCACCTCTCTAACAGGCTGGAGAGAGCGCGCACGAACTTGAAGTTATCGTGATCTTCAAGCTCGCTGACTTCCCTTTCGATCTCCTCCCTCGACTTCCCCTCTTCATATACATCTATGACTCGTTCAGCGGTTGAAACGTTCTCATCGATAGGCCTGTATCTAGGGGCGATGTTAGGTTTTCTTTTCTTCACTTCGAGGTATTCCTTTTTGAGCAAGTCTTTACCACCGATCCGATCTTTAAATAAATCAGTCCTTCTTTTTCCTTCTGTAAGACGTCTGCATCTCTTTGGTCCCGCTCGAAACTACCTCGTAAAGACGGGCTTCGCCGCCGGACGGCCTCAATATTCTACCCAGCCTTTGCCTGTATTCTCTTGTACTCCCCGTCCCGCTCAAGATGACACCCACGTTAGCTGCCGGCACATCGACGCCTTCGTCCAAAACCTGCGAACTCACTATAGCTGAATAGGTACCGTCTTTGAACCGCCGTAAGACCTTTTTTCTCTCCTTTTTTCCCGTCTTGTGTGTGATGCACGGGATCAAGAAGCGCTTTGAGACTTCGTACACCATCTGGTTGTGCCTGGTGAATATGATGATCCTATCTTTATCTTTATCTTTATCTTTATCTTTATCTTTATCTTTATCTTTATCTTT
>CAZPCW010000023.1:0-28026 GCA_964585175.1 uncultured Thermoplasmata archaeon
AGAACGGCAACACGACGCACTACGACTACGATAAAGAGGACAGGCTGACCTCGGTGGAATATCCGGGCGGATCGAAGATGAACTAAGTTACGAGCCCCACTATATTTCCCATTTGATAATCCAAAGGCACATGTTTTATAGTAAAGAGAGTGAAAAAAGAGAACTTCTTTTTCAAAAAGTCGCGAGTACACATATTCGTTCATAACGTGGAGGTGTGGGTTTAAAACCCTATGATTCCTATCAATATTTTATTCCTCTGTATTCCCTCCATAAACGAAGGGGTCTTAGCCCTGATTTAAGACAAGTCCATAGTCTTCTAGTCTTTCAAAGTCATTGTCTTTCGATTTTAAAACAAGATCATGGGCCATGGCGCTAGAGGCCACTAGTAAATCTGCGTCAGGTAGTATATTCCCATCACTCTTTAGACTACTGTAAAGGTCACAGTAACTCAAGATCACCTGATTCTCCAAACCTATCACGTCGAAGCTCTCTTCAAGCAACCGCTTGACATTTTGTCTCTTTGCTTCTTCTACACCTCTAACCACTTCGATAACTGTGATGACTGAGATAGCTCCTCTTTCGAATTCTTTTCTACTCAACATATCTATTATCGCGCTTGTATCGAATAGATATTGTCTTTCTTTCATTTCAGTTCAAACCCCTGTCTGAATTCATCACTCGATTCAAGTATTTTCTCGAGTTCTTCTTCAGAGAGTTCTTCTGCAAGTTTATCGAAAGCTCTTTTACACCTTTTTTCTCTAGCTTCTTCATATAAGCCTTTCAGGAAATCCCCCCATTCTTTGTCATCCTTTGCTTTTTCAAGTTCTCTTTTTACCTCTTCAGGGACAGAGATGGTTTTGTATTTGCTCATTTTCTCACCTCATAACTACATGGTCATATGACTATAAAAGATTATCCCTGAAATTCTTCTATAAAATCTCTAGCTCTAGATTTTCCTTGATCGTGGAGTTTCATAAATTGAAACCTTTTAGGCCTTTAAGAGAAGGAGTAATAATAGAACGGCGAGATCATATCAAGCTTCGAGTATGGCTACAACTGGAACGGCAACATAGTGAGCGTTACAGACAAGAACGGCAACACTACACACTACAATTATGACAAGGAGAGCAGAACGCCCTCGGTAGAATATCCGAGCGGATTGACGATGAAATATAAATATGATAAGAAGGATAATTTGCTGGAAAAAACACGGAATGGAATAGTGATCGGATTAAAACGAACGGATGTAGATATCAAAAATTTTGATCTGAATTCAGGTCAAGGCTATATGAGAGCGTTAGTCTCTGGTAATCAAACCAGGTTCACAGGTCAGGATCCGGCTGGGATGCAAGAAGGTCCGAACATTCACCAGTACGTGGGAAATAACCCGTTGAATCACAGGGATTCGACAGGTTTAAGTGATAATTTTAATTTGTGTATGAATTTGTGTAGCATGGGTGGTTGTGCAGCTGCTGTGGGAGTTCATCCATAAGTGGTCCTATAGGAGCAGCATTTCTGTTGTATGCACAGTTGCGTGTGGAATTTTGGGATGTAGTCTGCTTTGTGCAGAGGTTTTTGGTGACGATTCAGGAATTTAGCTAGAACCTAACCCCCAGGATGTGATCAACGGACCCATCAATGTCCAACATAAAAAAGGTGATAAAATGTTGAATCAATATTGGAAAGATTGGTTAATGAGAAACAGTAAGAAACTAATTCCACAATCCCTTGGAATTGCATTTACAATATCAATTTTACTTTACTTTTTCGTTCCAAAACGTAATATTATAATTAATATTATATATTTCATATAAAACCTAGGTTGATGGGGCGAATCAAATACTATTACTCCAACCTCAGATATCCAACAGTTCCTGCGCCAAGACACGATTCAAAGGATCGTTGTCGTTGCCGCAGTCTGAGGAGTAAGTGCATGCTGGGCAACCCCTCAGCCTTCCGCAATTGCAGTCCTGCAGCCTCTCTACGGAACTTTCCATTAGTTCTGTTATCCGTTCATAGGCATCGTGGGAAAAACCGACTCCGCCTTCAACACCGTCGTATATGAATATGGCGCCGCTGTCCACCTCAGAATTAAAAGCCGTCGAGATGCCACCGACGTCTTTCTTATCTATAAGCATCAACAGAGGCAGCATCTGTATCAGCGAGTGTTCAGCCGCGTGAAGAGCACCCTCGTAATAATATTTCGCTCCGTTACTCCTGTCCCACGCTCCATTCTTCAGTTTTTCTTCGGCGATATCCAACATCTCTCTTTCTATATCTTCAGGGATCTCCAGCCACATCACCTGCGTTTTCAACTCTATGGGTTTTAAACCGGAGCTTTTGGTTTCTAAAACCTCGTCGTCAGAGATCTTTTTCTTCTTGTATGCGAAGTAATCTATCATCACCGTTCCATAACCTTTACAGCAGGTGAAAGGGCCTACTTTCTTTTCTTCTTCTTTCCTGATATCTTTGATGTCGGTATCCCGCAGCGTAGAGGTATAATAATCAGTATCTATGGACTTGAGAGTAACCGACGAGTTCACCCCTTCTTCAAAATCTTCCACCTCATAATACTGGTTCTGGTGCAGGTAAATAGCGCCGGGATGAAAGTCCCTGTAAGCTCGATTTTTCTCTATCGGCGGTAGAGACTCGATCTCGCCGTTCTCTTTCTTGATCTGAAGCTCAAAATCGCCTTCACCGGTGGAGTAAAGATTCACATCGCTCTGAGGATAGTCGTTTTTACCGTACCTATATCCATTTTTCATATCGCCTATCAAACTACCTTCTCTTTTCCACATCTCACAGGCTTTCTCGAATCTCTGAGAGAAATATTTCTGATCATCTCCGGTCAAAGGTAATTCGTGGGAAGCGGCCAAAAGATGACTCGAAAAAACGGTATTGTTTGACAGGTCTATCACCGCGTCTTCTACCGGATTACCAAGTAGATGTTCGGGATGATCCACGATGTACTGATCCAGTGCGCTGTTGAACGGAACCATTATAGAAAGAACGTCTTCGGTCTCTCTACCCGCTCTACCCACCTGCTGCCAGAAGCTTATCCGCGTCCCGGGATAACCCGACAGTATAGTCGAATCTACGCTGCCGATATTTATCCCGAGTTCCAGAGCTGTAGTCGAAACAACGCCGTCGATCTTAGAATCTTTGAGCCCGTTTTCGACCTCTCTCCTCTGTCCCTTAGAAAGACCGGCATGATACGGTTCCACTTCACTTCTATTTCTTTCGTAGTCTTCCTCCAGGATCTCTTTCGTCCATAGACTGTCCAGTTCAGTCATCTTTCTGGAGGGAGCGAACATCAAACACTGAAGTCCTTTATCGACTAGATGAGCCAATACCCTGCTGCTCTCTCTATGGGTGCTTTTCCGCTCCTCTAGATCATCGTCCAATCGAGGTGGGTTCCAAAATATCAGATTTCTTTTGCCTCTCTCGCTCCCGTCTTTGTCTACTACACTCATCTCCTTTCCGGTCAAGTTCTTGGAATGCTCCGAAGGATTCCCTAAAGTGGCGCTCGATAGGAAGAATCGTGGATCGGAACGATAATATTTCGAGATCCTCCGCAGTCTCCTTATGATCCAGGCCACGTGCATGCCCAGAAGGCCAGTGTAGTGATGAGACTCGTCGATGACGACAGCTTTCAAATTTTCTAAAAATCTAGCCCATTTTTCGTGATGCCCCAAATACAGATTCAAGCCGGCGAAGTTGGTAAGGATCACATCCGATTCCTCTCTGATCTCCCTCTTTTTAGACGATGAGACATCTCCATCGTATATGCCGATATCGACATCTATCCCCAATAACGAAAAAATCGCTTCGATCTCCTTTTTTTGGTCCCTAGTCAAAGCTTTAGTGGGAAATATCATCAAAACGTTGTTTTTCCGATCTTTTTTAAGAAGATGAGCGACGGAAAGCGTATATGCGAGAGTTTTACCGCTTCCTGTACTTGTAGTGATACAAACATCTTTTCCGCAAAGGAATTCATCGACCGCTTCTGCCTGGTGAGAGTAGGGCTCGATACCGTTTTTATCCAGCTTTTTCTTGATAGATCCATCCAGCTCCTCACTCTTTTCATAGTCAGCGTTCTTCGCAGGCAGTTCGGTGGAGAAGACGATCTGTCCGTCGTAATCAGGAAATCCAGCTTTGACCAGTTTTGAATCCATCGTGTTTTTCTACAGGAACAACCGATAAGGCTTTTATGGTCCCCACCACTACTATATAACGATGCGGCTGCTGCACTTATCAAACAGGGCTCTCGCCGGTTATTCTGAAAACGATCTGAAGGACCTTGACGACTACTTCTTACCTAACGTGGTTGTAACTTCGAACGTAGGTCACTACCGATCGAAAAAACTAGAAAAGAATTTTTCGAACGAAATAATACCTATAGAGGAGGTTCAGAATTTCAAGCTGAGGTCCTTCGGCCAGGAAGTATTGTTGATTCTGAGGGAAAAAGGAAGTCTAAACGAACTGCGGGAAAGGGATCTAGCGAACGATAAAGCCGTTGTGATAACCGACTTGGTCAAAAAAGAGACCGATCCCATGACTTTCGACTTCGAGCTCAAGAACGCAGGGATAGTCGATTCGCTTCACGAGCATTTTGACAGCTACGAAGTATTGTCTACGGAGATCGAAGCTGAAGACAAGCAGGAATACAACGGAAAAAAGATCCACGGGTTGGACGTTGCCTCAGATAGAGAAGGTGTGAAGATACCCGTCTTTTCCAGCTTCAGAGGGCCTAGAGTTCAGACTTTCCCGGCTGATAGAGTCGGTCTCCTGGCGGTTTCCGACATGGGAGTTAAATTCTCCAAACTGCTGAAAGACCGCGGTATCACGTGCAGAAGTGAATTGAAAGAAAATCATCCTCTCGATCTGATGGACGAAAGAGGTATAGGTCCTTACCGGGGAACTAAATGGGTATGTTCCGCAGAAGCTCTAGAAGAAAAAGAAGTTTACAGGATACGCGAAAATGACCTGAAGGATAAACACAGGATCTTTCTCGATATCGAAACGGATTCTTTGAGACCTTCTATTGTCTGGCACATCGGGATCTACGACGATTCAAAGGACGAATACATCTCGTTTTTGCAGAAAGATCCAGAAAAAAAAGCTGACATCATCGAAAGATTCGGACGCCACCTGGAAAAAGTAGCGGGACCGGATTCGGTTCTACTAGCATGGTACGGTTCCGGATTCGATTTCGAAGTGCTGGAAGATTTCTTCAGCAAACACTGCGATGATTACTTAGATATGTGGCAAGAAATAGAAAAAGTGGACCTGATGAACTGGGCGAAGAAGTATGCTGTTCTTCCCTGCAGGACATCCAAACTCGAGAACGTGGCGGAAAGATTGGGATATGAAAGGGACAGCTGGGGGCTGACCGGAGAAGAAGTGGCGAAGATATATTCTCGGTATATGAACGGTGGAGAAAAACCGGACTGGGAAGAGCTTGAAACATACGCGAAAGACGACGTCATCTCTTTGAAGCACATATACGATGTTATAGAAGATTCGCCCTTGAAGTACGATATAAAAGAGATCGAAAACGAGTACAGGAAAAAGAAAAACGAAGGCTTTTAACTATATTTTCACTCATAGACTCCAAACGATCTCGTCGCCGGGTTTCTCGTAGTGAAAAATTTCTGTTCGAGCTTCGAAATCCTTCTCGACCAAATCATTTATCCATTCTTCATTTCCGAAGGTGTGGATGGGTACGAAATAACGCGGCTCGACCTTTTCTATAAATTCAATCGGACCGGCCCAGCTCGACAGTCTCTCGTCCATATTAGAAAAAGCCAAATCGATATCTTTCTCTCTCAAATGCCGAAGAGTCTCGTCGAAGACTTCAACGTGCTCTTTCCTCTTCTTTTCACCCCACTCGGGCCAATCCCACTTGGCTAGATCTCCCCCATAATAGATGTTTTTACCGTCTAATTCTATCAGGAAAGCGACCCCAGCATCGTTGCTCTCGAAAGTTTTAACTTCCAAAGAGCCCCAGGAATAATTTGTTTCCGGTCTGACTTTTTTGAAAACATCGTCAAGATCGATAGATAGGCCGGCTAAGGGAACGTCGTCAGAAAGGATAAAGTGAGTCTTTTTAGCATCTCCTGAAAATTTGGTAATATCGGATGAAAAATGGTCACCGTGAGAATGTGATACGAACACGTACAGTTCCCTACCATCGATCCGAGACCGCAATTTTCTTTCTTCCGCTTCACTCACCTCTCTGCCCGGATAGTCGAAGAGCAGTATTTTGTCATCCGCTTCAACCGAGAAGCAGCTGTGATATAGATAAGTGATTTCTACATCCATCTTATTTCACCTCATGCTTTAATGCTTTATCTTTACCTTGGAACTCATTTGTTAAGAAAATCGTGCAAAGTTTTTCAATGTTTCGAAGTTTCAAGTTTTCTCTATCAAATCTTGATACCGGCAGCTTTGAATTTTTTTCTTATATTGTTCACTTTTCTATCCGAAAATCCTCTTTCTTCTAAGCCTTCAAAATACTTCGAAAAGAAGAGATCATCATCTTCCTTCAATATTTTACCCAACTCAGCCCAGTGGATCTTAGAGACTTTATCCGGAGCTTGACTTAAGAACTGACCGAAGTACTCCGGATACGTCTCCTCGTTGAGAGAGGAGTGAAACCTCTTGTTCAACAGATCGTTATATTTGACTAGATCCTCACCGAGATCATCGAGAATATTTTGATAAGCCGTGAGACCGTACTGGTTCAAAACTTTCGGACAGATCAAAACGTATCTAAAGTCCCAGTCGCTGTAAGGGCTTTTTTTGTGATTAGTGAGTAAAAAGGCGGATTCTAGACCTTTCATTATCTGATTCACTCTCGGATAATTCTCAGAGTTCCTGCTCACGTCGCTCTTAAATTTTGATTCGAAGAACACAAAGGTCTTGATCTCCGGTAAAAGCATGACCGCATCGAACTGAACCCATCTATTTTTACCGGATATATCCAAAAATGAGATGTTGTTCTTGCTCTTCTCATCTCCGCAGTGTACAGCTCCACTGCAGAGCTCGACTTCGAAAAGAAGGATATTTTTTTCCAGATGCGACCTCTTCAAACCGAGCTTTCTTGAAAGTACCAGACTCTTCCATAGAGTGTCTTGTTTTCTGAGCTTATTTCCGGCCTGGATCAGATCGAGAAAAAATGAAGATTTCCACTTCGATCTCTTGTCTCTTGCGGGACCGAAGGGATTCGTAGGCTGTGTCCACCTATCGATATTGCCCAAAATAAAGAGACTCAGAGTGCTCTCTGAATTCGGATTGAAAAAGCTTCCAGGGTGTGAAAATCCTTCTAATAGAGAATCTTTTCTTCTTTCCGTTATCCCGTACCAACGGTGCCAATCCTTACCAGAACGTGGAAGTTTAAGGAGTTCTTTTACTTTTTCAAAACTGTTCATCAACTCAAAGTTTCAGTCAAGGATAATAAATGTATAAGGGAGGGTTAAGTGAAAGTGAACTAGCACTTTCAGTCATCCCCTCGACCAATATTTAAGTAATAGTTCCGGGATAGAAAACCGATGCTGAACGATCTTTACGAGGTTATGGAGGAACTTACCGAAACTCCGGATGAATGGGGTGAACCGAACTTCAGCCAGGAACAGTACTACGATCCGGTAAAACTAAGTGCTGAGAACCTGGACGCTTTTGAAGCAAAGAAGCCGGATAGAAAGGTCTGCTGTGTAGACGGGGGCAACAACAAAATATTTCATTCTCCCACCGACAGCATACATCTTCTCAGGATATACTTCAATATCTTCAAAGGTAAAAAGAGAGTGGAAAATATAGATCCGTTCACCGTTTTTCTATCGTCAAGATTCGATGGAGATAAGATCATAGCTGAGCTAAATCCTCTCAACGAAACCATCCCTATAGAAAAATCAAGATTCGTGTTAGATGAAAAAGATCTAGACGAGAAGAAACCTACCAGCGCGGGTCACACTATTAGGAAGTACTTAGAGTGGGAAGCACTACGCTATGCGGTAGAAGAGCATTTAGAAGAGGGTGACATAGCAGTTAGAGACGGCGTGCTTCAAACGACCGTAGAAAGCGAGAGAGAGTACGCCGAGAGAGCTTATAAAAAGGTGGAAGAAGTGGAGGCCGCAATGGTAGGGATAGCAAAAACTAGCTCTTTGATGACCACTAAAAATTATCCTCTCATAGCATCCGTTCAGGCGATAGCTAGGGAGAGAGGGAAAAAGATGTGGTATTATCACCCGATAGCCAAAAACTCACATCCCGACCATAAAGGAGATATGTACATAGCTAAATATCATCCATCTTCTGACTACGCTTTCAGAACAGAGTTTTATAGAGATGTAGAGGTGAACCGGGAAGAGGTACTCAGTCATCTCGCTTTTCAGGCTAAGGATCCAATATTTTTAGGTTATCCGTACGGACTGGTCGACGCGGACAAAAAGGCTAGAGTTACGGACGAAGAAGTAGAATACCTGAAAAGTATGGGTAAAAACCAGATGGAAAACTCGTTCAAAGATAAGATAAATACTACTAATGCACACGACAGGTTGAGCAATATTTGAGGTTGTCGATAACATGCCTATAGGTCAGATTATCGGAGGAGAATATGGAGAAGTCAGGATCAGACAAAAAAGCGGAAAGACCATCGAGATCGGCGATCTGCTTTCGATAGAAGACATCATTCTACAGGTTTTAGATTTAGAATACGGTTCTCTTCTAGAGCAGGACGATATCGAAAGGATGAGCGGAATGGAACTGGAAGGTTATGAAGAGACAAGTTTGATGGAAGAGGAGATAAGAAATTATATCTATGCTAAAGCGAAACCCCTAGTAAGGGTAAAGGATGGAACTCCCAGGATTCCCAAAGTTCTTCCATCTTTCTTCGGTGATCTCGAAAGAGTTGATGGAGAGGACTTCGATTTTTTAGAAGAGCCTGATAACAGCCTTTATCTCGGAAAGATAAGGAGTGGAAGCAGTGTTTTAGACGTTCCACTCTACATTAACGGAAAGGAAGCTCTCTCACATCACATAATGATCCCAGCTACAACTGGAAGAGGAAAAAGTAACCTCGTTAAGGTGATGCTGTGGAATCTCATCCCAAAAGAATACGCTGGTATCTTGGTTATAGATCCACACGACGAATATTACGGGAGGAACGGATTGGGAGCGAAAGACCATCCCGAAGCGGATGAAAAAGTCGATTATTATTCCACGGATCCAGTACCGGGAGGTTATCATCTCAGGATCAATCTATCCATCTTGAGACCTTGGAATCTTAAAGGGATAATAGAACTCTCCGAAGCTCAGAGTCAGGCTATGTACGTTTATTACAGCCATCATGGAGACGATTGGCTGGAAGAGCTGCTTACGTCTGGTTCCGATGAAGCTACAGAATACGGTATCAGAGAGACTACACTGGATGCTTTAAAGCGTAAATTGAGACTAACCTTTGATCTGTCAGTCGAAAATAACGAAGTGAGACCTAGAGGCAATATTTTCGTGAATGAAGGCTCTGAAACTCTAGTCAAAGATATTGTGAATGCGATTGAAGACGGTAAAAAAGTCATCTTGGATACCAGTTCTTTGTCCGAGGATAAGGAATTGTTGATCGCCGGAATAATCACGGACAGGATATTCAAGAATTACAAAAAGTACAAGGAAAAGGACGAACTCGAAGAGAAACCCTCTGTGGGCATAGTGATAGAAGAAGCTCCTAGAGTTCTCGGGGATCGAGCCGGAAGGAACGTCTTCCATCAGATCGCTAGAGAAGGTAGAAAATTCCGGGTCGGACTTGTCGCGGTAACACAGCTATCGAGCATGATACCGAGGGAGATCTTGGCGAATATGAACACCAAGATAATACTGGGTAACGAGATGAAGAGTGAAAGGGAGGCCATAATAGGAAGTGCGGCCCAGGATCTCTCAAAGGATAGCAAAAATATAGCGAGTTTAGATAAGGGCGAAGCTATAGTGAGCAGTATATTTACCAAATTCGCGGTGCCGATCAAGATCGATCTTTTCGAAGATGTTGTTCAGAAGGAAAAAGAGGAAAACGAAGGAGAAAAAACTTTAGAATTCTTCGGTTGATAAAGTTAACACTGGTCGAACATCAACCTAAATCTCTTGAGATTCACAATTTTCACAGGTTTTTAGATCATAGATCGGGATGTAATCACACTCTGAGGATATCGACTTTTTCTTACATTTTATTTCAACTAAATCGTCATATGGTTGAAGTTCCGAATAGTCGCAATTTTCGGCAATATCGCCTCTATCTTTCTTCTGAGTAAGATCGATTCCAGTCCCTCCTAGACTTACAGTTAATTTAAAAAAAGAGATTTTATATAAATTTTTCGGCGAAAAAAAGTTTATGGATAATTTATATACTTTTAGTCTTAAAAAATAATCCTAGAACTCAATATACATTACCCGTATAACATTTCTTATTTTTTCCCATTCTAGCCATCTATGGCTTTTTCCATGTTACCTATATGTTTGCAGACTAGACCGTAGTCTTTTTCCTCTATCGATATTTCTTTGCTTTTCTTTGCCCATCTCTTCAACAGCTTCACGCTCGGGGGATACTTGTATTCGTTGTTGATATTCGATTTGATGGACTTTACGGGCATCTCGCCGCGTTTTCTCACAAGGGAAATCATCATTTCTTTTTGGTTCCTTTCGGTACGGGTCAATTCCCCATACATTTTATCTATCTCCTATCAAATCTAAAGATTCTAATCTATTTCTTATCGTGGATTTAGAACAATCAAAATATTCGGCTAAATATTGATAACTTGCTCCTTCTTTGTACATTCTCTTCAAATCTTCCTCATTTATAGCTTTTTTCGGTCTTCCTACCCTTCCTTCCTCCTTAGCTTCGGTATATCCTTTTTCCATCCTTCTTCTAGTTATCTTCTCTTTAAAATCCGCGAGAGTTGATAATACGTTGAGGAAGTATTCTCCATTTTCACCGTCATTAGTATTGATCGGCTCCTCTATAGATATGAAATCCGATCCGTTCTGCTTCATCTCTTTTATACTCTCAAAAACATCTGTCACGCTCTTTCCGAATTTATCTAAACTAGGCACTACCACTAACTCATATTTATCGAGTTTATCCATTATCTCCTCAAACTGAGGTCGTTCATTTATCGATTCTACTTTTTCTGAATAGAGATCGTAATCATAACCTTTCATCTGGGCCCACATCAATAGTTTTTCTTTTTGGTTGTTCAGATCTTGTTTTTCCGTGCAAGCCCTTCCATATAAAGCTATTTTTTTACTCATCTTAACTTAATATCTCAAGTATATGTTATAAATATTGCGGATTTTTAACATGATATTAGTATTTATTGTTTTATTTTTTGATATAGAGCATTTTTTAGGCTAGATATCATATCTTTTTTGAATTGTTTCAAACATCAAATAAAAAGAAATGATAAGCATCCCGCTTAGGAAAACCCCTCCTATAACATCAGTTAAAAAGTGAACGCCTAAAATGATCCTTGAGGCCCCAACAATAACAGCTAAAATTACGCAGACGAGGAGAAAAGGAATATTATGTTCCTCTTCAAGAATCAGTTGATAAAAAACATAAAGGCCTAAAAAGAAGGTGAAAGCTCCAACAGTATGTCCACTTGGATAACTGTAGCCCGTCGAGTGAAAAACTTCTAAGTTGGGTCTAGGCCTTTTGACTACATATTTAACTAACTTATAGGAAGGTATAAGGGCGATCATCATACCTCCAAACAAAGCAGATAATAGTTTTTCCTTCAATTTATAAAGCGTAAAAACTGCAGCTGTTGTGCCTGGAACTAGAAAATAATAATGGCCCATGTAAGTAAGATATGTCATCGACTTGAAAATCCATCCGCGTGATTCTTCAGACAATGTGGATGTGATCTCTTCATCCATACTCTGAGTCTGACCTATAGCCACTATCAAGGTGAGAAGAAAAAATAATGATGTCAAGAGAAGTAGCAAAGTTATCTTCCTGTTCTCTTGAATTTTAAGCTCCATAGAATCTAAGTACCACTTAGAGGATTTATCTTTTTTGTAGTTTTAAAGACATCTTCAACCTGCTTCTTCCTTCTCAGGGCTAGTCCATTCATATTTACCCCTGATAACGTCAATCAAAGCCTTAATTTTGAATAAATCTAGCAGATGTTTGTATCCGAACATAAGAAACGGGGAGTAGATCAAAAGTTCACGTCCGCTACCTTCAAGTTCAACAGCTAAAAGTGAAGTCAATATCATTATCACGTTGAAGAAAAAGAAAATTCCCAACATATGTAAAAATAATCCATTCAAAATACTTAATATTATCGAAATCAAAACCACTATTCCGGCTATGGGTAAAAATAGTACCGAAACTAGCAGGAAAGGATAAGATAAAGTCTGCAAAAGTCCAAATCTTGGATTCGTCAATATATTTTTATGTTTCAATAGGGTTTGGAATGTTCCTCTGTACCATCGTATCCTCTGCAGATAAAGATCTTTGATATTGTTAGGTACTTCCGTGAAAACGAACGCTTCACTGCTCGCCTGGACTGTTTTACCCAATTTTCTCATCTTGATAGTCACATCGAAATCCTCAGTGAGAGTATCAGGGTCATAAGAACCCCCACCCTTGAGTAGATTCTTACGAAAAGCACCTAAACACCCGGGAACGACTGAAACTGAACCGAATACGTCTAAAGCGGTTCTAAAAATGTTGATTCCAACAAGGTATTCAAGAGCTTGACATCGGGTTAAGAAACTATTTTCGTTCAAAACCTTCACGTTACCAGCTATAGCTCCGATGTCAGAAGAACTCTGAAATCGTTTGACCATCAGCTTTACTGCTCCTCTAGAAACTATACTGTCTGCATCTACAGAAAATACGATATCACCATCAGCGAACATCAACCCATAGTTTAAGGCGGAATATTTTCCTCCGTTTTTCTTGTGTAAAACTTTAAGATTATCACTTTCGTACTTTTTAGCTTTCTCAAGAGTTTTATCAGTACTTCCATCGTCGATAACTAGTATCTGTTTTTTCCTCTCAGGATAATCCGTTTCTAACAACCCTTCTATACACTTCTCGATATGATCTTCTTCATTGAAAGCCGGAACGAGAACAGTTATTTCAGGGAAAGCCTGAGGGTCGCCTTCTCTTTTTTCTTCGTAATACTTACTTGCTAAGGCTAAGGGTATCATCAAAAAGTTGTAGAAAAATACGAACGTCAAGCTGGTCAACAAGATGATGAGTACCCAAGAAAAAAAATCGAAGAACAAAAAGATTGCCCCTATTATTAATGGTAAAAATATGCTGAACAACAAAAAAGGGGCGGGATACCATCTTTTCGATGTTCCTTCAGTATTTTTAGATATCAAAAAAGAGGCAAGAAAATAAACTGCGGCTAGGCCACTTATCGATAGACAAATTAAAATTATCATAGAATCTAGAAGGTAAACGAAAAGGATCAAAGATAAAATAATCATCGCTGCGATAGTTATTATGCTCTTTTTAATCTCTCCCACATCCTATTAAAGGCGTTATCGATTTCCTTTCAATTTCTTCCTGAGTTCCATCTTCTTTTTTTCGTTCAATTCATAGGAATAGATGTTTTTCTTATCACCATCTTCTAACTTATACTCCTCTTCACAGGAATCACACCTCATTAAGTAATCAGGAGAATCGAATATCTCTCCACAATCTTCACAGGTCCCTATATCAGACATCTTTGAATAATCCACTCCTATTGCCTGTAATTCCTCATGGCACTTAGGGCAGATATATTCTCTATCTTCTCCTTCAAATCTTTCAGTAGGACCTTGGTAACCACAATCAAGATGCTCGATTATCTCCTTTTTTTGGGTCTTGAAAGAACCACAATTCGGGCAAGATGAGGATATCTTTATATTAGAAGAGGCACAGTCCGGGCAGACCAAAAATTGATCGTAAAAATTCCTTTCTAGGATATCTTCCCTTACTAGAGATTCTAATACTTCCACCGTTTCTTCACTGCTCAGACCCAGTATCTCTTCAGTCTCGGGATAAGATGTAGATGAACCTTCATTGTCAAATATGGTGGGTTCAATTGATCTTATTTCGCCGCTCAACATCTTTTTTAACAAATCATAGACTTCAGGCGGAAAGTCCTTGAAAATCTCGCTCCTTTGTTTCTCCTCGTAAAGCTCTCTGATCGATTTAGCGAGACTCGAATACAACTCCTGCGTGTCATGCTGTTTTTTGAAGTATTTATCCGCTCCTAAATTGAGAGCTTTGATAGCTATATCTTCGTCTCCCTTTCCTGTCAAAATTATGAAAGGTATCTCCTTGTCCTCTTCCCTGATCTTTTTAAGAAGATCTACCCCATTCATATCAGGTAGCTTATAGTCGCTGACTATCACGTCTATTTCTTTTTCCTCAAAGGCATTTAGTGATTCTTCCGCCGTCTTTATGGTTTCCACTTGGGAAATATAATCTTCTTTTTCAAGGTAGATTTTAGCCTGATCTCTTATCCCTTCTTCATCGTCCACGAAAAGTACAATCATACTTCTTATTAAAAAAAGAATAGATATTATAAATATTTTGAGTAAGGAGTTTCTGAGGAAAAAGAAGTTTCAGTCTTCAAAATACGCCGAAACGTCCTCTAGTAAGTCCATTATCGGTAAGTTCTGGGGACACTTCTCTATGCACTCTCCGCACCTTACGCAGGCAGTTGCTTTGGACTCGTCTTTCATGTTTTCGTCCCAGATCTCTTTGTATTTCTCGTATTCATCATATATTTCAGCCTGATTGTACATCCTGAAGTTTCTAGGGATCGAAACATCGTTGGGGCATGGTACGCAGTAGTTACAGCCTGTGCACTCGACCGGCGAGATCTCTGTATATTTTTTAGCCACTTTATCGATGATATCCCGATCTTTGTCCGAAAGAGCATTTACTCCAGATTCAGATGCGTATTTCACGTTTTCCTTCACCTGCTCTAACTCGCTCATGCCGCTGAGTACTAGAGAAACCTCGGGCTGATCCCAAAGCCACTTGAGGGCCCATTCGACGGGTTCTCTATCTTCTTCGACCTCATCCCATATATCCTTGACGGACTCGGGCGGTTCTTTTGCCAGCTTACCTCCACGAAGCGGTTCCATAACGATAACCCCTACTCCTTTATCCGCAGCGTATTTCAATCCTTCTACACCAGCTTGGAATTCCTGGTCCAAATAGTTGTACTGTATCTGGCAGAAGTCCCAGTCGTAAGCGTCGACGATCTCTTTAAAGAGGTCTAGATCGTCATGGAAAGAAAAACCGAGGTAATCTATCTTTCCTTCCTCTCTTTTCTCTTTCATCCATTCGAATATATCGATATCTAATGATTGATAAGTCTCCCAATGATCTCTACTCAATGCATGAAGAAGGTAAAAGTCGATCTTGTCAACATCAAGTTTTTCCAACTGCTTGTTCAATAACTCGTCGGGATCATCAGAGTCATTAACCTCCCATGAAGGGAGTTTGGTCGCCACTTTCACTTTTTCCCTGTAACCGTCTTTCAATGCCTTTGCAACCAGTTTTTCGCTCTCTTCGTCATGATAAGGCCAGGCTGTATCGATATAATTTACACCGTTATCTATAGCCCATCTGATCATCTCTATAGCTTTGTCCTCTTTGATCGCACCTCTATCATCATCTTCGTAGGGCAGCCTCATCGCTCCAAAACCGAGTGCTGAAGGGTTCCAATCTATTTCGCCAAATTGTCTATATTCCAATTTTACCCACCTCAATTTAAAATCATTCAATATCTCCAAATTGTAATGTTTCAATCTTGAATTCTTGTATTTAAAAGTATTGTACGAGTATGAAAATTTTTGTAAACTTTTTAGATAAACTTTTGAAACAAAATAAAGAGGCCCTACTATTTCTAAAATTAAAATCCAAATGAAGTTCGATGAAAAGGTATATATGACATTCTAAAATATTGAATATCAAAAGAGGTGTGCCCTGCTGTCAGAAAAACCTCAAATCAAATGTCCCGCATGTGAATCGATTTTACCAGAAGGAGCTGAAAAATGCCCGAAATGCGGCCTGGAGAGAAATGAGATCATCAAGGAGAAGGATCGTCTGAACCGTCCTGAAAATAAGAACAGGGAACTCCAACAAACCGAAGACTCGGAAACACCATTCGATAAGGAAAAAAACGACGATCCAAAAGGAAAGGAGATTTTAGATAACGACGACACCAGCCATGATTCTATAGACGATTTTTTCGATGAATTAGAAAAGTTCAGTTCAGAAAAAGAGAAAGAAATGGAGAGCCTCGTATTCGAGTGCTCTGCATGCGGGGCAACGGTTAAAAGACACGAGACGGAATGTCCTAGCTGCGGTGCGGTATTTGAGGAAGAAGAAAAAAAGGATAGAGAACAAAAGTTCAAAGAATTGAGAGAAGAGTGTGACCAAAAACTATCTGAATTGAGTAAAGAGCCGGGACCAACTGACTATTTAGAGAAGCTTATTGATGAAGCTAAAGATTTAGCCTCCTCCACTAGATTCTTCCGAGCCATCGGCAAATTAGAAAAAGGATTGGAATTCGCAGAAAAATTAGAAAAGTTCAATAAAGATCTAGAAAAGCTAGAAAAAAATATCGAAAATTGGAAAGAAAAAGATCTTAACTATAAGTCTTTACAAGAGAAAGGACAAAAAGCCAAGGAGAGAATGAGCAAAGGTAGATATGAGTACGCTTTTTCGATTCTAGAAAAAGGTTTACGAAGAGTCGAAAGAAGGGAAAAAAGTGAAAGAAAAGAGTTGAAAAAGAGGATAAATAGAACGGTCCAAGATCTTGCTGAAATATTGGAAGTGGCTAGAGAGTTCGACCTATATTTATCCGATACGAAAAGCATAATTCAAACTTCTCTAGAACTATCCAAAAACGGTAATGTCAATGAAGCTTTACAAGAGTTAGAAAATGCAAAAGATCGAGTATCGGACATATTAGCCGAAAAGATCGAAAAAAGGATCTCCGAATTGGAAAAAAAGGAAGACTCTATTTTTGACTCTGAAAAAAAAGAAAATTTTGTAGAATATCTCGAAAAAGCGAAAAGAGCGAAGGACGAAAGAAGATTCAAGACATCACATCAAATGATTGAGAAATCTACGGAGATCGGCGAGAAATCTGATATGAAGGTTGGAGAGATGAGCGTGAATGAAATAATTAAGATGAAAGAGCTTTCCAAGAGTATCGGTCTCGAATGCGATGAAGCGAAAAAACTGATAAAAGAAGCGAAAAAAGCACATCAAGATGGAAATAAAAGAAAAATTCAAAAGAATCTGAATAAAGCTAAAGAAAAGCTTCTCAGAAAGATCCCCAACGAAGTACAAGAAATAATGAAAGAGGGGAAAGAAAGATTGAAGAAGGCTCAGGAACAAGGCGCCGATATTTCCAAACCCGTTAGTCATCTCAAACAGGCAAATCTGGCTATAAAGGAAAAAGAATTTATGGATACTTTAGAGAAAGTCAAAAAGTTCCAAGATTCTATGGAGGAGATCGAAAACTTTGAAAAGGAAATTTCGGCAGAAGTTAAAAAGACGGGTGAGGAAAAGTCTAAAGCTGAAAAAATAGAGAAAGAGGAAAAACTGAAATCTCAAGTTCAAAAAGAAATTCACGAAAAACGATCAAAGGGAAAAAATAAAGAAAAGAAAGATGTCAAAACCAATAGTGAAGAAAAGGAAACCAAGGAAGAAGAAAAAGAAGAACTTGGATATGATATAGAAGATTTCTACGAAGGATCTACAAATTTATTGAAAACAGAAGACCTGGAAAAATCTTACGATCTATTCAAAAGACTATCGAAGGAAACCAGGGTCGGCGTATGTGTGGCCCGAGAGTATCCTGATAAAGCGAAGAAAAAATACGATCTAGAGGATTTATTCGAGGGCAAAGAAGAAGGATCTACTGACAACAAGAATACCCCAGATATCTCGATGATATGGTTATCCGATATGGACGACAAAGACGCTGTTAAACCTAAAAATCTGGAAAAATTGAGTTTGAAATTAGAATCTTATATTGCCAAGGAAGGGTCCATCATACTCTTCAACGGAATCGAATTCTTGACTACCAACAACACCTTCAAAACCGTTTTACATTTAATACAATCCTTAAAAGATCAAGTAGCCGTTGGGGGTTCCATCTTACTGATCCCTGTGAATCCTAATGCACTGGAAGAATCTCAAATAGAACAGCTTCAGAGAGAGGCTGATGAAACGTTCAAATAAATTCTAATCGCAACGTATCAATATTCGCCCCTTCTTATGATGGTGATTATCGACCATATACCTATAAATATAGCTATAAGGAAAATATAAGGTGCAAATACACCTTCTTGGCCCGAATTAACGATCAAAGCTGAACCTATTATTATAGCAGCTGTTAGGATAGTAAAAGTCAATCTATTAGATATAGAATCCATTGTTTTTTCCATATCTTCTAGACCTTGTAGTTCTATGTCTATCTTGAGTTCACCCTTTTGTAAATTATCCAGGACGCTGTTAGCTCTGTCAGGAAAGTTCAAGAATAAGTCCTTGTAGTTATTTACAGATTCGAAAATATTTCTTATCTGTTTCTTAGGGTGATACCTTTCTATTATCACTTCTTCTATGACCGGTTCAGAAGCTTCAAAAAAGTCAAATTCAGGAGCTAAACTGCTGCAGATTCCCTCTGTCTCGGCGATAGCTCTCTCCATCAATAGAAAATCTACTGGTAAAGCTATATTGTGAGTTCGAACGATCTCCATGATCTCGTTATCTAGACCTTCTTTCAGCATAAGATCAGGTTTGTTTCTGTAAAGCTGTAATACATTTTCGATATCCCACTTTAGTTCCTCTTCGTCATAATCCCCCCTTACTTCCCCTATCTCCAAGAGAAGATCTTTGACTTTGTCGATGTCTTCTTCGAACATCCCTATAAAGATGTCTATCAAATTATTCCTAGTTTCTTCGGTGAATCTTCCGATCGCCCCAAAATCCAGAAGAGTCAATGAACCGTCTTCCTCACAAAAATGGATATTACCCGGTGAAGGATCAGCATGAAATATGCCATGGATAAAAAACTGTTTCATCATATTTTGAGCAAACTTTTTAGCCATCTCAGATTTGAATTCCTGGGAATAATCACCGTCCATCAATGTTCTCATGCTTTTTCCCTTCACGTTTTCCAGAACGAGGACTCTTTTAGTCAAATATTCCCAATGAACTTCAGGGATATGGATCTCAGGCTGGCCGTCAAAAGCATTATAAAATCTTTGAGCGTTTCTCGCTTCAACGGTATAATCCAATTCCTTTTCTAACATCTTTTTGAACTCTTTACTCACTTCGTGGGGCTGATACATTTCACTTTCAGGATAGATGTCTTCCAAAACGCTGGTAAATCTTTCTATCAATTCTAGATCGGCCTTAACTTTTTCTTCAATACCTGGACGCTGAACCTTAACGACTACCTCTTCGCCGTTCTTCAATTTCGCTTCGTGAACCTGCCCTATCGATCCCGCTGCTATAGGTTCGTTATAGAATTCATCAAATATCTCATCTAGACTCCCATCCAATTCTTTTTCTATGATATCTCTAGCCTTTTCAGAGGAAAAAGGAGTCGCTTCGTCGTACAATTTTTGCATTTCTTTTGCAAAATGAGGAGGGATGAGATCAGGTCTCATACCCAAAAATTGACCAAGTTTGATGAACGCCGGCCCGAGATCTTCGAAAAGCGACCTTAATTCTGAAGCGTTCACATCTTCAAGCTTCCTCTCAATTTCATCCTCCATCCTAGATCTAGAAAGAAAGCTTGAAAGACCCATCTCTTTTATGAAATCGTGAAGTCCATGGCTTCGAAGTATACGGATGAGTTCCCGAATTCTCTGAAGTTTTGTTGTTCTTTTCATACCCTTTACAAATATGGATAGTACGCACGGAATATAAATTTTGCCAAATCACTGCCCCAGCTGAAACTTTAGTTTTCATTCCATTTATATAAGTTGGATCCGGTTCTCTGTGGCTGAAGTGTTAACTTTTCCTCCTGAATCAATTCTTTGATCTCCTTTTCAATTTCCTTCGGAGAAACCTCTAGACCTTTTTTATTTCTTAGATGATCACGGATCTCTTGTTTAGTCGCTTCACCTTTTTCCTTGAAAATACTTTTAATCACAGTGGTAGAATCAACAAAGCTCTGTGATGCTCCGTTTGAAACACTTGAAGACTGTTTAGTTTTTTCATCTATAGAAGATTGAGAGCGTGATTGAACGGTTTGTCGCTGTCCCTGATTTGAAACAGTATGAGAAGACCCATTTTCTACCGTTCTATTTTTGGTAGATGTATTTTCTTCTGAAAGATTTACCTTGGAACTGCCAGAAATATTCCGTTTTTGCGACATGGGTTTTTCAGATTGTGTCGATACCCCAGTTTTATTTTTCCTTCTTTTTATGAGCAAAATACCGACAAGTAAGCCTCCAACTATCGATCCAACGCCCGCTATGATGTAAAATGACGGAAATCCTTCTTCTTTTTTACTTTCTATTTCTATATCATATCTTTTAACTTTATTTATATTACGAGAACCATCAGATATCCCCACAAGTATACTGTGTTCACCCGATCCCAGATCAGGTTCATATACAAAACCGTCCTCTTTTTTTTCACCATCCACGTACCATGTGACATTGATTTCTTCTTTTCTTTCCTCGGGAATATCAACTGACAATCTTTCACTCTGCCCAACTTTCCACTCTTTACTCGTTTTATTCAAGTCGAGTAAATTTGCAGTGACATTGAACGTGATATTTTCCTCGTTCCCTGATTCGTCTTTGGCGATCAACTCAAAGCATACCTTTTCATTTTTTTCGAATTTATAAGTAAAATTCGTATCCGTTAGTTCTTTCTTATGTACCCACGATTCTCTTTTCGAAGAATTAGCGATAAGTCCGTATTCATTCACTTTGTTTGATCCATTGTTGTCCCATCTCAACTCATACTCGAGATTCTCTTCGAAAACGATTGTAGATACTCCTAAATACTCTAGATCGATTTCATCCTCCACCTGTTCGCTTTCATTCAGCTTGTAATTTATTTCTCTAGAAAAGGTCCCAGTTCTCAAACCTTCTTCCGTTTTCGCCTCTATGTATATGGTATAATTTCCACTTTCTGACAACAGTCCGTATGAGAAATTTTCTTCATATTTTGTCCATCCGGTAGTCTTTTTGGTAAAGGATTCATCAAGCGCTACTCTGATCTTAGTAAGGTTATATATCTCATCTCTAACACCGATATCTACGCTGACTTTTTTCTCTGTAGTTTTTGGATCCCCATCATTCACCTCTACTTCCTCCAAGATCTGATCTGGTAAGATCTCAAAACGAACGCTTGCATTGGCGCTATTTCCCGCCTTATCCACAGCTCTGACTTCTATCCTCCGTTCTCCGGTATCTAACGAGTTTAATTCATGATCTGTTTCGTTGACCAGTTTTACCCATTCAGTTCGATCAATTTTTACCTCATAAAAATCAACTGACGAAGTATTATCACTAGCTTCCCAATCCATCGTTATACTTTCGTTGAATATTCTTTCTCCGTGTTGAGGCGAAGTTATTTCTATTTCTGGCGGAATAGTGTCTATGGTGAAAGAGATAGAATCATTTCGGTTATTACCGGCTTCATCGATGGCTTTTATCCTGATCGTATGCTCACCGTCGGATAGATTTTCAAAGGTATGGCTACTATTTTGTATTTTACTGCCTACCCGTTTGTCATCTAAATACATCATATGACCGTCTATACCTAGATGAGTTTTATTATTCCATGATTCCCAATTTAGCTTAATTGAGTCCTTTTTCATAATCGCGTCTTTCTTTTGAGAGATTATGGTTATCTCGGGCCGATGGGTATCTATCGTGATATTAAAAGTTGTTTCAGCTTTATTTCCAGCTTTATCTACGGCGATGAGGGTAATCTCTTTTTTACCATCAGAAAGGTTAGAAAATTGATAGAATTCATTCGTGCCGCTGTATACTTCCGTACCGTTCAATACGAGTCTGTATTTCTTTAACCCCGAAACACTCTCTGAGGTGTTCCACTGGATTCCTACAGAAGTTGAGTTGAAAATATGAGATTTGTGAGACATCGTGACGTTTGTAAGTGGTGGTTCTGTATCTACAGTAAAGGTAAAATTAGCCTTGGCGTTATTACCGGCTTCATCGATGGCTTTTATCCTGATCGTATGCTCACCGTCGGATAGACTTTCGAAGGTATGGCTGCTATTCTGTATTTTACTCCCTATCCGTTTGTCATCTAAAAACATCACATGACCGTCTATACCTAGGTGGGTTTTATTGTTCCATGACTTCCAATTGAGTTTAATTGAGTCGCTTTTTATAATCGCATCTTTCTTTGGAGAGATTATGGTTATCTCGGGCCGATGAGTATCTATCGTGATATTAAAAGTTGTTTCAGCTTTATTTCCGGCCTTATCTATCGAGATGAGAGTAAACCGTTTCCTGCCATCCCCTAGATTACTTAATTCTATCGATTCATTTTTTCCACTGTATCTCTCAGTTCCGTTCATTTTGAGTTTGTATTGAGAAAATCCAGAGATGCTAAAATTAGAGTTCCACTCAAATCTTACACAGGAGGTGTTAAATTTCTCGCTTTTATCTGGCCTGATAAGGCTGACTTCGGGAGAAGTGGTGTCTATCGTTATATTGAATTCTTTTTCAAACGTGTTTCCGGCTTTATCTACGGCTATGAGGATGATCTCTTTTTTACCATCAGCAAGGTTAGAAAATTGATAGGACTCATTCGTGCCGCTGTATATTTCCGTACCGTTCAATACGAGTCTGTATTTCTTTAACCCCGAAACACTCTCTGAGGTGTTCCACTGGATTCTTACAGAAGTTGAGTTGAAAATATGAGATTTGCGAGACATCGTGACGTTTGTAAGTGGCTTTTCTGTATCTACAGTAAAGGTAACATTAGCCGTGGCGTTATTTCCAGCTTCATCGATGGCTTTTACATATATATCATGAGTTCCGTTTGAAAGATTCTTTAGTGTCTTACTCGTAGAAGAATTTACATCCTCCCACTCATCACCGTTTTTGTTCGATTTAACTTTATAGTTCAATTCGGTGGTATTGTCTGAACCTGTCCAGCTTAGTTCAACTGAATCATTATCAAGATATTCATCATCGCAAGGTGAATCTATCTCTATTATCGGTGAATCTGTGTCTATCGTAAAGGTGACATTTGTTGTTGCCGTATTACCTGCTTCGTCGCTCGTTCTAATATGAACCTCGTGCTGACCGTTATTAAGATTATAGTAGCTCTTTTTTGTAGTCGAGGAGAGATTTTTCCATCCCGAGACATTATCCCTCCTAATTTTGTTATTAGATATCCCAAGATCAGTAGCGTTGTTAGAAGAGGACCAGTTTATAGTAATATTATCTGATGGATATACAACGCCCTCTTTGGGCGAGTTTATTTCAATAATAGGCCTAACGGTATCTACAATCACGGTTATATTATCCTCGGCCTTATTACCCCATCCATCAACTGCTTTAACGGAAAAATCATGTTCACCATTGGAAATATTAACGAATTCATAAGAATTATTACTTCCGACGTTGGTATAACTGTACGAATCATATTTTACTTCATAGTGGTCTACGGCATTATTATCCTCGCCAGACCATTCAATAGGTATATGACTAGAGTTGAAAATGCTGTTATCACCAGGATTGGTTATGTTCACTGTCGGTGGAGTTACATCCTTTACTATTACAATAGCGTTATCTTTATCAGTATTACCCGCCCTATCTGTGACTTGTAGTTTTACGGTATGATTTCCGGCCTCTGAATAGTTGTGAGTAGGCTTTGCACCACTACCTTCATAGGTTCCGTCATTTGTCCAATCCCATTGCCAAGATTCTATTTCATCATTATCACTTGAAGCAGTACCATTGAAGGTCAGATTATTTCCTTCCTCTATAGTATAATGTCCACCTGCATCAGCATTCGGATCAATCGTGTCTACGGTTATATTTACATTGTTTGTAGCCGTGTTACCGGCATCATCTACAGCTTTGACGTAAAGGATATGAGAGCCATCTGAAAGGTCAATGAATTCGTAGGATGTATTTTTTTCTATATTCCTGTAATCATTACTGTCCCGCTTAACTTCATAATTTTTTATACCACTTACATTGTCACTGCCTTTCCAGCAAATAGATAAATTGCTTTTATTGTGAATGGTCGATTCCTTTGGATCCGTAATATTAACCTTAGGAGATGTAGTATCTATGGTTATGTTTACATTTTCTATTGCTGTGTTACCGGCTCTATCCACAGATTTGACGTATAAACTGTACTGACCGTCGGTAAGTCCGGTAAAATTATAAGGAGAGCTTTCATTCTGGAAGTCATTAGAGCCGGATTTAATCTCGTAATGATCTATACCACTTCCGCCATCGCTACTGTTCCACCACAGGGTAATATTGCTGCTGTCCTGTATGGTTTCATCATTCGGGCTATCTATACTAACATTAGGTTCCTTCGTGTCGATAGTGATGTTGATATTTTTTTTAATACTATTGCCCACTTCGTCAAATGCCGTTACTCCAAGCGTGTGATTTCCATCCTCTAGATTATTGAAAGTGTGTGATGAATTTTCATAGTACTCTTTCGCCTTAACACCGTCCTTCTTTATCACATAATGATCTATAGAAGTGTATTCATCTTCACCCCACCATTCAATAGTTACATCACTCTCATTAAATATGCCATCTTCATTGTTTTTCAAATTGATATCTAGAGAAGGTTTGCTTTGATCTAACGTTACGGAAACACTATCTGTGTCATATTTACCTTTTTTATCGACAACTTTAACCTCGAGATTATTATCCCCTTCCTGTAAATTGGAGAATTGGTGTGAATTTGAGCTGTCTGGATCTTTCCAACTATTTCCATTTTTTTGAACTTTATGAAAGTCAATGCCGAACCCATTATAACCTTCATCACTAGAGCTCCAGTTTACTGTTATATCTTCTGATGAGATCACCTTATTATTAGGCGGATCCTCTATCGAAATAGTAGGTTTTGGATTCACAACCGTAAAACTATGCGTTACGCTGTCGTTATATTCGCCAGTATTATTGGCCCATACTTCTATATCGTGATTTGATCCATCAGCAAGGTCGTTATAATTATATTCTCCCTCGTCGACGTCACCACTTGCGGAATGTTCGATCCATCCATTATCATCTAAGCGGTGTTTGATGGTATTGAGCTCATATTCACAATTATCCGTGACTTTCCAATTTAAAATCAATTTTGGAGAGTAATATTCTACATTATTTTTTGGTTCTAAAATATTTATTTCAGGTGGCCCAGGAGTATCCACACCACCGCTAACATCCACGCTAACTTTATCGTTATCTACGAAAATATCATTCTGAGTATAAGCGGTTAGTTTGATTTCATTATCTCCATTATATATACTATCGGCGCTGATAGTATACTCTCCTGGGTCATTGGAAGGACTCCATACCTTTTTTGTGGTTTTTGAACCGGGGCCTTCCCAAGTTAATTCGAGTTCATCATATTCAGAATCATCCAAAGTATTGGTCCATAAGACATCTAATGGAGCATTGACCGATCCACTAGTGGGAGAATCAATATTTACACTTCCATCGACTTCCATATCTCTCCTTAGGCTACTATTCATGACTTTTAAATCTGTCTTTGTTTGTTTTTTAGAATTTCTTTTTGAATAGTTTCTTAAGAAATTCATCTTGCACTTATCGCTTTGAGATATTACATTTTCTTCAGGATAATCTCTGTCTTCTTTATCCGTATAGACCCTATCTTTAGGGGTTTCCTTTTCCAACTCAATTTCAGCTTCTGAATGGTTTACATTGTTTTTGTTTTGTAAATCCCGCTTATACCTCCCTTTATTGCTCTGTTTAGAATAATGATTATTTTTTTCAACATCTGCGGGTCTACATATCGGATTGCATTCGTCTTTTTCTTGATCTTCTAAATTATTTTCATCCTTATTCTGGGACGTATTATTTAGAAACCCATCTTTAGTCCAATTTTTTTCTTTTACTTCGATTTTCTCTGTTACCCCGTTCGAATTTGTTTTTTCTGAAAAAGGACCCTTTGGTTCGGCAAGTGTGACATTACTAAAAACGGAAGTGAACAAGAGACATATCAAAAACAAGACCAAGATACTATTTAAAGCTCTACTTGACCATTCTTCAAAAAATAAATTATCTCGAAGCATTTTAAAATCACCCGGTGTTAAACCTTACTGTCTTTTTTATTTAAATCATCTTTTATTATTTCGTTTATTCCTATTCTTAAAGGTTGTTTACCGTTCATGCTTATCATGTCCAAACTTTATTATATCCTTAGATTGGAAATCAATTTTCCAAAATATAACCTCTATTTATATATTGGGTTTTGCAGTTTATATATAATTAAATTATTTTTTAAAATGTTATTAGCCTTCATTATAAGATGCTATATTGTAAAGTGAAAATCATGATTTTTTAAAACAACTCTAAGAAAAGAGAACCAGTTCGGCTTAAATAAGTACTTTTGTCACGCTGATTCATTTACGCTTCGCTAGCCTAGAAGTTCTTTAAAAATCCAACATAGATGATATCTCTAAGAGATTGATACTCGAGAGACAAATTCAAAAATAGATCTGTAAATGCAAATACCCCAATATATCACAAAAAATAGGAAAGCCAAGTCCTGAATTTAAATCATTTATTGTACCGGCCACTGCCATCTCGCTATCTCTATAAACACCATCATCACTATTATCAACACAATGACGGTTTTAGGATCGATCTTGGGACTCTTCTCCTCTTCCTCGTCGAAGTATCGCATAAGGCCTGCGGCGGATTGAAAGCCTCCACCACCTTCTTGTTTTGCCATATTTGAGTCTAATATACCTTTTGTATTTAATCATTTTCCTCCCTATTCTCTTCAAAAATTTTTTATTTTCGATGAACGTTCAAGAAATCAAAGGTGGGTAAGATGAAAGTAAGATGGTTAGGAAACGCGGCGTTGGAAATCTTTGGAGAAAAACACATCTTGATCGATCCGAATCTGACCGTTGAATATGAAAAAAAGCCGGATATAATACTTTTGACGCACGAACACGATGATCACTTTGATCCAGAGGATTACAATAAGATAAACGAAGATACAGAGCTTTATGGTCCAAAAACAACTTTGGAAAAATTCGATCTGAAAGGAGATATTGTAACGGCCGGCGACAACATCGGTAATATCGAAGTACTAGACTGCGACTGTTATGGTTCGGATGATTCTGTAAGTTACTTCTACAACGGTCTATTACATGCTGGAGATTCAGCGTACTTTCCCGATACGAAAGGCGTGAATGCAGTATTCACAGCTTGTTTCCAAGATTATTACGACGATTACGTTGAGGCTTTCAAGCGATTGAAACCCGAGATCGTGGTACCTTTCCACTACAATCCAAAAGAAGACATGGAAGACGCTGAGGGTCTTAAAAAAAGATTAGATGAAGAGGACATACCAAATAAGATACTAAAACCTGGAGATCACATAGAAACCTGAAGGAGATCAGTCACCGAAACACCAGAACTCTTCTTTCAAAATATTGAACCTCTTTTCACCTATTCCCTTCACATATTTCAATTCGTCCATATCAAAGTATGGTCTGTTTTTCATCAATCTATCGAATAGATCATCTCCAAATCCGGATATATCCGTCAAGAAATCTCTTCCTACGAGATTTATCTCCCTTCTTAACTCTTCCCATCTCGGGTCTCCTTCCCAGATCTTTTCGTCTTCCTTAGCTTTCAGATGAGCTTCTTTTACCCCGTACCCTTTGGCTCTGTATTTTATCTCCTGGAGTTCATGGTATAAGATGTATCTTTCGTAGGGCGTGACATCCTCCCCGCCATAAAGGACGGGGCTTCCAGCCGTTTGGTAAAGGTTAC
>CAZPCW010000024.1:0-27984 GCA_964585175.1 uncultured Thermoplasmata archaeon
ATACAGATGACGAAGAAAACCACTCCTACTCTGAATATCATTTTGAATTGAAGATGGAATCAGAAAACAAAACTACGGTTCTGTGGCCAATTCCTTATGACCCTTATGAAGAGGGGAGCGATAACACCTCAGAATTAGTGAATGAACTAAACATAAAAGAAGGAAATGGAGAAATTACTATTAATAAAACTAATCATGGCAAGGCTTTAGAGGTTACCTTTAATGATTCAATCATAATTGAGGGGCATAAGAGACTTTACGAGGATACAAACGAGTATGAAGATGAGTGGGATCAATATTTTTTTGAGGAATTAACCATGAAAAATAAAACAGAGAAACAGAAAGATTCCTATTTCGCATATTCTTCTTCAAATAATTTGAAAATAGTCAATTTCAATTGTTACTATGAAAATGTTGGAAAACTTGATGGGGATCGAATTATTGGTAGGAGAATTAGTGATTTGACACTAGAAAAAGGCTGGCAATCCGTAGAGCTGTAATTCAAATCCACCTTCGAGTACTTCGCCGATCCGGACCCGTCGGACCCCGATGTAGACTCCGACGACGACGGTCTGAATGATACGGAGGAGTACGAGATGTCTAACAATCCGGATGATGACTCGGTGGACGGCAGGGCTTTACCCACCAGAAAAGATATATTTGTAGAGGTGGATTATATGGACGGTCACGAGATGAGTGATGAAGCTAAGTGGAGAGTAGGTACACGCTTCCTGAACAACCCGACCGGTGATGAGATATGGCTGCATCTGGACGATGGTCTCATGGGTGGTGGGGAAGAGATAGAGCATAGAGATCCCTTGAGTGAAACTGAATTTAAGCAGGACCTTTACAACTCGAATTACAACGGGAACCATGGTTTCACTCAAAGCAGAAAAGGCAAATTCCACTACTGTGTTTTTGCAGATGAGATATGGACAGGTAGATCTGGTATAAATCCTTCCTCTGTTAAAGAAACATTTGTCGTAGCTGACGGGCACAGTTTGGTTGATGATGTTACCGCACAAGCAGGGACATTCATGCATGAATTAGGTCACTCCCTTGGGCTCACCGGAACACCAGTCGGTAGACCAGGTTATTTCAAGGGTATAGACGAGGAATATAATCAAGATTATAAGAGTTGTATGAATTATGAATATCAGACCACGCTAATAGATTATTCTGATGGCTCCAATGGTGCTAAAGATCATGATGACTGGGCAGATGTAATGCAAGTCATGGATATCTGGATTTAGTGATAATATGAACGTGAGTAAAAATTGGTATTTGATAGCAATAATAGTCATTCTGGTCGTAGCGATTACAGGCGGATATATTTATTTCGATGGCGAAGAAAATACAGATAGTGAAGATTTTCACTCTTACACTGAATATCATTTCGAATTAGAAATGGAATCAGACAACCAAACAACTGTGTTATGGCCACTACCTTATGATGCAAAAGACAAATGGGATGAATCTCATGGCAATCTTTCTGAGATAGTGTATGAGCTTAAAGTCACTGAGGGAGATGGTTCTATCAATGTAAATAGTACTAAACATGGAAGAGCATTAAAAGTTAGCTTTAACGGAACAATCCGAATCGAAGGGAATAAAAGGTTATACGAAGATGAATTCGAAGATGAAAAAGAGTATGAAAACAAGAGTCTTAAATACTTATTTGACGATTTAACCATGAGAAATAAAACAAAACAGTCTAAAGAATTGTATTTTGTATGTTCTTCTAGTGATGACACTAAAATAGTTTACTTTGATTGTTACTCTAAACATGTAGGAAAATATGATTCAAGTGGAACGATAGGGTTGTATATAGAAGAGTTGACATTGAAGAAAGGTTGGCAAACGATGGAGTTATCAGGAAATGCCCCAAATTACGAATCACCGTAAAACTAACAGGTCTAAAAGATAACGACGATTCCGGCGACGGCCTGAATGATACGGAGGAGTACGAGATGTCCAACAATTCCGACACCTATTCCGTGGACGGCAGAGCAGTACCGACCAGAAAGGATATATTTGTAGAGGTGGATTATATGGACGGTCACGAGATGAGTGATGCGGCGAAGTGGAAAGTAGGCACGAGATTCCTGAACAACCCGACCGGTGAAGAGATATGGCTGCACATCGACGATGACCTCATGGGTGGCGGTGGGAATATCAATGACCATGAAGATAAGATCGATGATGCAGATTGGGGGATAAACAATGGATACTTTGATCACCAAAATCAGAAATTTCACTATTGTCTGTTTGCACATCTAGATAAAGATAATCCTGATTCAGGATTAGGTACAGCAGATACTCCTGGTGATAAGCTTTGCCTTTTTGATGAAAATATAGAATCAGCGAGTGAGCAAGCGCATGTCTTTATGCATGAATTAGGACACAATATTATAAGTTTGTATGACCCTCAAAAAAGTTATTCTGAGCATAATCCGGATGCAGATCATTTAATTGATACGGATAGTGATCGGTACTATGAGCATTGTGATAATGAATGTGTTTTCCAAACAAGATTATCAAGTAGTGAACGAGAAAATATAATGAACTTCTGTGGTGAATGTTGGGATGCAATAAAGTTATCTTATTCATTTTGAGAGGTGTAAAATTATGAAGATGGCTAAAATACAGAAAATAAAGGTTCTAGTTTTTTGTCTAATTTTACTTTCTACCTTTGTGTTTGGCTGTATTGAAGAAGAAAACACCAATGAAAAAGAAGAATATCACAAATATCGTCTCAAGGTAGAAATTGAAAATTTAAAAGAAAAGGGTAATTCAACTTTAGTAATACCCTTTCCTAAAAAAGATAATAAATTAAATAATAGAATTTTTGAAGATGTTAAAGTGAAAAGCGGTGATTGTGATATCTCTAGTAATATTTCGAAGTATGGTAAAGGTTTAAGTTTAAAATTTAAGGATGATTTTTCAATGGTATCTGAAGGTGAAATTGATAAAAATATCTGGGATTATCAATTAAGTCTAAAAAACGAGAGTACATATTGGATATACTCAAGTTCAGATTGCCATTTTAATTTTGAATATGCAAAAGAATCTGACGAAGGAACTTATACAAAACATATAGATGAATGTGAAAAAAATTTAACTGAAGGCTGGCAGTTAGTTGAAATCAATAAACAGGTCATAAATGAATAATTCGTCGAGCTCGATTAGATGACTGGTCACGAGATGAGTGATGCGGCGAAGTGGAAAGTCGGCACGAGATTCCTGAACAACCCGACCGGTGAAGAGATATGGCTGCACATCGATGCCCGTTCCACTCCGATGAATCACAGATTCATCTGCATCCTCGGAAATAGCTTTCCTGCGGACGATGGTCTCATGGGTGGCGGTGAATCAATAGAGCATAGAGATCCTTTGAGGTGCTTTGATTCTCACATTTTTCACAATTTGATGATAAAAAAATGCGAGTTTAAAGAGAAGGGATAAATGATATATACTCTGTACGCAATTTTACCAATGTGTACCATGTGTACAATACGACAGCATGTTCGCAATATCCGAAGCTTCGGAGGTGTTTATGAATGAAGTTCAAACCCAGCCCTTTTTACCTATATCCGATCGAAGAGCCGTATTTGGATAATTTATTCGTCGATAGGGAGGAAGAACTGAAAATAGCTGAGGACCCTTTCACTTCCGAGTATATAGAGCAATCATCTATTTCCGAAATCTGTGCGGTCATCGGAGATATAGGAAGTGGGAAGTCAAGTCTATTGAACTATATCAGAGCATCTGTGGAGAAGGAAAACTTTGATGTCAGCTACCACAACCAGGAGGATGAAACTTTTCCTACCGCCAAAATCTTTGAAGGGGGTAGCGATGTCTATATAATAGACGATGTGGATAAGCTCGATGAAGGGAAAGCTAGGCAGTTTTACACCACGCTGGAGAAGGCGATAAGTAAATGCAATCTCATATATTTCAGCGAGACTTATAGAAGAGATGAAGATTTGGTCAAGCTGAGGAACTCAACTGTCTCTGAGAATATAATCCTCCCCAGATTTTTAAAAGAAGAGACTTTAAAGGATATCTTGGAGAAACGGATGAAAAACTGCTTAACCAGCTCTGAATCGGAGTTCGAATTTCCCTTTTCTGATCAAGCAATCAAGATGGCGTCCATAAGGAGTGGAAACAACTTGAGAAGGTTCTTCAAGTATTGTAAAGAAGCCTGGAAGATGAGCGAGAATAAAGAACACATCGAAGACGATACCATGAAAAAAGGAATATCCATGATAGATAGAGAACTAATTTCAAGGCTCGACATGAACGAAATACAGATCCTTTGGTCAATTACTGAGAGTGCTAAAAACAAGAAATATACCGCCAATCGAACAAATGTCAACAGGAAAACGCTAGACAGGGTGTTAAGAGAAGGACCATTGAAGAATCTAGTGGAATCTGAGAGAAAGGGCAATCAGGTTATGCTCAAATCAATATATTCAAGATTACCTGAGGGTAAAGAGATCCTAAAAGATATCTACGCTAGGATGGGCGTCGATATAGAAAGTCTGTTTTGAGAAATATTTCCGTTGATCTCTCCCACCTGCATTTGATTTGGATCAAATTATAGGCAGAGGGTCTGGTGATTTGACACTAGAAAAAGGCTGGCAATCCGTAGAGCTGTAATTCAAATCCACCTTCGAGTACTTCGCCGACCCGGACCCGTCGGACCCCGATGTAGACTCCGACGACGACGGCCTGAATGATACGGAGGAGTACGAGATGTCCAACGATCCGGATGATGACTCGGTCAACGGCAGGGCTTTACCCACCAGAAAAGATATATTTGTAGAAGTGGATTGGATGGACGGTCACGAGATGAAGGACGCTGCTAAATGGAGAGTAGACCCGCCCTTCCTGAAACCGGCGATCACATCTATCCCCTAAAACCGTTTCAAATCCGTGCTATATATAACATATCTAGTACGAGGATCTCCACCAACTAGTAAACCAAAACCACAAGATTCTCCAACCCCTACTCACAGATTTAAAACACTATTCTCGGATATATAAAGTCCAAATCCATTCTGTTCCAAATTCGGAAGATAGTTAGTACACTAAATTAGTGAGATTTATTAGCCCTTTAGTTTCTAATTTGTAGTCAAAAAGTTCAATCGAATATCGCCTCAATATCTTTGACTTTAGTGTTGTCTTTCTTTTCGATATCCTCTACAATATTCTTCACCTCATCCTCGTCGATGACTCCCTTTTTAAGACCGATCCTCAGTATGGAATGGAGTGTGAGTGTATTGACCCCTTACTCTCTAGCAAATTTAAGAGCTAGATTATCTAATGAGGAAAATACGTGATCTCTTTCCATACAGGCGACGAGGGCTTCAATCTCACCTTTATCTAGGTGGATTGTCCTCTAAGAGGAGCTCTTGATATCTCTTCTGTTCTTCATCGGTAAGAGATATCACATCGATCTCATCGTATATCTTCTCGGGGAAATCGTATCCAAAATCTAGAGGCACGCTAAGTTCATCGTATATCTCTTGTGTGATCTTTAGAAGACCTTGAGAAAAGATATTTTTCAATAATGTCAATCTATCGATCTTGGCGAATGTGGAGATGATGTCCGTATCGAGGATGATGGTTTTAGTCAAGGAATTTATCAACCTCTTTATCTAATGTCTCGGTATCTTGTACCTTTATCTCCCTTTTTATCCCCCGGGAGTTCAGTATGTTTTTAAAACCCTCCTGTGAAACACCGGCGATCTCAGCAGCCCGTCCCAGACTTACCTTACCTTCTTTATACAATCCAACGGCCACCTCTATTCGGATTTCAGGTTTTACTTCCAATAACGTTTTGAAAGCCTCATCCATCAGTTTTTCTTTGTTTTCAAAATAGCCGGAGTGAATGAGACTATCCATCCCTTCCTTAACAACCTTTGATCCAGTCAATTCAATCCACTCTATATATAAGATAATCCAATTTATTATTTTAAGGTTTTGCTTTTTTAGGCTTCATCTAAGGTTATTTATAATCAGACGAAAATCTAATTATAACATTTTGGGATTAAGGCTCATCATGGCAGGGCTTTAAAAGGACCCTTAATGATCAAACCAAAATTGAAGAGTGTAAGAGACATTACGAGGATACAAATAAGTATAAAAATGAGAGGAATCAATATTTTTTGAGTAATTAACGATGAGAAATAAAACAGAGGAACAGAAAGGCACCTAATTTTTAGGCTCACCTAAAACTTAAATAACATCGACATTGTGCATCTATATGTATGAACAAGAACACCCGAGAAGAATATCTTGAAGCTCTCTACAAGTTATCTGCACAAAATGAAAAGGAAGAAGTAAAGACCGGGGAGATAGCGGAAGCGATGGGGGTTGCTCCTCCGAGCGTTACTGAAGTTCTAACGGGGTTAGATGAAGACGGTTTTGTAGAATATATTCCTTACAAAGGTGCCAGATTGACTGAAAAAGGAAAAGAAGAAGGAAAGAGGATAGTCAGGACCCACAGGGTTCTGGAGGTGTTCCTAGTAGAGTACTTTTCTATGGATGGAGAAGCGATCCACGAGAAGGCTTGTGAGATGGAGCATATCTTTGACATGGAGATGATAGATACGATGTGTGAAAGGTTAGGAGCTCCAACTCAATGTCCGCACGGCAAGCCCATCCCGTCCTGCAGCGAGACCGAATGTCCAGTGGAGGATAATTGAAGATGAGATACGCTAGAGAAACGTTAGACATAGGAGAGGATGATGAAGTTCACGTTCTCGTGGGAAATCCAAACGTTGGCAAGTCGGTCGTTTTCTCAGAGCTGACCGGAACTTACAGAGAGGTATCGAACTTTCCGGGAACCACCGTCGAGGTAAGCACGGGTAAATTATCACTCACGGAAAGAGAGGAAGTCCTGATAGATACGCCCGGAGCCGACTCACTCACGCCGATCTCTGAAGAGGAAAAAGTTACGAGAGATATACTGCTCGGGACGGACCCTGATACGATCATCCAGACCGCAGATGCCAAGAATCTCAAGCGGGCGATGATGCTGTTCCTTCAGCTCTCGGAATTTGGACTTCCCGCTGTCCTAAATCTGAACATGATCGACGAAGCGAAAACCCGCCTGATAGATATAGACATGGAAGGATTATCCAACGAAATCGGCATTCCGGTGGTCGGGACGGTCGCTCCCGAGGGTAGAGGTATAAATGAATTGGAATCCAAAATGAAGGAAGCCAGCGTGCCTGACGTGAAGCCGGAGTATCCTTCGGCTATAGAGAAAGGTCTGAAAGATCTGACAGAAATTTTCGGAAACAGAGGCGTCGCGCTCCTTTACCTCTCAGTTCCGGATGAGATGGAGGATTATATCCGCGAGAAGATCGGAGAAGACGAGCTTCAAAAAGCTCAAAAAGTGCTAGACAGCTTGAGTAAAAAGTTCAGCAGAGACCTGTCCTATCTTATAACCATGAGTATAAGAGAGAAGGCGGAAGAACTCGCATCTAAGTACATGAAAAAAGAAGACGTTGAAAGTACAACCTGGAAAGAGAAGATAAGCGAAATGACCATGCGTCCCTTGACCGGCATACCGATATTTCTGTTGGTGCTCTTACTCCTATACGAATTTGTAGGATTTGTCGGGGCACAGCTGATAGTGGATAACTTGGAAGTCGGCGTTTTTCAGGCTCACGTCAACCCTTTCGTCAAGACAAATATATACGACCTCATGGGCAAAAACTTCGTCTCTAGAATACTCGTCGGCGAGTACGGAGTTATAACTGTCGGATTGACCTGGGCTGTCGCGCTCATACTTCCTATCATAACGACTTTCTTCCTAGCGTTCTCACTTTTAGAGGATGTGGGATACATCCCCAGATTAGCGGCCATGGCGGATAAAGGTTTGAGACGTGTAGGACTGAACGGTAAAGCGGTCCTGCCGATGGTGCTCGGCTTCGGCTGTGATACCATGGCGACGCTGACGACTAGAGTTTTAGATACTAAAAAAGAGAGGGTCATAGGTACGACCATGCTCGCGCTAGGAATACCCTGCTCGGCCCAGCTGGGCGTTCTTTTCGCTATAATGGCCACGCTTCCCATACATTTTTTCTTCCTATGGGCTCTGATCGTATTTTCCCAGCTTCTTTTTGTGGCGTGGGCCGCCTCCAAGATACTGCCGGGTAGAAGAGGAGATTTTATAATGGAACTTCCTCCGCTCAGAGTACCGAAATGGAGGAACGTGCTGCGTAAAACTTACTACAAGGTAGTCATGTTTTTCAAGGAGGTTGTTCCGCTTTTCGTTCTTGGAACTTTCCTTGTGAGCGTTGCGAACCTCACCGGAGTTTTGGACATGATGATCAAAGCTCTTGAACCGATAGCGGTTTCTTGGCTCGGTCTACCTTCAGATACCTCTATAGTTTTCATACTGGGTTTCTTAAGAAGGGATTTTGGAGCCGCGGGCCTCCTGAATATGGCCGGTAGTTTGACACAGCTTCAGATGCTTGTCGCCCTCGTAGCGATCACTCTATTCATACCCTGCGTGGCTAACGTATTGGTTATAATCAAAGAGAGAGGTTTGAAGACCGCAGCTGCTATCATCGCTTTCATCATACCTTTCGCCTTCTTCGTAGCGGGTGTATTGAACCATCTCTCGAGGTTCTTAGGAGGTTTGGTGTGATGGAGCATAAGTGCCCGCTTTGTGGGAAGGAATTCGACGAAGGCGAGGTCAATTCATGTGAGTCGTGTCCTCTGCAAGGGAGTTGCAGCATGATACGATGTCCTGAATGTGGTTATGAATTCATTCCAGATGTAGACGAGAGGAGTTGAGAAGATATGGTAGATGAAGAATTATCGGATATAGAATTGGATGAAGCTCTAGAAGTGTTATGGACTTTAGAAGAGGAGGGTAAAAGAGATATAGAGAGCTTTAAGGAGAGGATGACTCAAAGAGCCAACAACGGTTCCTCCTCAGAACACAGAAAAAGGTTCAGACGAGGTCATGGACACGATATAACGGAACAGGTTCTCGCCGAACTTCAAAAGAGAAATCTGGTCGCGAAGCGAGAGGGAAAGGTGAAGTTGACCGAAAAAGGCCATAATTCGGCTAGAGATATAGTCAGGAGGCATAGGTTAGCGGAAAGACTGATGGTCGATGTACTTGACATGGGCCCTGAAGAGATAGAAAAACCGGCCTGTGAATTCGAGCATCTTTTATCGGAAGAGGTCACGGAAAGGATATGTACCCTTCTAGGCCATCCAAGAGAATGTCCCCATGGAAAACCCATACCGAAGGGCGAGTGCTGCTCGAAAAGAAAAGGTACATTAAAACCAGCTGTCACTTCCTTCACAGACGTTTCAATTGGAGAGGAAGTTAAGATAGCGTACATCCACACCCAAGACCATTCGAGCCTACACAAGCTGCTTTCTTACGATATAGGCCCTGGATCTCGAGCGGAACTTCTCCAAAAGACACCGGTCTACGTGATAAAGGCAGGAGAGACAGAGATCGCCGTCGAAGAGGATGTCTTGAAAAATATATTCGTCAAGAGACTGGAGTGAACCCGGTCCCGAAAAATCTTTCTTCTATAAATTTTAGATCTCTAAACATCGATATATCTTTATTTTTCACTTAACCTAGGCCTCATCAGCAGCAAGAAGTTTCACTGTTATCGGATCCGCAGCACTCCGAGGTTTGACTTTGAGGTCCACAGCAGCTCGAATCTATACTTTCTTCTCTTTTTTCTATACCGACGACCTTTTTCACTGCTTCTTCGATCATCTCTTTAGGTATAGTTTCATAAGTATTCCCTTCATATTCGAAAATCCGGCAGTCGTTACCGCCTCCAGTGATCTCGTAGCATTCCGGACCAGTAACGTCCTCGCAGGAGGGGCAGTAATTGTCCTTTATCTCGTAATCCTCATTCACGATAACTTCGATATCCGTACCGTCGATCCTCAAGGTAGGTGATCTGGTCAAGTCGTGTTTTTTGGCCTGCTCGTCACTCCTGATCTTCGTTTTGTTTATGGTTATAGAATCGATATCATTCTGATGGATATCTTCCCTCAATTCCCTCACAGCTTCATCTAAAGTTTTATCGCTGGATTTACATCTCTCACACTCCGAAAGATCCACGTAGAGGAAATCTATCTTTAATCTATTTTCCTTTTCTTCATTTCCAACATCGCCCATGGACACAATATCACTTGGTTACTTACTACAAAAATTTAAGTATATAAGCTTTTGTAGTGGGAGGAAGGAAAATAGAAATAATAGCCTCTAAAACATTAATCAAATCGGTTTGATCCTATCGAAAAAAAAATGGGCCCAGCCGGATTTGAACCGGCGAGCTTCGCCTCGTGAAGGCGACGTTCTAACCAATCTAAACCATGAGCCCGTAATCTATCCACGTTATAGAAAAGGCACGGTAATAAAATTTTTTATTTCGAATCTCGCGACCTATTCTCTAATCAGCACGAGAGGTTCATTATTCAAACAACGGATTTAAATACCTCTCGTTTAATCATCTCACGGATGGAACTGAACGAATTTGATTTTGAAGTCCAGATAAGGTGCCCTAGGTTCCCGACCGAAAATAAAGAGACACTGATACGGTGTCTCTCTAAAGTATTTCCCAAAACCGATTGGGATATAGGAAAAGAAGAGATAGAAGGTAGGACCGAATACCTGACCAGATTTAAAAAGATCTTGAAAGATATGAAGATAAGAGATACCGCCAGAAAATTATTGAAAAGCAGAGCGACCGAAAATCAGTGTACTTTTTCACTTAACAAACAAGCTACATGCAACGAGAAAGTGAATTTTTCCGAAGAGGAACAACCTCTCGGAAAGGTAGAAGTAATCATCGAATGTGGGGAGATAGAGGAACTGATACAGAACTTGACGGAGACGGAGGAATAAAATGATATTGGCCTCCAACCCGAAATTCTCTCTGATGCCTTTTCACAAAGCTCTCCAAAATGTAGAGGAAGAATTCGATGGTTGGGAGATCCTGGCGGAAAAAAATCACAGCTGGAAATACAGGGAAGAGATCGAAGACGCTCTTTCCACGACAGAGATGGAAGTTCAAATCCATGCTCCTCTGAACGATATAAATATATCTAGCATAAATCCGGATATGAGAAAGGCCAGCGTTAAAGAGGTAAAAAAATCTATAAAACTGGCTTCGACGATCGGGGCGAACATCGTGACCGTTCACCCGGGCCTGTACTCTCCTTTGAGCAGGTATTGGGACGGTACGACCGAACTCGCCAAGGAATCTCTAGGCGACCTGAAAAGTTTTTCCGAAGAACACGACGTAAAACTCGCAATGGAAAACCTTCCGGAGATGTGGTTGAGTATATGCAGTACACCGGATGAAACGAGGGATTTTCTTGAAGAATTGAATATAAACTTCTGCCTCGATATCGGACACGCCTATACCGCGGACTCTCTGGATAGATTTTTGGAATTCTCTCCTCAAAACCTGCATCTCCACGACAACAATGGAGGGGAAGATAAACATCTTGCTCTAGGAGAGGGAGAAATAGATATCAAAAACGCGCTCCGATCCCTGGATGGCTACGAAGGAAACTTTGTCATCGAGGGAAGAGCTATGGAGGAGCTAAAAAAGAGTAAAAAACGTCTGGAATCGATGCTGAAAGAATTGGATATGGTATAAATAAATACTTGAAGGGGTTTAAAAATGGACTTCGTAATAATCGCCTATCTGGTGGCGATAGCCTTCTGTCTCTTTATGAGCGGACGATTTTCGGGCACCGAGACAGCTATAACTGCTTTAGACAAGATAGAGATCTCGCAGATGGTAGAGAAAGACTTGAAGCACGCCGAAAAGATAGAGTATCTGAAAAAGAACATGGATCAGACTATCACAGCTATTTTGATAGGGAATAACATAGTTAATGTAGCCGCCCCCACTCTAGTCACTGTACTGGTAAAGGATCTTATCGGCAATTGGGCCGTTTCAATCGCCAGTGGAGTTCTGACATTGATACTTTTAATAGTCGGTGAGATAACTCCTAAAGGCTATTCGCTCAAAAACAAGAAAAAATTCAGCATGAATAACGCCTTTTTGATCTATTATATGTCCATCATATTTAAACCGCTCATAAAGGCGCTGAACGAGTTATCCGACTACATTATCGAGGCTTTGGGCGGAGAAACTAAATTCGATGAGTTGAAAGTCTCTGAAAAAGAGGTGATGCAGCTCGCCTCTATGCTGGAAGAGAAAGGAGTGATAAAAAAGATCGAGAAAGAGATCCTTCAGCGAGTTTTCTGGTTTGGTGATCAGAAGGTCAAGGTGGTTAAAGTACCTAAACAGGAGACCTATGCTTTAGACTCTGGCTTGACTAGAGAAGAGGCGGCTAATTTCATCAAGGAACACGGTTTCACACGACTACCCGTAATTAAGCACGAATCCGACCAAGTTATTGGCATACTGTACAGCAAGGAGATCCTCGGAAAAGAAGGAGGAAAAGTCAAGGATTACATGCGTGAACCGTATTTTGTGAAAAACAATGATGACATCACTAGGATCTTCGAACGTATGCGTAAGGAGAGAATACATATGGCTATTGTCAGGGACAAGGAAGGGAACTTTGACGGCATAATCACTTTGGAGGATATATTGGAGGAACTGGTCGGAGAGATATACGACGAATTCGACTGAACGCTCCGAAAAAACCTTTTTATATATTATTACTCATCTCCTTCTGCGATGTTAAGGTTGATACTTTCGGCACTGTTGATGTTTTTCCTACCCGGGTTCACTTTGATCAATGCGGTCTATCCGGTCAAAGGTGAACTCGACGAAGAACTGGATATGCTCTACAGGATGACTTATGGACTGGGGCTGAGCGCCGCGATCGTAGTGCTGATAGGTTTTATCTTAGGGCACATCTCGCTGAACGGAGGAAAAGGTCTTTTCGTCTCCGAAACTCTTACGGCGGGGTTGATCCTTTTAACAGTCCTGTTTTTCCTGATCGGCTGGTACAGAGGCGGCTATCAGCGTTTGAGTTACATCTCTCCCAAGCTCTGCAGGCCTAAAAGGGATCTGCCCGACTTCGAGGAAAAAGGTATGGAAAAGGTGAAGAAGCTGCAGGGATTGGCGAAGAAAAGGGGTAAACTGAAGGAAAAGCTCAGATACAAAAAGAGAAAAATAAAGAGAAGTGAGGGGGAGAAAAAAAAGAGGCTGGAAAAGGAAAGAGAACATTTACGCGAAGAACTTGAAGAGATAGAAAAAGAGTTGAAAGAAGCTGAAAAAGATAGAGAAAAGGATTTTTGAGGTGATCATATGGATTTTAATTACAAACTCGTGATAGCGGTTAGAAAAGATCTGGATATATCGGCAGGCAAATTGGCGGTGCAGGTCTCTCACGCTTCAGTGAGCTGCGCACTCAAAAGTAAAAAGGAGAAAAAAAAGTATTTCAAGAACTGGATGAATGAGGGACAGAAAAAGGTGCTGGTCGAGTGTGACGATCTCGAGCACATGCAATTCTTGAAAGAGAGAGCGAAAAAAGAGGGACTTGTTACGAAACTCGTGACCGACGCCGGTCTGACCGAAGTTCAGAGCGGGACGAAGACCTGTCTCGGGGTCGGACCCGGACCGAACAACTTGGTAGATAAGGTCACTGGAGATCTTTCTTTGTATTGAACCGGAGGAAAATGATCAAAGAAAATATTAGGGCTATAGGCATTGACGATGCACCTTTCGAATTTTCCGAGGACGAAGTTCTAGTTGTAGGGAGCGTGGTGAGAGCTCCGAATTATCTTGAAGGTATACTGTCCACTAGAGTCGAGATCGATGGTAAAGATGCGACGGAAAATATAACCAAGATGATCATCGATTCAAGATTCGACGACCAACCCAGCGTGATATTTACCGACGGGGCGGCGGTGGGCGGTTTCAATCTTATGGATTTAAAGAAGATTAGCGAAAGGACTGGAATACCCACGGTCAGTATATCGAGAGAGAGACCGGAGTTCGATAAGATCAAGACCGCGATGAAGGATCATTTCGAGAATTGGGAGGAAAAGTTCGAAAAGATAACTAAAGGGGAAATCCACGAGATAGAAACTGAACACAAACCTATCTTCGTCCAGGTCGAAGGTACAGATTTATCAGAGGTTGAAAGACTAATCGATCTTTTCACGGTATTGGGAAGATTGCCCGAACCTATCAGGATAAGTCATATGATAGCCTCGGGTGTGAAGAGAGGCGAATCTATAGGGAAACCGTAGTTGAGGATAAAATGTTAAATAAATCTTAAAAAATTGATACGCCGGAGAGTAGATAAAGATAGATAAAAACAAAATATTTTCATTATCGGACGTTGCGCAGCAGATGGTTGGAGGATTTCTCCTCTCGGGCCCTTTCGTGGTCACGGAAGAGGTCTGGGCCTTAGCCACTAATATTTACTGGTACCATTCTCTTTTGGCAACTATCATTGTTCTCGGGATCGGCTACGGGGCACTTTACGAGGCCGATGTAGACAGAGATCAACGTACAGAGAAGAAGTTTTTGGGGATACCGAGGCGTTTTTTATCTCTGATATTCGTGGCCTATGCTTCCGTAGGTCTTTTGATATTCTTATTCGGAGCTATCAGGACGTTTGATGCGACTATATTCACGGCCACGAAAGTGATGAGTATAGTATCATTGTTCAGCGTCATCGGAGCAGCAACGGCGGACTCGGTATTCTGAGAGATCTATTTTACCGTTTAGATGATTTCTTCCAGTAGATAAGAGCGGCGACAACCACGGCAGAAATAGATATTTGCAAACCCAGTCCCGGAGTTTCTTCACCCACTTCGTTTTCGGACTCAACAGTGAATGTCACGTCCTCTTCAATCGTTAGTCCCTCAGCACCCATAGCTCTTACTTTCACAGTGTGTTCCCCCGTGGATGGATTTTCGAAAACATAACTTTCGTTTTTTCCTAAATCTAGCCAGTCACCTTCGTCCAATCTAATTGCGTAGTTCTCAGCGTATGCTCCAGACCATCTCACCTCGACGGTAGATCTGTTCTCTATCATCTTGCCGTCTTCGGGAGAAATTATTTCGAGCTGCAAACTTTCGACTATATTGAAATTAGCCGAATAATTATGTTGAGGAGTCGACCATTTCACCCGGTAATCACCCGCTTCTTTGGGTATATCTTCAGATTGTTTCAGGACCAAAGTTTCATTCGCGTCCGACGGCGGGACCGTAGGTCTTATCACCTCTGTAGGCTCATAAACTATCTCGCCACTCTCTGAGTCTATGATATGGAGCGTATGGTAAAAGGGAGAGTTCATCACACTTCCGTCATTCCTCACTTCTATTTTCACGTCTTCGCCTAGAGAATAAAACTCTTGATCGACCTCTAAATTATCTTTAGGATCGGAATCTGACTTTCCTTCTACCGATATCATCCAAAGACTTGAAAGGATTAAACTCATGGTCAATAATACAACGATGCTTGAAACGAGGACCTTATTTTCTCTTTCCATACTTAACCGTTCAATTAAAAAGTGGATGAAGATATACTAATCATTTTTGGAAAAATCTATCGGTAAAAATGAAAAAAGGTTTTTCGTATAGATAGGTCCTACTCTATCACTCGATCAGCCCTTCTTCTTTCAGCTCTTCGTAGTCCTCTTCGATCAGTTCGTCTATACTTTTCACGTCGAAGTGGTCTTCACCTGTCCATTCGTTGGCCGCGGACTTGTACATGTCAGAAACGAAAGTGATGAGTTTTTCAGGTAATCTAGGAGGTTCGGACCATTCCTCTTTGGGCAGATCTTCTTCCTTAGCTTCCTCTATTTCCTCGTGCCATTCGCTACCTCTGTAATAATTTCTGAGCATCTGCTTGCTCAACTTTATACCTTCGTACTCGAACCTGTCCTCGTCCAGTGTACCCAAAACGTCCGCTAACATCAGCTCGCCTTCACCGTCGAGAGCGACTTCCATCTTTCCGTCGAGATGTTTCCATCCCAGTTCTCTTGCTCTTTCGTTGATGAATTCGTTCACTTCGACCGCTTTCTCTTTTATCCGATCTATCATTTCGTCTTCGAAACCGGTATGATCCTTTACCTCGTCTAAATTCTTGAAGTATCTGTCGAATTTCTCGTATTTTGTGCTGAAATCGATGATCGGCGGATCCAATTTAGCATCTACCTCGGGATAACCGTCCAAGCCCAGATCTTCCGGCTCTATCTTACCTTTGTCGAGCCTTCTGAAAACCGAGCTTCCTTCTCCCAAGTAATTTCTATAGATTATCTCGAGAGGCACCATCATATTCTTGAATTCTTCCAGTTCGTCTTCGGTAATCACGTTAACTACCTTTACCTTCATCCTGTTCTTCTCTTCCAATTCGACGAAGTGAGTTTTGATCCCCGACTTCTCTAACTCTTTGAAGTTGTAAGCTCCCATCAGGCAGAGAGCTTCACCTTTTCCTTCTATCTTGTCGGGCATCTCTCCATAGTCGAAAACGCTGTACCTGTCGCTGAATTCGAACACTCCAAGACCTTCTTCATCTTCAGTAGGCTCTTCTATTATCTCTAGGTCTTTCACACTTCCCATCTTATCTTACCTCTTTATCGTCTTCATCTATCTGCTTCCTGTTTTCCTCTTGATATTCTTTGATCCGTTCCTGAAGGTCTTCATCAGTCAAACCGAGCATCTTCGCTGCAGCTAAAGCTGCCTGCTCTGTTCCCATGACAACCATAGGACAAACTCCAGAAGGCATCCTCAAGCTTGAAAATATATCGGCACCGGCGAATTTACTGCTGTAAGGCGGACAAGCTATAACAGGTTTCTCTGTTTGAGCATCGACGAATCCACTCAGTGCATTACTCCTCCCTGCTACGGTTATGTAAACTAGCTCTTCGTCTTCGTACTCATTTATTATATCGATAGCTTTCGACGGCACTTTGTGGGCTGAAGCTATCCTCATAACGCTCTCTATCCCGAGTTCACTCAACGTATCCGCTATCTGCTCTGACCAATCCATATCGCTCTTCGATCCCATTATTATTACAGCTTTCATATTCTTCACCTATTCTATCTTTTCAACAACTTTGTTGTAGATCTCGAACATCTCTTTTATCTCTTCTATCTTCAAAGAGTAGTATTTCTCTGGGGGTTTTTTCTCATACTCGACCAAACCCATATCATACAGAAGTTTAAGATGCTTTGAAGCGGAAGATTCTGTCAGGTCCAATTCATCGGCGACTTCGTGGACTGACATCTTCTCTTTATTGCAAAGCATCTGCAAGATGTTCCTTCTTTTTCTAGATCTGATCGCCCTAGCTAATTTTTCATCAGGCATCATCGGTGGCACTATAGCGGTAATATTTAATAATTTCGCAGTTGAACAATGATTCAACATGAAAAACTCTAATCTTTCTTCCTCTTCTATAGGTTCTTGATCTTTTACTGAGTCCATGATTGACCATATCATTCTAACAACAACCAACCAGAAACTATAAATTTCTCTCTACTGCTTTTCGCCGATAATAAGGGAGAAGAACGGGTTGATGAGATGGAATTATACGATGCTATATATAAAAGAAAATCTGTGAGAAAATACTCGGATAGAGGATTGGCCGAAGATACCCTAAAGAGGATCGAAAAAACTATCGATCTGAGGAACAAGCTAAACAATGAAATCCAAACTGATGTGAGTATCTTAGATGAAAAAACTCTCGGTCCCGCTCTTTCAGGTATCGTTGGAAGCTACGGTAAGGTCGAAGCACCGCACTACATAGTGGCAAGTTCCGAGAATGGTGACCTGCACTTGGAAAATGTAGGATATTCGCTTGAACCGGTGGTTCTACATCTGACTAGAAATGAGATAGGCAGCTGCTGGGTGGGAAAAGGATTAGATGCAGAAAAGTACAAGAGTATGGTCGAAATGTCCGATCAGCTTGAACCTATAATAATGATCGCATTTGGATATCCTAAAAAGGGGAAAGACGTTTGGAGAGATAACGAAAACGAAGCTAAAAGGAAAGGATTAGACAAGATCCTATTGCACGATAAAGACCGTCTTTCCGAGGAATGGAAGAAGATCTTAGATGCGGCGAGGATGGCACCTTCCGCCGTGAATTCTCAACCTTGGAGATTCAAAAAAGACGGGGATCGTCTTCACGTCTATGTATCTAAAAAGGGCGGTCTACTGAACAAAGCTATGAAAAAGTTCGCGAATCTTGAGGAACTGAATCACATCGACGTCGGTATAGCTCTTAGCCATATCAAAGTCGCGGCTCAAAAAATGTCAAAAAGGATCAAAATCGAAAGATTGAATGATGTAGAAAAAGAGGATCACGAGTACATCGCTAGTGTTAAAGATATAGAAGGATGACCAACCTCTCAAATTTCTTTAAAAAATAATATATATCTCGATTTTTTTCACCATACCATGGGAGCAATAGTCGAGATCGACCGATTCACCAAAAGGTACAACGGCGAGAAAGCCGTTAACTCTTTAGACTTAAAGGTGAAGAAGGGGGAGATATTCGGCTTTCTCGGGCCGAACGGAGCGGGAAAAACAACGACTATAAAGACGATGATGAGTCTGCTGAAGCCCACGGGGGGAACGGTCAAGATAATGGGGCAGGATATCAATAAAAATAGTACCGCTGTAAGGAGTAATATCGGTTATCTACCAGAAAATATACAGCTTTACAAGAACTTGACCGGTAAAGAAACGCTTGAATTTTTTGCTGCCCTGAGAGATGTTCCGAAAAGAGAAGTCAAAGAAAAGTTGAAAAAAGTGAATCTTCTCAAAGCAGCGGATAAAAAGGTAGGAAAATATTCTAAAGGCATGGTTCAGAGATTAGCCTTCGCTCAGGCTATTCTCGGTGAACCCCCTCTTTTGATCTTGGACGAACCCACTTCAGGTCTGGATCCAGAAGGTACCAGCAAGCTAAAAGGGCTGGTAAAAAATTACGTAAAAGAAGACAAGACAGTGTTCTTTTCCTCTCACGTGTTACCTAATGTTCAGGAAGTCGCGGATAGAGTTGGGATAATTGTCGATGGTAAACTGAGAGCTTTGGATTCAGTAAGGAATCTCAGAGATAGGCTAGATATACCGGCTAAACTGAAGTTGGTCCTTTCAGGAGATATCAAGGAAGTGAAAAAGTCGCTTGAAAAAAGCGGGATGGTGAGGGATTTCCGAAGCGAGGGCGATAGATTTACTATAATATGTGAAAATAAGAACAAAAGAGATATCATGGATCTTGTCGAGGAAAGTGGAGGTATGATAGATAATTTCTCCACTGAAGAAGGAGATCTTGAAGATATATTCATGAGATTTACAGGAGGTGAATAAACATGGGAGACGATAAGTTCAGTTCTATATTGACCCTCGCCAAAAAGGAATTTATGGATAACGTTCGGAGCAAGTGGATATTACTGCTGACCGCGGCGTTCATCGGATTCATACTGCTGGTAGCGGTTTATCAGGGATATGTACAGGACAGTGCAAGTTTTGAGGATATTATACAATACGCTTTGAGTTTGGTTTCCATGTTTTTCTCTCTAATAGCGATCATGTTGGGATACAATGCGATAACTACTGAGATAGAATCCAGCTCTATAGGACTTCTTTTGACTTCAAAATTGGATAGAAAAGATATCTTAGTAGGAAAATTCCTCGGTCTCGCCTCCGTTTTAGCTTTCTCTATAGTAGTCGGATTGGGCCTTGGAGGAATAATAAACGGAATCAGCAACGGTTTCGATGGAGGCTGGAATTACTTAGGATTCATCTTTTTTTCGCTGATGTTCAGTCTAGCATTTTTAAGCATCTCCATGATGATGTCCAGCTTATTCAAAAAGAATTCTAGAGCTTTAGCAGGAGGTATATTCGTTTGGATATTCTTTAATATCATCTGGAGCCTCGTGTTGACAGGAATAATGGTAGCAAGTGGAGTTGATTTTAACGGGATCACAAGCTTGAGCGATTATCCTAAATGGTATTTCATAGCCGGCCTTGGAAATCCTGAGAATATTTTGAGCTACTCTACGACTACTCTGCTCAACGACGGTACAACATATCTTCCCGATATTCTTAGATTAGAACTACTTACCGGATCTCAGCTTGTTTGGATAATCGCTCCTCTGTTGGTCGCTTTTCTAGTGTTCAGTAGAAAAGACATATGAGTAGAAAAGTCATTTTTTTCTTTTCTCAATTTACTCTTTATTAAGATAATTTGAAAAAAAGAAAATCAAGCATTCTTGGTAAATTGAAAGGAAAACGAGTTTATTATAATGTCTTTGATCGTATTTTGAGGTCTTTTCTAACTGTTAACTTATGTAAAATACTCATTTTATCTTGATATCCCTAGATTAAACTAGGCTGAGTATATCGCTAAAAAATGAAGAAGATCATTTCGAATATAATATTTGGCTATCGACAAGCTCTTTCTGGTATGATATTCCCGTCATCATTATTAAATTCCGATAAAATTTTATACGCCTTCGAGTTTTATTCATTATGATTCCATATATACTGTTAGCTTTCCTGTTCCTGATCGGATTACCGAACGCACTCTGGCCCTACAAAATAGCTAGGTTTAGTGAACAAATCGATGCGATAGGGAGCAAAAGGGCTTGGTCCGAAGTGGAGCCCGCCGATTGGAAGGTCTATTTGACTAAGTGGAGCGGAATTCTGTTGATGATTTTTGCCGTGATATTTGTCATCATGACTCTGTTATGATAAAGAGCGAGGGGCAGGAGCGAGGGGCAGTAATGCAATAAAGAGATATCTTTGATTCTAGAGGATTCTATTTAGATTGAAAGATTCTACTAGCCCGTAAAAACAAGTTCCTTTCTCGAACCTAAAGATTCTCATCGCTTTGGTCACAAAAAGAAGTGCTCCCGCCGGGATTCTTGTAGGAATTTTCATCAAAAATTCCTACAGCTCACAAATCATAGATTTGTTCACGAACCTAAAGGGTCTCATCCCTCTAGTCACAAAAAGAAGTGCTCCCGCCGGGATTCGAACCCGGGTCTTTGGCTCGAGAGGCCAAGATGGTTGGCCGAACTACACTACAGGAGCAAATTACGAAGTAATTTGCGACTTCGGGGAATTTGTTCCCCGTGAGGACAAATTACGAAGTAATTTGCGACTCAGTGGAAAATCTTATTTTCCACGTTAGGCAAATATGAAAGTAGTGAGCATTTTGCGACTTAGGTGAACTTGTTCCCCATGAGGACAAATTACTTCTAATTTGCGACTAAGTGGAAAATCCTATTTTCCACGTTAGGCAAATGTAAACGTAATGAGTGTTTCTAACACTAATTTTTCCTATATAATAATTTTGTCAGTTCCAAAGGAGCTTTTTTGAGATTTGTATGGAAAATACTATAAAGGGGTGGCAGTTACTAGAACTGAAATCGCATGGAGGTGAACTCGTATGGAAGGCACCGTTAAGTTCTTCAACGACATGAAGAACTATGGTTTCATCGAGCCCGAAGATGGCGGCGAAGATCTCTTCGTCCATCGCAGCGGCCTTGAATGCAACTCCCTCACAGAAGGGGACGAAGTTACATTCGAGACCGAAGAAAGTGAAAAAGGGCCCAGAGCTATCAACGTAGAAAAAGTAGAGTAAATAGTTCTTTTCTAAGGTCTATTAAAAATCGTTAGGGACTCACAATCCTCATCTTTTACTCAACATTGCTTTTGAATTTGCTCATCACTTTTCGTATTTCGTCACATTTTTCGTCTATTTCCTCGTTAGCCTCTGCAGCTTTTGAGAGAGTAGCAGCTACTAAAACAGAGCTGCTCTCATCTTCGTTATCTTCGACTATCTTGTTTATACTCATTCTAATCACCTCCAGATGGTTGCAAATATATTTAATGTGAATAGTCTCATTAAAACTTTTTGTAATTTCGGAAACTCACTATAGGTTTTTCACTTATCTCCATCTTTTTGCTTCTAAAATTATTTCTTCTTACACTTTATTAATAAAATATAAAGAAAAAGAGTGAAATTGTTTTAGTATAAGTGGATAAACTGTGTTTTTTGGAACACCCAATGAGACCTATCACTTTTTAATTTCCCCTCTTACATATCGCTCATCCAATAGCTTCTCTGCACTCTTCTCTGATTCGTGTCTTTTTCGTCTGTTTCCTTCATCACTGACCGTCAATAGATAGATCAAGAGACCAACGACTATCACCGCCAATATCAATAGTATCGGCCAAAATCACGAGCCACCCATCATCCCGGTTCCATCCATAGGATGGTGGGTGTCGTTTCCGTTCAAAACTATCGGAACCATCGAAGAAATCAGTTTCGATGTCATATTCACTCATCCTCCATGCTTATATCCGCTTTTTTCAGCCTATTAGAATTAGTTACAACGTTTATACTGGAGAAAGACATCGCCGCCATACCCATCAGTGGGTGTAGAAATCCTACGAAAGCCACCGGTATCGCGACCACGTTATAGAAGAAAGCCCATATGAGGTTCTGCTTTATCTTCCTAAAGGTCGCGTGGGAAAGCTTGACCGCTTTCACTACTGCGGAAAGATCACCTTCCACTAGAACGATATCACCGCTCTCTATCGCTATGTCGGTACCTGTACCTATAGCTATGCCTACATTCGCCTGTTCCAGCGCCGGAGCGTCGTTGATACCGTCACCGACCATAGCCACGAGCTGACCTTGATCCTGCAGTTCTCTGACCTCTTCCACTTTCTCATCCGGCATTACTTCCGCAAGAACTCTATCGATCCCTACCTGATCGGCTATAGCTCTGGCGGTCTCTTCGTTATCGCCGGTCAACATGACCGGTTCTAGACCTTGATCCTTCAGAGCTTTAATCGCTCGTTTCGAGTCCTCTTTGAGTTGATCCGCTATGCCTATCACTCCAAGAACTTGTCCTTCGACAGCCACGTAAACCGAGGTCTTAGCTTCTTTCTGAAGTTTTTTGAATTCACCGGTATAAGCACTTTCGACTCCGTACTCATCTAACAGAGCGGGTGTACCGACAAGGACCTCTTTGCCGTCTATTTCAGCTTTTATACCTTGACCGGTCACCGATTCGAAACTGTCGGGATCTTGCAGCGTCAAACCATTTTCTTTCGCCTTCTTCACTATCGCCTCTCCGAGAGGATGCTCAGAGCGCTGTTCGGCCGAAGCCGCATAGAGTAAAATATCGTCTTCAGAATCACCTATCACGTCTGTAACTCCGGGTTCTCCTTTTGTTATAGTACCGGTTTTATCAAGAACTATCGTCTTGATATCTTTCATCAGCTGGATAGACTCTCCTCTCCTGATGAGAACTCCGTTCTGGGCGCCTTTACCGCTTCCGACCATCAATGCTGTGGGTGTGGCTAATCCTAAAGCGCACGGACAAGCTATCACCAGTGTCGCTATCGCTGCGTAAAGCGCCAAAGATAAAGCTGTCAATTCCGGATTAACCCACGGCAAAAAGGCGTCCGCCCACGAGATTATAGAATGAAACGTGTCGGGAAATACCATCCAAGCTACGAACGCGGAAAGAGCTATGGTTATCACCGCGGGAACGAAGTACGATGTGATCTTGTCGGCGTAGGCTTGGATAGGCACTCTAGAGCCCTGGGCTTCCTCCACCATCTTGATGACTTGTGATAAGAAAGTGTCTTTACCCACTTTTGTCGCCTCGACCGTTATCGAGCCCTCCTTATTGATCGTGGCTCCTATAACTTCGTCGCCCTCTTCCTTCTTAACGGGCATCGATTCGCCGGTCGCGATGGACTCGTCGACCGAGCTTTCCCCATCAAGAACTTTACCGTCGGTGGGTATCTTCTCTCCGGGTCTGACTATCATCTTGTCCCCGATCTGTATCTTGTCAACGGGTATCTCCTGCTCTTCACCGTCTCTGATGACTCTAGCGGTTTTAGCTTCTAAAGTCATCAACTTCTTGATCGCCTGAGAAGCTTTACCTTTAGCTTTGTTCTCGATATATCTTCCTATAAGGTGGAAAGCGACTATCATGCCCGCTATACCGCCGTAGTTCAGTATCTCAAAACCGTAGCCGTAATAATTCAGGATCGCTATCAGACCTGTAGAATAAGCGGCCATAGAACCTAGCATGATAAGAGCGTCCATGTTCGGCGAGAGCTTAACTAGTGAACGGGCACCCGAATACATCGTCTCTCGACCTACAAAAAACAGGACCGGTGAAGCTAAAGCCACCAGGGCGATATCGTAGTACGGTCTTTGAAGGAGCGAATATCCTGCATAATTAGAGATGATTATAGCCATCATCGGTATGACGAAGGACCATGCGAGGTAGACTTTTCGTTTAGCGGTCTTAACTTTTTCCAGATCCTTCTCGACTTTGTCTTTCTCCTCGTAATCCTCATCGAGCCAAGAATCCGGCACAGAATAACCGGTGTTCTCGACAGCCCTCACAAAGTCGCTCCTATGGACTTTCCCGGGTATATAATTGATCGTAGCTTTTTTAGTACTCAGGTTCACGTTAGCGGATATGACTCCGTCCAATTTCTCTAGAGCTTTCTGATTCGCCTGACTGCAGGACGCGCACGTCATGCCCTCGATAGGCATATCAACTCTTTCACCTTCTCCCAACGAATATCCCGCGTCCTCTACCGCTTCGGATATGTCGTCCATCCCTACCTGTGAAGTATCGTATTCAACAGATGCCTGTTCACTTCCGTAACTCACGTTGCTTTCATCCACACCATCCAGCTTATCTAAAGACTTCTCGATAGCTTGAGCGCAGCTGGCGCAGTGCATCCCCTCGATCGGGACATCTTTTTTCTGTTTTTCGTTCTCTTTTTCACTCATATTTTCACCCATCTGATAAATAGAAAAAGGTTCACCCTAATCAAGGTATTCTTCTGGATTTTCCTCGAACAGGGTTTTACATCCAGGGGCACAGAAGTAGTAAGTCTCCCCCTCGTATTCCGTTTTGAACCTCGCTTCTTCCTCATCTACATCCATGCCGCATACGGGATCCGTTGCCATCATAACACCGTTATTACATTCTCATGCATATAAAAGACGTTTCCGGTATACGAATGTAAAATAAAGAATGTCTAAAACTTACAAACGTTAAATTTAAATTGTTAATAGTGCGTCTTTTAAATATGAAGCTTGACGAAATCGAGATGAAGATCCTTATCGAACTTCAAAAAGACGGGAGACTTTCCCGGAGATTATTGGCGGACAGAGTCGATGTCAGCACTCCTACCGTGAGTTCAAAGATAGAAAAGCTAGAAAACATGGGCATCATAGAAGGCTTTACCGTAGATATAGACCATAAAAAGATGGGTTTTCAAAAGTACTTCTTTAAGCTCGAAATCAACGGTATGTCTGAGGAAGAGATAAAGGGAATCTTTGACGATTCCGAACTATTCCGCAAAATAGAGAAACTGGAAGGGGCAGGATATCTGGTTACGCTTTTCATCAACGAGTTCAGCGAGCTCGATAAAGCTACTGAATATCTCGAAAAGAAGGCCGGATTGAAGATCGCCGATGTGTGGAGAGCGCAGGAGCACGAATCTAAATCTCCGAAGATACCGTTAGACGAAAACGTATCTCTCGATATCAGTTGTTACTACTGCAACAAACCGATCAAGGGAGAACCTGAAAAATGGAAGAAAGACGGGAAGGAACATTACTTCTGCTGTCCCTCGTGTGAAGAGAAGTACGAAGAAAAATACGAGCGACTTCAGCAGAGGAAAAAAGAGATGAAAGGAGAAACCTAAAGATACAAACTTTGTAAAATCAAAAACCGGATATCTATTTATCCGAAAAATTACTCTAGATAATCGTCCTATATACCTTTTAAATTAAAAGAGAAAATCATACCTGAGTCGACTTGCCAAATGAGTTGCTCAACGACCAAAAAATACCTATATAGCAAATCAATTAATGGGTGAGCAGTAGATATATAGGTGACAAAAAATGGCTGATGATGAAGAAGAAGGTCGTATCGAGTCCAGATTGGAAGGAGAAGACATATATTCTCCCCCAAAAGAGTTCGTGGAGCAGGCAAATGTAAGTGACCCTGACATATACGATTATGCGGAGGAGAATTATGAAGAGTTCTGGGCAGACAAGGCCGAAAGATTGGATTGGTATGAGAAGTGGGACGAAGTCCTGAATTGGGATGCACCCCATGCTGAGTGGTTTGTTAACGGAAAGTTGAACGTAAGCTACAACTGTATAGACAGGCATGTAGAGAACGGCAAAGGTGACAAGACCGCGATAATCTGGGAAGGCGAACCGCTTGAGGAGACTAAAAAGTACACGTTCAAAGAATTACAAGAAGAAGTATCCAAATTCGCCAACGCCTTGAAAGACATGGGCGTTGAGAAGGGAGACATCGTAACGTTCTATCTCCCCATGGTCCCGGAACTAGCGATAGGCATTTTGGCTTGCTCAAGGATAGGCGCACCGCACAGTGTGGTATTCGGAGGATTTTCCCCATCGGCTCTGAACGAGAGGATCAACGACGCCGAAGCTAAAGTGCTAGTGACGGCAGACGGCTATTACAGAAGAGGCGGCGAAATTGAGATGTGGGAAAAAGCCCAAGAAGGTATAGAAGGAGCTCCCTCATTGGAAAAAGTCGTCTGTGTAGACAGGCTAGAAAGAGACGATGTCGAACTTGACGGAGATAAAGAAGTTTATTATGATGATGTTGTAGAAGATCAACCTAATGAATGTGAACCCGAAAAGATGGATGCGGAGGACATGCTCTTCCTGATGTACACCAGTGGAACGACCGGAAAACCGAAAGGTGTTGTCCATACAACTGGAGGTTATCTCACTGGGGTTTCGGCGACGCATAACTGGGTATTTGATATAAAAGATGATGATGTTTATTGGTGTACTGCTGACATCGGATGGATCACTGGTCACAGTTACATAGTTTATGGCCCCCTTGCTAACGGATGTACGACTCTGATGTATGAGGGAACCCCCGATTATCCCGATAAAGATAGATTCTGGCAGATAGCCGAAGAACACGAAGTGAGTAAATTCTACACCGCGCCTACAGCGATAAGGATGTTCATGAAATGGGGTAAGGAGTATCCAGAAAAACATGATCTCTCTAACTTAGAAGTCCTAGGCAGCGTCGGAGAACCGATCAATCCGAAAGCTTGGAAATGGTATCACGAACATATCGGCGGAGGCGAATGTCCGATAGTCGATACTTGGTGGCAGACCGAGACCGGGATGATGATGATAACGCCGCTTCCGGGTATAACCGATCTCAAGCCAGGTAGCGCAACGAAACCTTTCCCGGGTCTTAAAGCCGACGTTGTCGACGAGGAAGGCAACAGCGTTGATACCAACGAAGGAGGTTATCTCGTCGTCAAGAGACCATGGCCGGCGATGCTCAGAACGCTCTACGACGAACCGGAGAGATACGTGAATACTTATTGGTCCGAATATGATGAAGAGACTTACTTCGCGGGCGACGGCGCCAGGATAGACGAAGATGGTTACTTTTGGGTCGTCGGTAGACTCGACGACGTGCTGAACGTTGCGGGACACAGATTGAGCACGATGGAGATGGAGAGCGCGCTTGTTGACCACGAAGCCGTCGCGGAAGCCGCGGTAGTAGGAAAACCCGACGAGATGAAAGGACAGGTTCCTGTAGGCTATGTGATACTAGAATCCGGCTACGAGCCGTCCGATGATCTATCGGAAGAATTGAGGGCCCATGTCGGAGAAATCATAGGACCTATCGGAAAGCCTCACGCGGTGAGATTCAGCGACGATCTGCCGAAGACGCGTTCCGGAAAGATCATGAGAAGGATACTCAAGAAGTTAGAAAAAGGTGAATCCGCGGGAGACACTTCTACCCTGAGGAATCCGGATATCGTCGAGCAGCTCAAGGAAAAAGTAAACGAGTAAAACCCCTCTTTTCTCCATTTTTTTCTTTTTTACAATTTTACTCACGATACGTCTTTTCACAGGAAGTTGTAAAGTAGATTAAGAGAAAATAGAGGGGGGGTTAACTTTTAT
>CAZPCW010000025.1:0-21988 GCA_964585175.1 uncultured Thermoplasmata archaeon
TTCTAGAAAGCAATTTGGGCAACGGTAGGCCTCTTCTCGGCATGTTTCCCTGCTTTTCTTTCAGTATATCGTTCAATTCTTCGACCGACATATTCACTTCTTCATCCCTCTCTCTGATCCTAACGGAAAGCTCGCCGCTCTCTATCTCGTCATCCCCTACCACTACAACATAAGGGATCCATTCTTTTTCCGCGGCTCTGATCTTCCTTCCGACCGTTCTATCGGTATCGTCAATATCGACTCTATCACTTTCGATATCAGATTCCAGCTCTTTCACGTACTCAAGTTGGTCATCTGAGATAGGTATTATTCTGACTTGTGTGGGTGACAGCCAGTACGGGAAGCGGGGCTTTTCACCTTCATTTTGTTGTATAGCAGCCTGCTCCAATAGAGTGAACATAACCCTTTCTATAGCTCCGCTCGGAGAAAGGTGCAATATATATGGATGCTTTTCATCTCCATCCTCGTCAACATAGGTTATATCATAGCGTTCTCCTTGTTCAACGTCGACCTGATCAGTGACCAAAGCCGAAGCCCTACCCAACGGGTCTATGAAGTTGAATTCGTACTTCAAGGCAAAATAGGAGTGCTGTTCATCCCATAATTCTATCAATGCCGGCTTGCCGTAATTCTCGACCAGTTTTTGGACCTGTTCCCGGTTATTTTCATAATATTCTTCTGTAGCTCTGACAACAAGTTCTAGGTCCTCCGGCACATCGATCCCTATACCGTTAACTACTGATATAGCCAGATCCATCCGCGTCATCATCTCTTCTTTCGCCTGATCTAAATCTTTGCACATAGCGTGGCAGTCGGGCATCGTGAATGCTCTAAGCCTTCTCAGGCCGGTCAATTCACCTCTCTGTTCTACTCTAAAAGAGTATCTTGTCAATTCATAAAGTCTAACCGGCATATTTCTGTAAGAGAGAGTCATGTCGCCGGCCATCAGGAATTGACCAAAGCAGGCAGCGTATCTCAAAAAGACTTCTGTATCAGGTGTATCCATCCTATACTGCCTTGCGGGAAATCGATCGAGATGTTCTTTCAAAGCGGGATAGTTTACATCATACATTATAGGTGATTCGATCTCCATGGCTCCATAGCCTCTAGTCCTATCGCTCACGTAATCTTCAAGGAGCCCTTTCATCATCCTGCCCTTTGGATAATACCTTAAATTTCCTGGATCTGCACCCTCTTCATAATCCACCAGTTCGTGCCTCCGCATCAAGTCAATATGGGAGGTTTCAGTTCCTCCTTTTTCTTTTTCCCCCGCTTCATATCGAACGAAGTCTTCTAGTTTCTCGTGCCCCTCAAAATTGTAGCCTTTTACCTCTTTTCCATCAATCTCTAACTCGTGAAGGGTTCCATCTAAATCCATTATCCCCCATGTGGATTGGATCTGTTCTTCGGCCTCCAGCGCTTTTGAGACTATCTCTTTTTCTTCCTCCTCTTCAACAACGATCTCTTTTGAAAGTTCCGACAAAGGATGACCTTTACAGCTCAACTGGAAGGCTTTATACCAGCCGAATGGGGATCTGTGGACCTTGTAATCTTCACTCAATTCAGCCTCAAGACCCTTCAAAACTTCGACCGCTGTATCGGGATCGGAAAGCTCCGAACTAAGATGAGCGTAAGGATAAATCATCACTTTCTCTATATCCAGTTCTTGGGCGGTATCTTTGATCTCTTCGACGCCTTTCTCTATAACTTGATCGATTTTACCCTGATCCTTTTCTTCGACCGCGGTGAAGACCGAGAGACATTCTTCCATACTTCCCTCTTTCATCTCCTCTTCGATCTCTTCCGCTACAGGTGTATCTTTTTTGACTTCATACTTTAGATAATCCGAATGTATTAACAATATCTTCATCTATATCACCGTCATAGTAGAGTGCTCAAATTAGATATCAGCGCTCCTGATATTATTATTCCGAAAAGAAAACCTATCAAAAAGGCGATTATGATGTTTGTCTTGTGATAAGTTTTTTTTTCTTCGTTCTCTTCCTCGAACATGATATTCTTCAATCTATTATCCCAATCTAGTCCTTCCATCGTTTTTTCCACTTTACTCATCTTTATCATCCTCATTTTTGGTTTCTTTTAGCTCGCCTTCTCGGGCCAGTTGTATCAGACCGCTGCAGCTTTCGCAGGCGTTTAATTCCTCGTTCCAGCAAGAATTTTCTCCTTTACAAACCCATCTTCCGCAAAAGCCGCATTGGGTGATCTCTTCCCTTTCCTTAACTCCCTGACAGAGATCACAGACGAACTTGTCCATCGAATATAGGTCATCTTCAGGTTTTTCGCCCGGGTCACGGATCTTTTCTATAGAGTCGATCACTCTATCGAAAGCGTCTCGGTCCGACATATTCACCTAATCCTACCATTCGATTAAAAATTTTCCGCTTTTTAGTTCTTTTTGAGTTAAAAATTCAGAAGAATTAAGTACTCCCGCCCTGTAAATCTGTTCGATGGCTGCGTACAAGAGAAAAGACGGTTATTATCATAAAGCGAAGGACGAAGGGTACAGGTCGAGGGCTATCTACAAGCTTAAACAGATAGACGATAAATTCGACATACTTTATCCAGGTGACGTGGTTGTCGATCTGGGTTGTGTTCCCGGTAGCTGGAGCGAATATGCCGTTGAACAGGCTGGTGAAGGTAACGTTTTGGGCATTGACAAGGAAAGGATGAGAGATATAGACGGTGTTTCTTTTCAAAGGGGCGACATGACCGAAGATCAGTTTATGAGAAGGGTTTCTATCATAGCAGGAGACGTCGACGTAGTTCTCTCCGATATGGCTCCGGACTTGACGGGCAATTACTCTGTAGATCACGCGAGATCTATCCATCTTGCCAAGAAGGCTCTCGAATTTTGCTACAACAATATGGTGGACGGAGGAAGATTTGTCGTGAAAGTTTTCCAGGGAGAAGATTTCGAAGATTACATGGAACAGGTTGAAGGATTATTCGAATCGGTTTACGGTCACTCACCTAAAGCCTCTAGAGAATCCAGTTCTGAGATGTATATCATAGGTAAGAACTTCAAGGAAGATATAAGAGAAGAGTGAACGGATCATCAAAAGCACAACCCTTTTATAGTACTTGGATTCTTAAGCCAAATCGCAGTCTCAAAACTTACATTTACGACTCTACAATGGAGGAAATACATTGGCAGAAGAAGAAAATCAAGATCAAGATGATGACTTCCAATATATAGTCCGGCTGATGAACACGGACCTAGATGGAGAAAAACCGGTAACCTACGCGTTGAAGGACATCAAAGGCGTTGGGACCAGGGTAGCTGAAATAGTGGTCAATTCCACGAGTGTTGATCCTAAGGCTAAAATCGGTAACCTCGAGGATGACGATATCGACGAAATCAAAGAATCATTGGTCAATTTTACCGACGACGCTCCTTCTTGGATCGTTAACCGTGAAAGAGACCCTGTAACGGGAACGGACGATCACGTATTGAAAGGAGAACTCGATACCGTACACCGTGAAGATATCAACAGGATGCAGAAGATAAGCAGTTATAAAGGTATAAGGCACGAAAGAGGACAAAAAGTTAGAGGCCAGAGAACAAAATCTAACGGTCGTACCGGTATGGAACTCGGAGTCGAAAAGAAACTTGCGCAAGCTCAAGCTCAGGCAGGGGAAGAGGAAGAAGAATAACGAGGTGATCAAGCATGGGAGACCCAAAAACCAGTCGGAAAAAGTATGAAAAACCGTCACATCCGTGGCAGGAAGAGCGTATAAACGAAGAGAACGATTACATCAGGCATTACGCCCTGAAGAATAAGAAGGAATTTTGGAAGGCACGTTCTATTCTCAAAAGTATCAGAGGACAAGCTAGAAATCTGCAAGCTCGTTTGAGGTACGGTGAGAAACAGGCCAACGAAGAGATGGACGCGCTTCTGGAGAAATTGAGAGACAAAGGTTACTTGAAAGGTCAAGATCATACACTCAACGACGTGCTGAACTTGAGCGTCGAAAACATTCTCAACCGAAGACTACAAACGATCGTATATCACAAAGGTCTATCTCATTCGCCGAAACAGGCAAGACAGCTCATAGTTCACGGCCACATAGCAGTGAACGGAAGAAGAGTTACCGTGCCCAGTTATGTAGTGGATAAAGAGGAAGAAACTACGATAGATTATTATCAGAATTCACCTTTGGCAGATGAACTTCATCCTGAGAGGCCAGAAGACGAAGTCACGCCTACCAGGATACCCAAGATGATAGAGAATGAACAGAGTCAGCAGGATTATGATAGGAGTTGATAAAAATGGGTAAATGGGGCATAGCTCACGTGTATGCATCTTATAATAACGTCATAATAACCATCACTGATATCACCGGTGCGGAAACGCTTGCGAAGTACTCCGGTGGAATGGTGGTAAGACAGGATAAGGATCAGTCTTCTCCCTATGCGGCGATGGAGGCCGCAGAGGAAGCCGTCAAGGACGCTAAAGACAAAGGCATAACAAAGCTTCACGTCAAGATCAGAGCGCCTGGTGGCAGTCAGTCCAGATCACCCGGTCCAGGATCTCAAGCAGCTATTAGAGCCTTCGCCAGATCGGGCGTGAAGATAGGAACTATAGAAGACGTCACTCCGATACCTCACGATTCCACTAAAGCTAAAGGTGGAAGAAGAGGGCGACGGGTATAAACTACAAAGGTAAAAAGATGGAAATAGAAGTTAGAGAACTTAAAGAAAAGAAAGCCGAATTGCTCATCTCGGACACCAACCCTCCGATGGCAAACGCACTAAGGAGGGTTTTGATAGCGGATATTCCTAAGCTCGCGATAGAAGATGTCGAGTTCCATCTTGGAACTATCGGCGGCGAAGAGAATGATAAAGAGTATGAAAGCGCTGCACCACTTTTCGACGAGATAATAGCTCACCGACTAGGTATGCTTCCTATACCTACGGACTTAGAATTGTTCGAGTATCGAGACGAATGTGATGAGTGTGGTGGAGAGGGATGTCCTAACTGCACTATAATTTACAGTCTTAACAAGAAGGGTCCATGTACAGTGTACTCAGGAGATTTAATACCGGTCGGTGAAAACGATCTTAGACCAGTAGATGATCTTATCCCTATAGTCAAGCTCGACGAAGATCAAGCGCTGCTTATGTATGCTACCGCTGAACTCGGAACGGCAAAAAAGCACGCTAAATGGCAGCCTACCAGTGGAGTGGCTTACAAGTATTATCCTGAAGTGGAAATCGACTCCAAAAATTGTGATTCATGTGAAGAATGCATCGAAGTTTGTCCCGTGGATATCTTAGAGATGGACGGAGACGAATTGGTAGTGACCGATGAAGAAAAATGTAAGATATGCTCGGCTTGTGTTGAAGCGTGTGAATCGGACGCTATCGAAGTGAACGGAAGAGAGGACAAATTCATACTGACCTTTGAAACCGATGGTTCTCTCAGTACTGAACAGACATTGAAAAAAGGATTGGAAGTGTTACAGGAAAAATTCAGTGATGTAGTCGATCTCAGCGAAGAGATCTAGAGATGGCAACTGAAATTTTTTTATATTGAGAGATTTTAAATAGTCCAATATCTTTTTCTTTTATCCAACTTGCGAGGGTAGCCGAGGAATAGAATATTCCTCATTCCCCCTCGATTACTCGCTCACGCTCATAATGCGAGGGTAGCCAAGCTAGGCCAACGGCGCAGCGTTGAGGGCGCTGTCCCGTAGGGGTCCGAGGGTTCGAATCCCTTCCCTCGCACTTATTTGTATACAAGGGTTTATAAAGGAGGGTCGACATAGTTATAGGTATGTCACCCGATGATAATGAGGATGATAGGTATAGGGAGATAGATAACAGGCGGGTTGTGGCTTACCTGCCGAGCAAACAGATGAAAGCCGAGCTTCAGGAGCTATCTGAGGAGCGAGATGTTCCTGTTAGTAAACTGGTGACAGAAGCCGTCCAAGATATGATTTCAGACGAGGATGAAGATTTTGAGACAAGGAAGGAACTTCTCGAAGAGAAAAAGGAGCTTGAGGAGGAACTTAAAGAGGCGAAGAGAGACCTCGAAGTCTACCAAAAGAGCCACGATAAGTTAGAGAAAGAAGTCAAGGAATTGAGGTCTAAACAGTTCATACAACCGTCTGGAAGTAGAGAATATTCTGAAGAGTTGATCGATCTCCTGAGAGAGGAAGAGTACATAGAATTTGAAAGAATCTATGATGAACTGAATATAGACCCATCGGACACGGAAATCGTCAAAGGCTTTCAAGAGCAGTTAAAGACTCTAAAAGAATATGGTCTGGTCAAAGAAGAAGAGCGTGGTTGGAGGTGGATTGGATGAAAGAGAGTCCACCTATCCTTCAAGAGTTTATCGAGGACTGCAAAATGAGGGACATGAGTTCTGACACTATTCGTTCATATCGAAGTAATGTCGGGAGATTCTTAGATGTAGTGGACGAGTACGAAGAGGCTGGGGAGCAGGAATTGAAAGATTTTCTCCTCTATCTCAAGGACGAGCGAGAAGTAAGTTACAAGACAATGGTGAACTACTTCAGTGCTGTCAGCAGTTTCTACGAATACTTGACATATGAGGGAAAAGTAGAGAAAAACCCTGTTCTGCCTGTAAGGAAAAGGTATCTGAGGCGGTATAAGAAAGATAATGGAAACAACGGGAGTAAAAAACAGGTTCCCGAGCCAGAGGAGATGAGTGGTTTTATCAATTATATACCTAAACTACGGGATAAAGCAATAACCCTTCTTTTTCTGAAGACAGGTGTTAGGCGAAACGAACTGATAGATATAGATGTTGATGACATGAACTGGGAGGAGTATTCTATCAAACTGAAAGACAAACCCAAGCGCTCTAACACGATTGTATATTTTGACCGTGAAACGGCGAGGATTCTACGGGAATGGGTAGAGGTTAGAGACGGACGGAAACTTGATACCGATGCTCTTTTTGTAGGAGAGCAGGGAGAGAGATTGAAAAGACATGGTGTTTATCAAGCGGTCGTTCATTGGGCAGAAAAATACGGCCTCCACGACCCGAATTCAGACGATTCAGAAGATAAATTGACTCCGCATACACTTCGCCATGTGTTCACCACATATCTTATCAGAAACGGCATGAAACGGGAGTATATCAAGGAACTGCGTGGAGACACAAGAGGCGAGGCTATGGATATATATCATCAGATTGATCACGATGAACTGAGAAAGGAGTACCAGGCCTGTATGCCTGAGTTGGGAATCGTTTGAAAAGGTTACTACAGAACCGTTTAAAATCGATATAGAAGGTGAAAGAAAATGGTAAGAGTTGTATATAATGTAAGGAACCAACCCGATGGAGCCAAACATCTCTGTGAGAAGTGCCTAAGTGAGAGGGGTTACAATATGTCTAACTACAAAAAAGCGGTAACTAGTATAGCATGGGATAGTGGTTGTGACAACTGCGACTACGAAGCACCTAAAAAATGACAATGATGGAAAAAATGGATGACATGATGGAAATGATAGAGTTCTTTAAAGAAAATAAAAACCGCTTGTCTAAATTGAAAGATGAAGTAAAAGAGTGATTATCAGAGTAACAACTGTAGTATTTCATTTTTTGCATATGCTAAATCTCTTACGAAGGTTTGAGACGGGAAATAATCATCAAGTATGAGTTCTAAATCTCCTTCGTCAAATTTATTTATATTCTCTTTTGAAACGGAAACCAAAGGGAATTTTAGGAGGAATCTGAATCTCAATCGCTCCATCACACGATTAGATGGATGATTTAATGATTTATCTTCAATCTCCCTCCATAAATCTCTAGTTTCTTCTTTTATTTTTTCTACTATTTCTTCATGAGTGAACTGAGGATAATCTTCTCCTATTTTTCTTAGAGAAAGTTTTACAACTTCTGATGGCTTAGTTTTTTGGGATTCATCAATGTCAATAGTAACAAAATTATTCTTAGAAAAACTTGGAATATCATGAATATATTCTAACGGAAAATCTATTGGAGGATGAGCGGTAGAATTTGTGGACTTTTTTTGGTATGTTAGAATTCCAAAAACTCTCTCAAGATACTCTAGAACACCCCGATAATAAAATATGATATCTTGAAACTCAACCCCACATTTTAAAATCTCTTTAATAAAAGAATCTAATTCTCCATCTTTTTTTAAAGTGATTTTGGGGATCGTATTTAGAATGATAGTATGGAATAAAGGGTTTGACACTTGAAAACTATTCTCAAATTTTTTTCTATCGTCAATCAGTGATATTCCATTTTTTACAAGCTTCAAATTGTTCATACCAGTTTTAAGAGTGTCCTCCCCAACCAAATGATATGGGAAAGGCTGATATATCATCCAAACAGAGTTTTTATCTACGACTATTTTGTTCCCATCATATGCCTTCTTCTCCATTAGGACATCCATCAAAACATCGAATTTTGATTTTCCGAGAACATTAATAACATTTTCATCGTCCCTCTGTGCATTAAGTTGGTAATACTTTTCACCTTTACATTTGAGCCAAAACTCGTCTCCATCTAGAGACTTTCGTTTTCTAATTTTAGCATTGCGTGGGAGTGGATATTTTTCATTTTGAAATTTCTCTCTGAGCCATTTAGGAATCTTCTCCCCATCTTTTAAAGGTTTACTTCCTTCCTCCACTGAGAACAACAACCGTGGCTCTATGCTGTACCAATCATCTGGTTCCGTTTTTTTCCATCTCAAGTCAGGTAATACTCCATACTCTGAGAAGATAACTTCAGGATTGATATCAAAGGTTAAATATTTATTAGACGAAGTAGAAGTTCTAGTACTCTTCTTAAGATCCTTTATACCCTCAATCAATAAAATATTATCCTCAAGTGCCTCTCTGAGAAAACTTACGTTTTGGCCTTCCCTTTTAAGAGTTGCCATGAATTTATTATCATCCCACCAACCTTTATCCTCGGCTTCACTTAATTTCTTGGCCATCTGGTAGGCTGAATCTCCTGGTTCGTGCATAAAATACAGGAACGGCAATACGTACTTGTCCCCCTCCTCATTAATTCTTTTTTTGAAATTGATAATCTCCTCGTCTTTTCTCATATTACCAACAATCAAAACTAATCATTCCTGGATATAAACAGGTTTGGGTATGTAGAAAAAAACAGCTCAATTTTCTAGGGTATAGATGAAAACCTCCTTTTTTTCTATAACTGATTATAAATAAATACTACAGCTCCGCATATTAGCATACAGAGGTGCGTAAACTTGAATAAGAATGACAAAGGGCGGTCAAAAAGGATCGAAGAAAAGATACTAGATGTTATGGAAAGACATCCGAGGGGTAAGTGTATCTCTGAAGTGGCAAGAGATGCAGATGTAACTCGGATTACTGCACGAAGGCATCTTGAAGCTTTGAAGGATGAAGGGACTCTCGATGAAAAAAAGATAGCTGGTGCTAGAATTTTCTTTTTGGGAGGGAATATGGATGTCTGAATTGGAAGAATGGGTCAACGAACACAAAGAGATGCTCAGAAATCTCGTCCTTCATGGAGATAAAATTACTGCAGCAATGAGCAGTGTACTACTAGAAGAAGCTGGAGAAAATGTTGACGACGAGGAAGGTGATTCGGCATGAAAAATGAAGAGGTCCGAGGACCCCTCCACTTTTCTCCATCCCTAAGGACTATTTTTCCCTTATTTAAATATTACTCGTTTGAACAAAGAGGTGAGTTCGTATGACTGGTCAGAAGTCCATTTTTGAGACTTCTAGTAAACTCAAAGAGACCCAGAAGAAAGTTAAGAGATATCATTTCGAAGATAATAGTTGTCTGAGGGTCATTGCTGAAAAAATTGTAACGTGGAGATACTTTGAACTGAGCGATGAGTTCAAAGCTTTGAAATTCGCCATATCCATCCTTAGAGAAGAAGGAGAAACCTGGTCCCGAGGACAAATTCGCAGAGCTCTTCAGTATTGTTATGACCCGAGGTATTACCCCCGTAAAGTGATGGAAGATATTTATCGATTGGCTGGGATAGAATGTGAAAAGCTTCCTCAAGTACCCAAGAAATGGGAGGGTATTACAGAGTGGTGTTATCCAGAAGATAACGGGGAGAGTTCGAATTGGCACGCTCGACGAGTCAGAGTAGGTTCGGATGAGTTACCAGATGAAAAGGTGGAATATTGGAGGTCGAGAGAGACATGAGACTTCACTCAGCCCCCCTATATGGTCTAAGATTACAGGGTAAAAATCGGAGAACGGATGGATGCAAAAGGTTAGATATGTCTAAGACACTCAATCGATTTTTATCCGCCGATTCCCGTGCCTATTCTGAGAGAGATGTTGTGCTTAGAAAGTCTTCTGTTGATGATATTCTACTACAGTATCCTGTTATTAATAACAAGGTTAATTATATAGTAAGCAAACCGATGGGTAAATTCCCCTATCCCTCTTTACCGTCGTTATCTACTCCTCCCATTATTCCCCTTTCTAGGTTATCCCCTAGTGCTGACATTTTTTCTCCCATTCACTCCATCCATTCCACCTCGATCGATAGTATCCTTTCTTTTGCTCCTCCTCTAATGGACTACATTGGATTAGACTATCATTTACCTAGCCTATCCTCCCAAGGGATTTATGCTCTCACTGGTACCGACTTTGATCTTCAGTCTTTGCATGGTAGTAATGGTTCTTCTAAGGAGACTCCCGTGGATTCTGCATATGATAAGACTTCTTCTGATGATGATGTTGATTCCGATGATAAGATGGGCGACGATAGTGAGAGAGGCGATAATTCAGATGATTCTAGTCTTGTAGGATGGTTCCACGGTGATTTATATTGGGAGCCAGTTGGACTTCGACCGTGCAGTAAGTCGGGGTCAAAGTATCATTGCTTCAACCGCTCTTGCGAGAGGTGTTGGACGGTATGGCGGGATAGGGTTGTGTGGAAGATCAAAAGAAGATTAACACCAACCCAGAAAGATGGTCTCCGTCATTTCAGTTTCAGTCGAGAACTAGAGTGGGGACTGAAGAGACTGAAGAGCGAAGGTGGGTTCAAGTATTTGAAAAGAGAGGCTTATCGAGTGATGAGAGAGGCAGGTGTTGAGGGTGCTGTAGTCGTTTTCCATCCATGGCGGGTCAAATCGGAGGTTAAAGAACTCATAAACAAAACCTACCCGAATGTACCTGAGTGGACATATCTCCGCTCACATGATTTACTGGGTATAGACTCAGAGGCAATCGAACTTTCCCCTCATTTTCACTTGCTAGCTAAGGGATATCTTCAGAACTCTGACTCTTTCCACGAAGAGACGGATTGGGTTTATTACAATCATAAAGATTTCGATGACCTTGAAGATGAATTGAAGTATCTGCTCTCTCACACTGGTCTATCTTACTCGATTGATGATACAGAGAAACCTCTCTTCAAGTCGTATTCATTTATCGGTGAGTTAAGAAAGGGAGGTGACAAGTGATGGTATCTCTCGAAGACGTTACAGAACTTGACAGTCATTTTCCTTTCGACTCCTATCGAAAACATCAGAAGGAGATATTTCTCAAATCGATTCAAGACCTCAAAGATGGTACAGATGTTGTCATCATAGAAGGCCCAACAGGATTTGGTAAGAGTGCGGTCAACATAGGTATAGCTAATTATTTCGGTGACGCATTTTACAGCTCACCGCAAGTGAAACTTGTTAAACAACTTACTGATGACTTCGGGCCTGATGAGCTAGCAATCGACGGTGGGGAGGGGGATATCATAGACATACGGGTACAAGACATGAAGGAAGATGTACACTTTAAGATTAACGGGGAAATATTAGAGAAACTAGACCAATACAGTTCAAATCAAGGTCTGAACAGAAGCTCAGTAATTCGCATTCTAATCTACACAGAACTTGCTAAGCGGTCATATCTCGATATTGAGAAGAAGAAAGCCCTTGGGGTGGATACAAGTGACCCATAGAAGAAAAGTGAACCTAGATAAGTGGGAAGAGATTACTGGCAAATTCATTGGGATTGAAGACAAGGGAAACGCTACAGCCGTCAGTATAAGGACCCTTAGTGGACCTTGTAGGGTCCAATTTCCCCAACATTCTAGGGAAGCAGAGAGTTTATTGAATAGCTGTAAGAACCTCAGCGAAGGCCAGTACATTGGTATTCTACGTACAGATATACCAGATGATACGATAAAAATCCGAATAATCGATGACTTGGAGACTATGAATCTAGTAAAGGGAGGGAATTTTAATTGAGCTGCAATAAACGAGTTATCGGTTCAGATAAGGAGATTACAATATTAGATTGGCCTCCTCGTGAAGGAAAGACTCATTCCGCTCTGAGATGGATAGCAGAAAATGACAGTAGTTTTGTTTCACTAGTACCGAACCATGACTTGGCAAAGCACCAAATAGACATCCTAGAAAAATTCGAATCTGATTTAACGGTTGTACATCTAGAGGGAAAATCTAGGAGCTGCATAAATGAAGAAACGCAGAAATGTAGGGATTGTCAATATTTTAAGAAGACTTATGATTATTCGAATGTTGATCTCAGAGCTATAACTCATTCTAACTCTTCTACAACGACTGAAGTAATCGACGCTGAGTATGTAGAAGGCGAGTTTACAAATGTATGCCCATATCACTTCTTAAAAAGGGTTAAAAGTTTTGCAGATGGAGTGATAACGGTTCCACAGTTATTCCATGAAGTAGATGTGAGGAATACTCTACTAATAGATGAAGAAGTCACATTAAACTACTTCTATCCCCAGTCTGCTATGATTGCAAGATATCAAAAGAGATACGGTGAGAAACAGACTATTTTTCATCCAGAGGAATACGAGTTAGAACTACAATCGCTAGAAGATAAGATAAAAAGTGAAGACGAAGCATCTGTGTTGATTCAGGAAGCTATTAACAATCTACAAGACTTCATAGAATACACACAGAGTAATCCTGGTCAAGAAAATCTAATAGATTACCTTGAGGATAAAGAGTTTACCATACATGTAGAGAATAGTCTACAGGAGAGTGTTTTTCAGGCTATCAATGAAAACGCTGTAAAATGTCAAGTCAGGAACAATTCAGAGCTACGGAATCTTCTATTGTGTACAGTATTTAACCATGATTTCTATGTCCAGCAACATCATCAAAACGAATTTAAGGTATTCTTAATCGGTTCAGATGATATACTTTTCTTTCAGGATAAATTCAGAGAATTTGAAAAGGTAATCCTAGTGGGCGATAAAGAAGCTCATAAATTTGCATCGGGAATATCTCATGAATCCAATATCGAAATCAGTGATGTCAATCGATTCAAATATAGGGAGAACTTCATCCTACTATCTATTAAAGGAGAGTCACTCAAAGAGCAGAAAGAAACTATTCTCGATATAGCTAGAGAGCTAGCTAAAGAGAAGAGGTCGTTCCTGATTTTTACCAGCTCTAAGAGAAAAGCGAACCAGATTAGAAAGGACGAGGACATGAGTCGGAGAATTATCACAGATGGTGCAGATAGAAAGGAGGATATCTCTGATTTTATCGAGTCAAACTTGGCGGTTATAGCCTATCTAAACAGCCAATTAACAAGAGGTGTTGATGTCCCGACGCTTGATATTTCACTGATACATTCTGGCGGATTTTCGAAACCTAAGTACGAAGCTTTCCGTGAAAGCAATGATGAAGACCTCAGTGCAAAGGGAGAAAAGCTACTGGATTATACACTTTCAAATGAATTGACCAATGCAGTCATGAGGATTGCTCCTATAAGAGGGAAAAGTGAAAGTCATGCCAAATTAGTAGCTATTCCTAATCATTACACTACAAGATTAGATTATCTTTCTAATCCAATAAAAGTATCAGGAGAGGAAGCTCTACGGGTTTTGAGAGGAGTAAAAAAAATTACTTCTTTCGATGAGACAGGCAAAATTAGTTCTCAATCTAATCCTAATGAGGAAAAATCGGGTTTAAAATCCCATTATAATAAAGGGGGGTTGGAAGGGGTCAAAAATTCTATCTTCCGATGTATTTTTCCGGAAAGATTTGAGAGCTTCCAGAAGGTCAAAAAGAAGGCTATAGAAATTTTATCTAAAGAAGATAAAATGCCCTCTATGAGCTTAAGGAACGTCCTAAGGAACGAATTAGAATGCACTAGTGATAAAGCTTTCATGAATCGTAGCTTAAGCATTCTATGGAAGCTAGGATACTTTTCTAAAAGACGTGAAGGAAGAAAGGTCTACTGGAGGTTGAACGATGAGTGAATATTTTTCTAAGTCTAAAGTAAGGAGGATAGTTGAATCTACAGGAGTAGATAGGATGCAACCTGAGGTCATTCAGTATCTTCAAAGGGAGGGGAGAAGAAGGGCAGAAGAGATAGTAAAGGAGGCAGAGAAAAAGGCTAGCTATGCTGATAGAAAGACCTTGATGAAGAAAGACTGTCCTTGTGTAGACTCAACCTATCAAGAGATAACAATGACTTCTATCACACGATTGATTAGAGAGCAGTCTGACTTCAAATCTACTACGAATTTTAAAGAAGTCTTAGCTTCGATAGTAGAACAACATCTTCTAGAGATAGCTAAGGATTCTGCTGGTTTTATGAGAGCAGATGACCGGATTACTCTGAGGATAGATGATATCAGATTGGTAAAAGGAGGTGATATAGATGGAAAAGAAGAAAGAAGAGACTGATGAGCAATCTAAAGAGACCAGTGATAAAGATAAGGAGACTTCACAGGAAAATACTGAGGAGACCAATAAGGATAAAGAGAAAAACAAAGAAGACAATAAAGATAAAGCAGAGAAAGGGGAAGACACTGAAGATGATAAGAAGGGTGATAAAGAAGAAGACATCGAGACACCCATATTGGACAGCATCAAAGAAAGGATAGATAATTTCAGGAACAGGGAGGGTCTACTGATACTGATGACCAGCAAAGAAGACGAAGAAGAGATAGATATAAAGGGATGAATAATGGTCAATATCCTTATACGGTATGTGCTAAAACCTATTAGTAGTGAATGGTGGAATAGAATGGATATATCCATAGATTCACATGGATATTCCACCTATATTCACATTTTTATATCCAATTTCTAACCTATCCTGACTATTATTTGTGAATACTATTCAGATTATTCACAGGCTTTCTCAGTCGATTCACATCAAAGTATATGGATAGAATGATATTCATCATGTCTCGTATGTTTCCTCACTGTATTCGGCTCTGAGCGTTTCTAATAGCCTCTTTAAACTTATCTCGTTTTAAATCTAGATTCTCCCATTCTCTTCTGATTATGACTAATATTCTCAACAAATCTACTCCCTGAAATGCCTGCTCCTTGGGTTTATTTACTAGAGATAGTATTGGACCAGGAAAGTCTGATAATCTAGGGAATTTGCCTAAGTCACCTACTGGAAAGGGTAATTCATCCATTTTTTCTACCGCCTTCTTTAAATCTTCTATCTTAACAGTCCTACGACTCTGGCAGCTATCATCTGAACACCTGACATCCTTATCTTTTACAGAACGTATTATATTCAAACAACTAAGACAAACGAACTCATTCACCTCTTTCATATATATATACCATCCGCTTGGAAGGTTTTAAATATTACGCATAATCATATTATTTGTTGATGAGTGAAAACATGGACTCCGGCACCGATGAAAGAGCTGAAATAGCTTGCGAATGTGGACATTCATGGGTCACTAAAAAACCTCTTCAAGAGATAGAGAGGATAAGATGTTCTGAATGTGGGAACACTGATAAATCTACCCTCCAAATAACTCCTTTATCAGAATTGGATATGGATAGTTCCACGAAGACTGAAAACTCCTCTGAAGATATAGATGTGAGTCTTAGAAGGATAGATATAGAGGAAGATATCGAAGAAGCGATAGAGATATTAGAAGATTGTTACGGATCTAAGATGGAGCATCAAGATAAGGAAGTCAAGATTCTAAGAAGGAAATTGAAGGTGCTCAAGGATAGATGTAAAAAGGTAGGTTCAGAAGAGTTAGATAAAATCGAATCAGTATTTGTTGATTTATTGGATGATGTTATAGATATAATAGAGGAGCCTCACCCTGAAGTTAGATATCATGCTTTAAAAGAGAAGAACAAGGAGTTAGAGAGAAAGAATAAGCAGTTAGAGGAGAAGTATGATGAAACAAAAAGGATGGTAGAAGACTTTGAGGAAGACAAGGGTATGAGTCTGAACAAAGCGTTAAAGTTTGTAAAACAGAATAGAGACCTAGTTTTGGATAAGAAAAAGTTAAAGAATCAGGTTTCTAACCTGAAAAGGTCTTTAGAGTACTATCAGTAATCATAAGTTTTAAGGAGTAATTCTAGGAATGATTTGTCATGTTGTTACTTAAGTGCAAAAACTAGTTATATTATTGTGTTTATAATTAGATGATTACTCTGATCTTGCATTAACTTTAGCTTATTAGGGTGATTCACAATTCACATAGTGATTTTTCTGAGGTTGTTATCTAGATTATCATTTTCATGTTTTGCTAAAGCTATCAAAACAGGCTGTTTAAAAACGGTCGTGTGTATTGAGTAAACAAAAGTCAACGATAGGCAGAAAATGAGCAAGGGGAAAAAGAACTAAGTTATTTTTTATGCAGGACCGATCGCTTCTTTATTAGATTCCTTTTCCACCAACTTTGCCAATTTTTTTCCTTTTTCTTTGACTTTTTCAACTATTTTATCAATATTGTGCCCAGCACAGGAGAGCAGGTATTCGATCTTACATTTTTTGATGCCTCTGACTAGAAATTCAGAGAGATTCTTGTTGTATTTTATATTGCCAAAGACAGGTTCGACAGTTTCTCGGCGTTTCTTATATTTTTCTTTGCCTTCCTCACTTCTTAATTTTTCTCTCATGACTTTGATCAGCTTTTCTCGTGGGTCCTTACTCAGATAACGAGCATCAGAGGTAGTACAGTCTTCTTTGACAGGACATCTAGAACAATCTTTTGGGTCAGCTCGATATATACGTAAGTTAGGTTTATCTTCTCGCTTTTGAGTATGATGAAAATTCTTCTTTTCTAAAACGCTTGATTTCTCCTTCCTCAAGTTTTTCGAAGAATTTATCGGGCATAAAAGCTTCAAAAGGTTGTCCTTTTAGATACTCCAGGTTAGGATAATTGGAGTATCCTGAGTCTAAAGACATCGTTTCTGGATTTTCTTCCAAGTTTTCCTTTGTTTGTTCAGCCATCGGTTTTAACTGATGCTCATCGTTTTCCTCGTCAGTAAGGTCCGCAGCTACGATGACGTTTTTGTTTTCGTCTACGGCCGCTTGAACATTGTACGCTGGTTTTTTGCTAGAATCTCTAAATTTCATTATATTTGCATCCTCATCAGTTAGATTTGTTTTCTTTTTTTCAGACACTTTAAGCCGCTCTATCGCATCTTCGATTTTTTCCAATCTTTTCTTTTTATCTTTCATCTCTTCAGACAGGAGGAAGGGATTGGTATTTTCACCATATGATTTATCCTCTTCCATATCTATTTTTTTCGCATCATCAAGCATCTTTTCGATAAATTCTTGTATCTTTTCTTTCTCATCCTGAAGAGATTCTAGATCTTTGCTCTCTTCAACCGCCGCATTAGCCTTGATTTTACTCCCATCGATGGAAATATTTTCTAATTCGATCATCTCCAATTCATGGCATAACTCAACGATCTGGACAAATATTTCCTCCATCGGTTGAAGATGATCGTTTCTGAAATTGCAAATAGTCTGATAATCCACAACAGTATCACCACTCAAGTACTTGTAGGCCAAATTTTCGGTCATTTTTTTCTGTATTTTTCTGCTACTTCTAGTTCCCTTTATGTAGGAATAGAATAGCACTTTTAGTAGCATCTTTGGATGATAACCAGGACAACCATCCCATGAATAAGTATCTATGATCGGATCTATATCCAACAATTCGATAACGTCATTCAAAACACGAGCAGGATGATCCTCTGGTATATAATCTGTTATTCGCTTAGGTAGTAACAATTCCTGATTTTGATCATATTTTTTAAACTTCGGTTCCTTGCTCATACTTTCAACTCAAAAACCTAAACATCTCAAATCATTTATAATTTGGTATATAATTCTGGACTACTACGATCAACTCCGAATTTCAATATATATTTAGGTTTAAAAATAGTAAGTTTTTAAACAGCCTGGTCAACTCCTGTCCTGTCATTTTCATTTAGATAAGGTAATTGGGATGATATGTTCTACATTTTTTGATTTCAAGAGAAGGATGAAATAAACCCAAAGATATTTCGTTAGTGGTTCTAAACTAATATCCATGACATTTTCAAGGAGCTTTTCTATTTTTTTCGTATCCTTCGATCTAGTTAATTACTTATCTTACATCTCGTAGCTTATAGTACCCTCGGCCCCGTCAACCTGGATTACTACTTCGTCTACATACTCCATGTCGTCTGTAGTAACACCGATACCACTGACATCGAATCTACTGTCGCCCTGAACATTGTCATCATCATCCAAAAAGTGCCAGTAATTTGTTCCAAGATATCCATTCCATTCTTGAGTGCTACTTCCATTGAACACTGTTATCTCCACTTCATAATAGTTTGGATTGGGCGTAATAGCCACCACCTCAAATTCCGTGCCATCAAGGTGGGTTATACTGCCGGTGAGGGCTACCACTTCTCCCCCACCTGGGTCTCCACCGATTTGTCCTATCAATATATAGGCCAATCCTACAATACCTACATACCAGTCTCCTTCGATTTCGAACATCGGAACAGCAATTTCACTTTCTTCTGGGGCGTTGATGTCAACCTTGATTAAACAACTATTTTCTACCTCTGCGGTTGAATTTTCTTCGATGAAGTTTATTAAATCTTCCATTTGAGATCTATTTTCTGAATCCATATCATCTATATATTTGACTTCTTTTATCTCGTAATCGGTTATTGACTCGTTTCCATTATTTATCTCCTCTTCCAGTTTTTCCCAGTCAAACGAGAGACCTTCATCTAATATCGGACGTTCCGTTAACTCCAAAGCTCCTTCGCCGTCATTTTCATTTAATCTCTCAACAAATACTTCAAAAGTACTCTCTGGTGAATCTCGAAAATCATCCTCCGTGTCCTCCATGAAGAATATGAAGTAAGCCCCCGCGATTGTAGCTCCGATTAATAGAGCAACGATCAGCCCGATGAAAGGTGCTTTTTTATAAAATGGCTTTTTAGATTCTACCCTTGCAGGCGGCTCTCTATACTGCCCTTGCTGCGGTTGTGATGACTTTGGGGGTGGTACTTGTTCCTTTTGTGGTGTTTGCTGTTGTCCGTGGGAGTGTGGCTCCGGAGCTTGTTGGTACTGCTGTTGATCTTCTGGCTTTTGATTTTCTTTCTCTTCTATGTTTTTTGGCGATAACTGGTGCCCACAATTCTCACAGAATTTATCTCTCTCATTTGTTTGAGTTCCACATTCTGGACAGTAAGGCAAATCGATCACCTTTGCGATTGTTATTTACTATTTTTTATTTAATATTTTTGGATACATACCTAAGACTGGTAGTTTACACCATGTTCGCCAGAATCAGCAAGTTATTGACGACTGCACTCCCCTTATTACACAGTAGACGATTAGGGGGCAAGTATCGGTATCTTCCTTTGAGCTTTTTTTGGAGGCGTGGGCGAGAAAAGCGATGAGCAGAAGGGACAAAGCTAAGTTAATCAGGATGAAGGCGATCGGTCCGAGCTTCGTGAGGACGGAGCGCATGATCGGGTTCCACTCAATGTGACCTCTTCCGTGGAGGATGTAAGTCGTGTAGAGCTCTACGAAGGTTAGGGTTAAAGATATGGAGAAGAGGAAGGCGATTCCCCTGCACCTTTGAGCCCACTCAGGTATCTTCATCGAAGAAGGAGGAAAGGAGAGGGATAAATCGGTTTTGGATGAAGGCATATGCTTTAACCTCATCGACTTACTCGCGAAAACCGATATACTCTCTAATCCTCCGTCTGGGCTCTACTCCAAACGCCTTTATTCTCCGCTTGAGCATTATTTTCATAATCCAAGTACTGATTTTTCCTCTGGCAGTCGTCTTCGGTGTAGACCCGGGCCCACCCGTGCTTTATTAGTTCCGCACCAAGATCTGTTCCGTTGTGAAGTTCGACATAAGCTAAATATCTCCCGTAATACCCTCTCTTCCCTTCATTCTCATCAAACCCCTCTCAAATACACTAGATAGTAAGAGGGTTCAGCGTGAAAAATGGAGAAAAAGACGATCCGACCGGTTAACATCTTCTTGAAAAAACCGAAAAATCCAACCCTCAGACCTAGTGCTTATTTCATCTCTTTTACAGAAGATCCATCTCTATTACCCGGATGCCGTGAGACAGATATGTATTATAGACTAAAAATACCTAAATCTAACCATAGAAAGGACTCTTTTACTATGACCTTCTGTTTCCCGAATGATCTCACTTACTTAGAGTTATCTCCATCGAGGAAACGTTGGTCGTTCCGCCTTCATCGTTATCTAGTTTTTCCGTTTCTGTAATGATATCGGTTATCTCCGTCTCTTCCATGAATCTATGTCTAGTTATCTCTGCAACGTCCACAGCCTTGCTTATAGCTCTTCCTCTCGCCTTGATGACCACTTCGTCGCTTCCGCTGTTGAACTGAGTCATGACCGCTTGTACATAGTTCATCGTTTCCTTACTACCGATAAATACGGTATTTTCATCTGCCATGTTCATCATCTCCTTTTTGTTTTTAGTTTATTCCTAGAGAGTGTAGAGTTCATGAAGTTTGTTCTATTAACTATTTTGGCCTTCAACCAATGTGCCTGGGAATTTTTTACTGAAAGTTAGAAACATCCTGTGAAAAAGTATCTCCTTCAGCTCACCATCATCTTCTTGATCCTGATCGCATTCCTGCTAACCGCAGCATATTATCTTCTGCAGGGAGCACACCTTCACTCTACCATTCTCTTAGAATCGATGATACCCCTATCCATCTTGATGATGAATGGGAAAAGTGTTAAGGAGAACACAGATATCGTTAGCAAAATAGCGGAGGATAACTATGCAGAGATTTTATAAAGCTCTCTCATTATTGATTTTAAATACGAAAATGATGATCGTTAGAGGACTAAAAACCAACATTGAGGAGAGAAGATGAGGAGAAGATTATTGGTAGTCTTTATTTTAGTGCTATTAGTGTTAGTGTTGACCTTTTTACCCCTCTCCTCTAGCTCCGCAATAAACCAGGATTTGACTTACAAAGAAGATTTTGAAAAGGATATAGGGGTTTTTGACGAGGTTGTAAAAGAAGGGGAGGTCAATAATAAGAGGATGGCAGGTATTGAAGGGTTAGGGGGGCCCAAGAGACGGAGTTTAACACGGAGACTAGTGTACCCCAAATGGCAGGATTTTTATCGGAAAGAAAAGATGACTATGAATCAATCTGGTCGAACCAGGTATTTTGGGAGGATTTAATACAATCAGTCCATCACGTAGAGATAGACGGCAAAGAGATAGTTTTCCTTGGCACAATAGATGGTCAGGTGGTTGCATACGACTATGGGAACGAAGAAGTAATCGACTGGTTGCACGATAATCATGATCGTAGTGTGAACTCAGTCGATTACGCTGAGATAGGCGGTAAAGATGTGGTATTTAGTGGATCATATGATGATACAGTGTTAGCGTACGACTACGATAACGAGGAAGTTATATGGCAGCACGAGGAACATGGCAGTTATGTGGAGTCGGTTTGCCATGCAGAGATAAACGGTAAAGATGTGGTATTTAGTGGATCATATGATGATACAGTGATAGCTTACGATTACGAGAACGAAGAAGTAATATGGCAGCACGATGAACATGAAGGTTCGGTTAACTCTATCGATTCTGCCGAGATAGACGGTAAGCACGTGGTTTTTAGCGGATCAGATGATGAAACAGTGATAGCTTACGATTACGAGAACGAAGAAGTAATATGGCAGCACGATGAAC
>CAZPCW010000025.1:22088-27307 GCA_964585175.1 uncultured Thermoplasmata archaeon
ATGAAACAGTGATAGCTTACGATTACGAGAACGAAGAAGTAATATGGCAGCACGAGGAACATTGGAGTTGGGTGGAGTCGATTTGCCATGCAGAGATAGACGGTAAGCACGTGATTATTTCAGCAGATTGGGATGGCAAACTCGTGGCCGTTGAACATGTAACAAAAGAGGTAGATTACTTATTGCCACTTCTAGTTTTTTCTTTTTTTGGAATTGGAATTATTTCTGTTGTAATCTATTTCAAGAAGGCATCTAATTATCTAGAACCTGTTTTAAGATATATAATTCAAAATGACGAAAAAGACAAAATTACTCTTTCAGAGATTGAGAAAGAAATAGAGTTGTCTGATTCTATCGACTTTTTAAATAAACAAGCGCTTAAAAGAGCATTAAAAGAGCTCCATAAGATTGGGATTTTAAAAGACAACTTTCAGAATAGGAGGAGTATTTCCCCCAACATATCCAAAAGTGCTAATGATTGGGAGGATTCCAATCTTCTAAATGTATCTTTAGAAGAATTATATGAGGTATTAAGGGAGGAATATGACAAAAAGAAGAAAGAAATGAACAAAAAAGGTTATGGTATGTATAAGGGAGAATGGATCCCTCTAGGAGAAAAAGAAGAAAAAATAAAGAAGAAAAAGATACCAGATATAAAAAGTACAATTAGGGAAAACGAGTTAGAATTAGAAAACAATTTTGAGAAATATGATCCATTTGAATTTGAGGAGAAGATCTCAGAACTTTTTAGCAAAATGGGCTTTAATACTAGAACTACTAAAGGAGTTGGAGATTATGGAATTGATGTTATTGCAGAAGACTCTACGGATAAAACCGTAATACAGGTTAAAAAATATTCAAGGGGTAACAAAGTTGGTATTGAAGAGGTTCAAAGAACAATAGGGGCTGTTGATTTTTTTGACGCGGATAGAGCCATCCTCATCACAACTTCTTCATTTACTTCATCGGCTAGAAGAGTGGGTAGAAATAGTAATAAAATCGAGCTTTGGAATTCTGTAGATTTAGAGGAAAGGTTCACAGAATATTATCTAACTCAAGATGCATTAGGAGAAATAGACCTTTCCGAAGAAGACCTATCAGAATATGATATTGATGGTCAAGAATGTCCTATCTGCGGAGATTGGATTTATTCTGAAGACTATGAATGCTCAAATTGTGGTTTTGCTTCGGAATTTTCAACTCATATTGGGGTAGGGTCAGATATGAAATCTAAAGATGAATGTTTTATAGCTACAGCTGTATATGGAAACTCTCAAGCTAAAGAAATAGATGTACTAAGATCTTTCAGGGATGAAATTCTATTGAAAAACAAATTGGGTAGATTTTTTACAAAGAGCTATTATAAATTAAGCCCCCCACTTGCCTCTTTAATCTCAGAACATGATTCATTAAGAAAAGTATTTGGACATCTATTGGTTTATCCTTTGTTGAAGTTGGTAAAAAATCTCTTCGATTTAGAATAAATGTTACGTTTATTTTTTATTTATAGACGTTAGATTTATTGGCTTAGTAGAAAACCTCCGAGAAAGCAGGGACTGAGGATAAACTGAACGCAATTTGAGAGATTTATCGAGATTTTAGGGTGGTATTTTTTACCACTCCGCCCCTAACAAGAGTGATAAAGGTTTTCTACTGAAACTAAAGTTAAAAAATTTTAAATGTTTAGAATAGATATGTTAATAGATGTTGCACGCCCAAATTAATGGTAAGTGTTCTACCACGGAAGATATTTTGACTTCCACCTTTTTTGGACATTTGGAGCTTCTAGAAAACCCCATATGGCTAATTGAGATTTTGGAGAACTTTTCACAGAAAGAAAAGCAAAATCATTCCCTATTTGGAGATTTAGATGGAGTGATAAAGGAATTAGATAAGAACACTAAATTGAGCTTTGAATTTTGGCCAAGAATGACTGACGGCACAGAACCTGATTTAATTGTTATTTTAGGGTGATTCACAATTCACATAGTGATTTTTCTGAGGTTGTTATCTAAATCATCATTTTCATGTTTTGCTAAAGCTATCAGAAGTCGATGTATCATGACAAAATAAGCCCAAGTTTTCACATGTTTTTTTCCTAGGATCGGTGGTTCTTCAAGGTCCAGTTCTTTAAGTTTCCCAATAGCTCTTTCTACGGAAACTCGTTTGGAGTAATATTCCTTGTCTAGTTCATCTGTGTTCAAGGACACATTGTCTTGCTGTTCATCGACGATTTTTTCTGCCCTATATTCTATAGGTAGTTCCTCATTGCTGTTTCTTGGATTATATGGAATAATGGGCAATACTTTGTCGTCCAATAAATCTTCGATCAAATCGACGACATCAAATTCAGGATCAGCCATCAACTCTGTAGGTTTCTTAATATCTACTGCTGTAGAGACGATATCCTCCATAACTGAGCTGTTCAGTTTCTTTTGTCTAGTGAACTCAGCACTTAGAGGTAATTCCGTTTTGGAATCAACTACTATTGCTAAGCCATATCCATAGTAGTACTCATCTTCAGTAGAATCGTAGTTCCACTTCCCGTCCGGATCTTCTAACGGGACTTCAATAGAAGTCCCGTCTGCAGCATATTCATTTCCGATCAAACCATAGTTTTCCATAATCATAACTAGCATTTCTAGTATTTTTTCGATTATCTCTGGTAAAAAATTCCAGAATCTCTGTATAGTGCTGTAACTCTGGATTTTCTCCTTTCCGAGTATTATTTTCACTATCCGAGTATCGATTGTTCTGCCGATGCCTCTTAGACTTTCAGCACCATTTACCAGACCATATGTCACTGACTGAAAATTCTGGCTTGGATCATATTCTTTTTCTCTTCCTTTATTTGTCTCCTTTTGCTCAGCTTCTCTAGCTATGGCATCTATAAAGCCGAAATTTATGCTTGTCAACAGTTGTACATTGTGTCCCGAAAATATTTTATTACTTCACTAATTTCTTCATTTAGGGTGTTGTCGTCAGACAGCATCCCATTCCACCACCCCTAATATCTCTTTTTTTATTTTTTACTCTTGGCTAAATTGAAGAGAAATTATTTTATCTTCTTTCAGAATTATGAATCACCCTATTATATATAAAAAACTAAGGCTGCAGGAACTCCCACACTTTCCCATAATATTATCTGTGAATTCCTTTATCTTTTAGCGGATATCCCGATGATAACTAAAGGTTCGGCGAGTATTTACCATTTTATCGAAGAGAATAGAGCTGTATATATTGAGTGAATAAAGAATTCCTCTGTAAAGAAAATAAAAAATAAAAAAAAATTGAGAGCACTAATAAAAGAAAACATATTAAAAATACGTATTTATGATAGTAATAAAGGCATATACTTTTTATCTAAAAAGTTCAGGTTTTGTTTATTAAAATAAAAATTGAATATTTTATAATTTTTTGATATCATGACTCAAGCCAGTTTATAGTAATCCTTACTAGGAGTGTAAAGTTGTCCTTTAGTTCTCATCTGTTGGATTTCTTCATCAGATTCTTGTCTATCTAGACCAAGATTCTCACAGTAATCTAGGATTTTTTCTCTTGGAGCACCGTTTTCATACCTATCTTGAAGCTTTTTAATCACTTTTCTTATCACTTCGATAAATTTTCTTCTTTGGTTAATCTGTCCTCAAACATATCTGAATAGTTATTTTCCATAACGGTCCTTATGGCAAGATACTCATAAGGTGTTATGGTCTTCTTATCTGGTCCATCTCCGAGAGTAATCATCATCAGTTCATCGTCCTCTTTCCTTTTGATTACCTCAACATGATAATCTCGGTCAAATTCTAAATCTTCTAAATGATATCCATCCTTTTTATATTCTTCAGTAACGAACATTCGTTATCACCCCTAAGTCGTATTGTTCTATTGTAACAAAATTCGAATGGAAATAGTTTTCGGGATAAAGATACTGTTTAATTTGTGTTGGTAGAAATTATATCTAATATGTCTGACCACCCATTTTCGATACCCATCCGATCAATCTTAAAATTCTCCCTAGTGACTCAAAGTTATCCAACTTCCTCCATCAGCCCTACGTCCTGTAATATTTCTTTCAGGTTATGGAGATTCTCTGATACTTCCAAGACCTTTTCCACCTTCATATAGGAAACAAACTTACTCAGCTCCCCGCCAACAGCCTCGATCTCATCTTTCAACTTCTCCAGTTCCTCATCATTTGATACCAAGACCAGTTTTTGGAGCGATGGATCGGCGTTTTTAGCCTTTTGCAGGTTTAGGATGGCAGAATCTCTACTACCGCTTTTTTGGACCTCAAAAGCGTATGCTATCCTACCTAAATTTGCTACCTTTGTACTCCACCTTACATCTATTCGAGCACCAGGAGCGGCGTGATACTCGCTGTCCACGTCGAATCCAAGACCGTCTCCGATCTCCTGTAAAGTATCTCTTATTTGGTCATGGTCAAAATCTTCGACCTCCTCTCTATCTTCCTCTGTCCCCTCAACTTCTTTCTCAAGTGAGGTCTCTTCTGTCACGTAATAAAGGAAGTAATCCAATTCTAAGAAATCATCCACTTCTTGATCGTTTGCTTCTAATAGGTCCTTGATCTCACCCATCACCTCTATGAACTCTTCAAATTCATCGTAGGATAGAGTGATCTTGCTTAGAGAAAAAGAGAGTCCATCGGAATAATTCAGCAATTCCAAACCATCCTTGGCCTTGCGGTTCCAAATAGCGGTTTTGCTTGGGTAGTAATATGTGAGTATTTCGGATACTACACCGGTCCCCATCATCGGTATGTCAGTAAGAGTCTCATATGCTCTTTCTAAATCGTCATGGCCATGGAATGCTTTTAGAAATGATTCCCTAAGTTCCTCTATACCTTTATCCATTATCTTATCTACGAGGTAATCTTTATTCGTCCACATCTGAAACGCCCATAGCCTTCTAACTACCTCTCTAATATCCCCTTCCCCTAAATCCTCTATGTTCTCTTCGGAGAATTTTTCCCTTACCCATTTCTTTCTGGATTTTCTATCTTCAAGCCCCTCTGCAAGTTCTGATGATTCGCCTTCCTTGAACTCTTCAAACAGTTCAGTTAATTTCTCATCTGAGATTGGCATTTTATCCCCTATAGGAGAAAACGTCCAACTCTATTTATTATTATTCCATGCCTCTTCGATAGTGTATTGTCTGCAAAAAATTTCGTCAAGATTTAAGTAGTGATAACAATGATG
>CAZPCW010000026.1:0-26384 GCA_964585175.1 uncultured Thermoplasmata archaeon
TTAAAAATATTGATAAAACTAAGCACTCCTACGAAAAAGGTTTTCTACTGAGCCGTTTTCAATAAGTTCTTTTACTCGAAAAAACCTATTACTTTCGAATGAATATTTGTGAATGAGGGTTTGAAATGAGTAAAAATTTGAAGAGTCAAAACAGGAAATCTATACCTATTTCAGAGTTAGATGTGATTTATGAAAGAATCGAAGAGGGTAGAAAGGGTATTGATATCAAAAGAGAAAGGGGTTCAATAAAGATGGAAAGCGGTGCTAAGGAGTTAAAAATTCATAAAGACGGAAAGGCGAAAGGATCGATGCCGCTCCACTCTTTTGAAACTTTAAATGCTGAAGAACTAGTAATTAGAGATGACGAGATCGAAGTTCGTTTTGAAGATGGGAAATATGTTTTCAGGATCTAGAGCACAGAAATTTCTCAGCTTTTTCCATACTCTCGCTCCATTCAGGCAGTTCACGAAATCGTTCGCCAGCTCTTTCGCCCATTTCTTTTAGTTTATCGGGTCCATCTCTTAGCATCTTTAACCTACTATTAAGAGCTTCTTCATCTTCAGGAAGCACTAGGAAACCTTCCACCCCGTTTTCGATGATTTCCGGAGGTCCACCTCTTTTCGTGGCGATGACCGGAGTACCGTATCCTAGTGCTTCGATTATGCTGATGCCGAAACCCTCGTACAGCGAAGGCAGAAGCAGAACGTCCGCTTTATGAAGTTCTTCTAAAAGTTTTCCACTTTCAACTCTTCCCATTATTTCGACTTTGTCTTCTACCTCTAAAGAGGAGATCAATTCATCGATCTCTTTCCCGTACCCTTCGTTCCAGTAACGGTTCCCGATGAGTGTCAATTCCACGTCTTCTACACCTTCGACAGCGCGGACCATAACGTCTACACACTTGTGCGGACAGAAATTTCCTATAAAAACCGCGTCGAGTTCGTTCGATGAAAAATTCTTCTCTATGCTTTCCGGCGGCTCGAAATGATCCTTGCCCGGATGAGCTATTACCCCGTCGGTTTTTCCCGCCAAGTTTTCCACCGCTCTTCGTGAAGCTTCGCTGTTGAAGATGAATCCTTCAATGCTCTCCAAATACTTGCTTTCGAAATACCTATACATCTCTTCCTTCTCAACATCTCTTTCTGCAAGATGACTCAAGTGATGTACTATGGAAACTATCTCTATATCTTGGTCCAGCTCGTGATTCAGTTGAAAAAGAGAGAAAAAGCAGAGCTCATCCTCGAGCAACAAATCTAGTTCCTTATCTTCTATCCTTTTCTTCAAACTCTCGGAAAAATTGTGCTCGATATTTTTTAGACGTTCATCTTCTTGAGAAATACCTATGATCTCAACGTTGTGACCCGAATCTCTTAGATGCTCTACCAGTTTTTTGTCATAAAGGTAACCGCCGGAAGTTTTCTCTATATCGCCGTAAACGATCAAACCGATCTTCATCCGTTCACCTCGCGGCGATAAGAAGCGAAGGCTTCCTCGTTTTCCCACAGCTTCACTTTCAAAATTTTGATATTTTCTTTTTCTATTTTCTCCTCCAAATCCTTACAAAGTACCTCGGCAAACCTCTCTACTGTTGGATTTCCCTCGAATTCGGGATGATCGTTCAATAAAGCCTCTTCGAAACCCTCGATTATGTTCTCCAAGACATTTTCGAATTCCACTATATCGATCAAGCAGTTGTTTTCATCCAGTTCTTCACCTTGGATCTCGACCTCCAAGATGTAATAGTGAAGATGAAGGCTAGCTTCTTCCTCTCCGGCAAAATCTAAACGGTGCTTAGCTTTGAAATCCTTCTTAAGACCTACGCCGTACATTTTTGACCCTCTTCAATATTTGAAAATGAGCTGGATTACTTTTCCAGGTTCTTTTTCCAGTTTTTTATAAGCTTTAGAAGCTTCCTCGATCTCGTACTCGTGAGTTACTAGATCTGTAAAGTCTTCATTACGGAGAAGGTCTAGTGTTGTTCCTATCCTCCTTTCCTTGTCCCATCTTTCACTCCGCTCCTTTGGGATCGAACTCACTTGACAACTCTTGATCTCTATCTGACCTCGGTGAAAGTCCGTTCCCAGTTCTAATTCTCCCTTTTTTTCGCCGTACCAGGAGCCGATCACAGCTCTACCCCCAAACCCTAAGACGTCGATCGCTTTTTGCAGAACATCTAAATTCCCGCTCAATTCCAAAGAAAGATCGAAACCCTCGTTTTTCAGGTCGGACCGTTCTACCATATCTTCCGCCGTTGTTTTCGAGTCGAAGACAGTGTCTGCTCCCATCTTTTGAGATAGAGTTCTCTTCTTTTTGTACTTATCGGAGATCACGATCTTATCGAGCGGAAATAGGTTTAGAACATTAGTGGTCAGAAGACCGACCAAGCCTTGACCGAATACGGCTACTTTTTCTCCTATCACCGGCGTGGATTCTAGAGCGAAGTTCACGGCCGTTTCGAGAGTAGGTAGAAAAACCGAGTTTTTTGTGTCTATATCATCATCTAATAATACAACTTGATCGATATCTGCTAGAAAATGGCTCTCATGGGGATTGAAGCAGAAAACTTTGTCTCCTTTTCTAGCATCTGGGACCTTTTCGCCTGTCGAGACTATCTTTCCGACGCATGAATATCCGTACTTGAATGCTTCTTTGGAAGGATCTTTCTTGTAATCCCAGTTTTTGTCAAGACATATGTCGTCTTCTACCTCGTTTCTATACAATAGAAGTTCAGTACCCCTGCTCACACCGGAGTACATCGTTTCGACCAATACCTCTTTTCCCGCTGGTTCCGATATACTTTCTCTTTTCAAGGAGACTTCTCGTTTTCCTGTGAAATAGAGTGATCTTCTCTCCATAGATCCCTTCCCCATCTTCGAAATAAATAACGAACATCTCTTATATTTATGTTATCGAATTCACGTAATCATTATATCCGATGAATCAAGAAGTCGTTCTTTTCGAATGGATACTTGAGTGTCGAGATTCGTCTAATTTTAAACCCTCTTCTACTAAACTCAGAACACGTTCCTTTTCTTCCGGTAATCTGTAACCCTCGTAATCCATATCGAACAGTAGATCACCATTTTTGTCCCTCCAGCTGTTCCATCTGTGATCGAAGCAGAGTCTAGAAGAGATCTCTAGAGTCTCAACGATGGTTTTAACCTCCTTTAATCTTTCAAGGGCAGAATTCAACTGGAACTCACCTTTCTCAATTTTTTTATGAATCTCGGTATCAGGAAATACCGAGAGAGGACGCATCCTGATATAGTCCGGATCTATCCGGTTGAGGACTTTTGCTGTATTCTCTGCGTGTTTCTTTGACATTTCTTTCCCTCCCAAACCAGGCATCACATATTCCGATAGTTCAAAACCGGCTTCTTTCGCTTTCCTACCGGCTTCGATATGTACTTTTGAAGTAACACCCTTGTTGATGAAGTCGAGTACCTCGTCATTCCCGCTCTCCAAACCAACGTGGAGTCTAGATAGTCCCGCGTTTCTGATGTTTTTCAGATCCTCGAAATCTTTTCTAGCGATCGTTTTGGACCTTGCGTAGGAGGTGATCCTTTCCAGGGAAGGAAAAGTTTCTACAAGATGATCGACGACCTCGACCAATTCTTCAGCGGGCATGATCAGTGAGTTAGAATCTTGGAGAAAGGCAGTTTTTTCACCGCTCTGCATCCATTTTAAAACCGTCGATCGGCAGTTGAAAGGCACTTTACCGATCTCTTGACTATCTTTTTCCAACATATCTCTGATCTTTTCAAAGGCGTCGATATCCTGCTTGATTTCTTCCACATCTCTGATCTGAAATTTTTTTCCATCGTAGTAGGGACAAAAAGCGCATCTATTCCAGGAACAGTTCCTAGTGGGTCTGATAAGGAGTGAGCTTTCGCCTCCTTCGTTGGGAGGTCTGATGGGACCTATCTCGAAGGAATATTTTTCTGAAGGATCATTTTCAATACCTTTCATGAGATATCATCTTCTTTCAATGATTTTGCTTTTGTACCAATACGGATAAAACTGGGATATAGGTTTAGTGGTGGTATAACTTGAAAATTTTTCCTCCAAAAAGTCCGAACGGGACAATGTTTTTAACGTCTATATCGATAGGATACCATGAGTCCGAAAGCCGAGATAGTAACGGATAGAGGTACGATCGAGGTAGAGTTCTTCGAAGACGACGCACCCGAAACGGTAGAGAACTTCATAAGATATGCTGAGGACGGATTTTATGACGGATTGATATTCCATAGAGTGATAGAAAATTTCATGATCCAGGGCGGTGGTTTCCTACCTGGAATGAAGGAGAAAGAACCCGATTACGAAGCAATCAAAAACGAGGCCGAGAAGAGTGGTCATAAAAACGAACGAGGTACGATCGCCATGGCTAGAACCTCTGATCCCCATTCGGCTACAAGTCAGTTTTTCATAAATCACAAAGATAACGAAAGATTGGATTGGGATAATTCTCAGGATGGATGGGGTTACTGCGTATTTGGAGAAGTGGTAAGTGGGATGGAAGTTGTAGATGATATTGCTTCTGTAAAGACTACAACGGTTAACGGCCGGAAGGACGTGCCCAAAGATGATGTGGTCATAAAAGAAGTTACTATTACGGAATAACGTATTGAGTATCCTTGAGATCAGATATTAAGGGATCAAGAATTGCTAAACTCTCAACCACTTTTAAAACTCAATACTCGGAAGAAAAGAAATATTCAGATCAATCGTTGGAAAGAGTTTCTCCGTCGGGCTCGATGTGAGCTTGCACTTCTATACCCACTTTCATTTCTTCTTCCGCCTTACTCTTCATCTCTTTCTCTATCTCCGTAGCTATCTCGTGCCCTTTTTTGATCGAGATATCTCCTGAAAAAACTAGATGCAGAGATATCAAGATCTTCTCTTTGCTCTCCGCTATTTCTATATTGTGGGTTTCCAATATCTCGTCATACTTTTTAACCTGTTCTTGGACCAGTTCTTCAATTCTTTCTCTAGGTATGCTTAGGGGATCGAGATGTACCTCGGCGGTGGATCCGAATCTTTCTTCAAGCTTTTCTTTCAGACGATGTGAGACTTCATGTGATGCTCTCATACTCTCTTTATTTGCTTTCATGTGAAGAGAGATCGCCTTATCTTGACCGTAGTCATGAACTTTGATATCGTGAACGTCTTTCACTCCTCCTATATCGGAAGCTAAGTTCTCTATCTCGTCTAGTATTTCAGAAGAAGGTTTTACTCCCAGCAGCTGGTCGGTGGATTTCTTGATATAATTTATCCCGATATATCCTAGAAGTAGGGCGACACCGATCCCTGCGGCCGGATCGAGAAAGAGGAAACCAGATTCCGTGCCGTATATCGCGCCGATCACCAATATCGTTGTTATAGCATCTCCTCTATGATGCCAAGCATCTGCTTTTAATGATTCAGAGCCCTTGAGTTTACCGATAAAGTAGCTCGTCTCGGCCATCGCTTCTTTTGCCACCGCGGTCAAAAGTATATAGATGTAGAAACGTTCGCTCATCATTAGTGGATTTGGACCCGAGACAAGTGATTCGAAACCGTCGGTAAGAAAACTCAGGCCCGTAAAGAACAGTATCACTCCGACCGCGAGGACCGCGACCTGATCAGCTCTCCCGTGACCGTGGGGATGTCTTTCATCGGGCGGTTTTTCCGATACAGATAGCCCCACATAAACGGCTACCGAGCTCGCGCTGTCGGAAAGTGTATGGAAAGCATCTGATAGTAAGGCTAGACTTCCGACTTGGAGTGCAATGAATCCTTTCACCACAAATATTACGAAGTTGAGTATAATGCTTCCCACAGCTACGATTTTTCCGGTCGAATGGGTCTCTGACATTTTCAGTGTCAAGTAATAGTGCCAGGATAGAAATTAATTTTTTTATATATGAAATTAAAAATCAAATAACTAAAAAAGAAAAGAGATAAATGAAAATTATTTTTCCAACATCTCTTCTACTTCTTCCTTCCCCTCCTCCATCTCTTCTACTTGCTGAGGATCTTTTTCAAGAAGCATTGTCTGGAATTCTCCTACATGTTCCTTTTCCTCTGCGGCAACGTCCAATAGGACCTCTTTGATGTGGTCGTCGTCGGTGTACTCGGCCATCTGCTCATAGAAATTTATAGCGTCCAATTCGGCTGCAAGACCGAATCGAAGAATCTCTTTATCGGACATCTCTTCACTCAACTCTTCCAAATCTACCAGTTCTTTAGCAAACATTATCTACACCTCGTTAGCTAATTTGAGGTGATTATAATAAAGATTTCGTCTCGAAATCAAGATCGGATCATGGCCAACAAAAATAAAATAGATGAAAACTGTTTCTTGTTATACGTCAACCTCAAATCAGCGGAGGAGGAACTTGATATTTATAGATTAGGGCAAATAATTAGAAGGGCTAAAATGTATCGTGGGTCATGTAAAATAGATGATGAGTTTCGGAGGTCGGTAAAGTAATATGTCGATAAGAAAATTTGAAAAAAAAGATTTAGATAAAGTGATGGAGATCGAAGAGAATAGTTTTGATTATCCTTACTCGAGAGAAGTTTTCGAGGACCATCTTTCCAGCGATCTCTTTCTAGTGATCGAAAACAAGAAGGGTAAGATAGTGGGGTATGTATTGGCCGAAGATCAGACCGACTATGGGATGATAATTTCGATAGCGGTCTCTCCATCTCACCGCAAGAAAGGCTTCGGTGGATCCCTTTTAGAGGGCGTTCAGAACAAGATCGATGCCGACGATTATCTTTTGACGGTTAGAGCTTCGAATCAAGAGGCTCTCGAATTTTATGATAAAGTCGGTTTTTCGAATGTTGGAAAGATAGAAGGATATTATCAAAATGATGAGAAAGCCCTACTGATGCACAAGGAAGAATAGAAAAAGATTAATTAGAGAGAGGATAATTGAAAGTTGTCGATTAGAAAAATAGATTCACTTATATCATTCACGCTGTTCGAAGTATGATAGGTGGAAAAGATGGAATATGGGGATGAAGAGTACCAGGAGAAATTAGGAAAAGAAAAACGTCGTAGGAATATCAGGATCATTAGAAATTCACTCGGAATGTCATTGATGATCATTTTTGCCGTTTGGTTATATTTTTTTGGTCCTGAAGAAATGTATAGGATGCCTCTCTTTGCCGCGAGCGTGGTCATTATCCTATATTACATATACAGGCTTTCACAGGAACTGCAGGTATTTTATTCCTTAGTTGACGAACTGCACTTTGAGGACGGTGAACTGGTAAAATATAATCCTCGACTCCACAAAACACAAAACTGGATACCGATAGAGAGTATAGAAGACGTCTATTTCGATGTGAAGGATAAACCGAATCTACTATACGTAGTTTATAGAGAAGATGGGGACAAAAAGGCTGACAGTTTCTATAAACAGAGGATCAAGGATGAAGAAAAAGTTAGAAAAGCCTTAGAGAAGAGATCGCTTATCGTGGAAGAACCGATAGCTTTTGAAGAATTAAAAGAAAAAGTAGAGAGAGGATAAAAACTCAATAGATCATCACACTTTTTACGCTTTCAACGTTCCGTATCCCTTTAAGAGCCTCAAATGGTACTGACGAGTCAGTTATGATGAACACCTTCGGTTCTTCATGAAATTCGATCTCCTGAGTTATACACTGCCTCACGACTACGTCCATCTTCGCCAATATTCCAGTGACCTCAGAGATGAGACCGGAATTTTCTGCTGAAGTCGGGACTATCTCTATCAATCCCGCATCTATCTCCTGCGCAACCTTCCCAAAAAATGCAGTAGTTTCTAAATTGCCGTATACTTTCCTTAGGAATTCGTTGTTCTCAATGGTATCTATAGTCGCTTTTACGGTCCTTCTATCCACGTCTATCACCCGAGATATCCTAAGCGGCGACATCAATATGTCGTTGCAGTAGATTTCGCCGTCTTTGACGCTGAGTCCGGTTTCGAGGAGAAATTTGGCTACCTTTTTCTGGGATGAATATTCCTCGAAATATCTCTCAATTCTCCACATAGATAGTGGTTATTGAAAAGACATATTAATTTTTTGGTGAACTGATAGTATGTGCACTATATAGAAAAGACATTTTTAAGAATCAACAAACCCCTAAAGAAGGCAGAAAAGATTAATATCACCCTTAATGTAATCAATCAAAATAGATGCAGGCGTGATCTAGTCTGGCTAGGATCTGAGCCTTCCAAGCTCATTGGCCGGGTTCAAATCCCGGCGCCTGCACTTTTTTGATATGGGGATTTGAGAAGAAATTGTTTTTCTATCTAATCACTCTTTTCTAATTTGATGAAAATCTCTAGGGCAAGGCCTGATTTAGAAGATATATTAAAGTAATAACTCCTCCATCCAAATAGGGTTCCTAATTAAAACGATCTCAAATATGTGGGCAACTTTAAAATAACACTCGACGGGTGATTTTGTGTAATTCCCCGACTGGAGAAGTTATAATGGATTTAGGAATTTTCGCTGCTGGTCTCGGTATTTTATCTCTACTTTTGTCCATCGTATTCATTTATTATTCTTACAAAAATGCGCTTGAATTGAAGGGCGCAATAGGCAAGTATCTAACGGCTTTTGGTTCCTTCTTCTTTTTGATGCCGGGAATAATTCAAGGAGCTAGAGTTTCCCAAAGTGGTTATAATGGTGCTTTAAGATACGTATCATTTTTGTTCTTTGTTATGGGTTTTTTACTGATGCTGAACGGTGTTCTTTATTCCTTTGTTTCATTTTATAAAGATGCGGAAGAGAAGTCTCCTAAGAGAGTCCTAAGAATGCTTCCAAACGGCAACTATCTCGCTACAGGATTAACAGTATTGGCTCTCGTTGCCTTCCCGGCCTATAGTATGAGTGTTGTAACTGAAATAATGACACTCTTCGGGTGGATCGGAATTTTCGCTATCGCGATCAGTTACTCGGCCTTCGCGATAGGAGAGAGGAAACTGTATTCCAACCTGACCGTATCTTCTTCTTTAGAAGAACTGCCGGAAGAGAAGCTGCTTTTCCTAAGAGAGGATATCTATGCATTGAGATTGTACACGTCTTTAGCTAATGATTATCTCGAGAAGGTGGATCAGACCGTAGGCAGGGATAATTTAGGGGCCTTTTTTGCATCGACAGATATTGAAAACTTGAAATTGTTTTCGCAGGAAATTATCGAGGAAAACGACTATCGATTATCTACAGACAAGCTGAAAGCAAATCTTGATTTGTTAGAAGAAGATGATGAGATCAAGGGAATCTCTTCAGAATTTTCTTATTTATTTGAAAATCTAGTCGATTTTTATGGTAGAGCTACTTCTGAAGATTATGCTAAGACAGAGTTAGAGAGTAGTTTTAAGAGGATCCGGGATAAAACCGGGGAAAATCCAATCGTATTTGAAATCTTGAGAAGTTTACCGACAGGGGTTATGGAAGAAGAAACCTACTCTTTACTTTCGAGACAGGAGTTGGAATCAAGGGTCAAGAAAAGAACTGCAGAACTGGAGAATGTTATGGATACGATGGTGGATACTCTCATAAAAGTGGATAGTGATGGCATGATAGAGATGGCCAATGATTCTCTCTATGAACTTTTAGGTTACGATGAAGATGAGATAATAGACTCTAAAGCCGACAAACTATTCATGAGGGAAGAGGATGAAGATGGGAATACGATATCGCCCTGGAAAGAGATACGGAGTAAAATACAAGAGAATGGATATATCAAAGACCATGAAGTTTACTATAAAACTAAAGAAGGTGAAAAGATACCCGTTACTTTTTCAGGGTCGATAATGGAATTTGAAGAACTGGAAATAACCGGAGAACCCAGCATGGTGTGTGTAGGTAAAGATATAACGGAGCGTAAAGAAGCCGAGGAGAGAGCGGAGTTCTTACATTCTTTGCTTAGGCATGACTTGGGTAACAAATTACAGATAACTAGAGGCTTCTTAGGACTCGTCGACACTTCCAATCTTTCAGAAGAAGATAAAGAGTACATCGAGGACTCATTGAAAGGCATCGATGAAGGCGTCGAACTGATAGAGAATATAAGGACTCTTAACAATCTCGAATCCGGTGAAGTCGAGACGAAACCGATGGATCTGAATGAGAACTTAAAAGAAAGTATAGAACGGCACGATGATTTGAGGAAAAAGAAAGATTTTGAAATCAACAATAAGATCGAGGACGAAGAAAAGATTGTCGAGGGAGGAATGTTATTGAAAGAATTGTTCTCAAACCTCATAGAGAACTCTCTCAAACATTCTGAGGGCAGTAAGATGGAGATCTCATCCGAAGAAGAAGGTGAGGAAATAAGGATCTCTTTCGAAGACGACGGTAAAGGCATCCCCGATGAAATCAAAGAAAAGATAACCGAGAAAGGTTTTCAGGGCGAAGATTCCTCTGGCTCCGGCTTAGGTATGCATCTGGCCAAAAGGATAGCCCTCACCTACGGCGATGATTTTGAAGTTAAAGATTCAGAGTTAGGTGGAGCAAGATTTGATATCACTTTGAAAGCTTTAGATCAATAGATTCTATTTTTAGCTGAGTAACTTTTCCAATTCCCGTTTTCCTTGAGAAGTAAGTTCGACTTTCTTTTCCACAATATTTGTGAGGCCTAGATTTTGGAATTGTTCGATGATTTGCAGTATCTCTCGGTGAGGAACATCCATATAATCGGCTATTTCTTGAGAACCTTCCATCCCCGAATGTATGGCCATCAATAGATCCCTGTCCTTTTCTTCTAACTTGAAGTCCTTTTCTTTATCAAGCAGTATCTCTTCACAAAAATCGACCAATAGGGAAAGAGGTATAGAGGAAGAGTAAAATATATCCGCTTTCTCCTTGCCACTTCTTTCATAAAATATCTTTACTGCTTCTGTTCCTTTTACTTCATTTTTCTCGATATGGAACATGTCTTCTTTTGGAATCTCCTGTATGTCAGAGGGCTGTTCTTCCGGAACCAATATTATTGAATCTCCGGTAAATAATAAGACACCGGATTCCCATTCTCTATCACCGTAGGCCCGTCCTTCAACTTGATAGGAGGTGATAAAATCGATCTCTATATCAGATATGGCAGAGGCCAGTAGAGACTTCTTCAAGTATGTTTTATAGGGAGTCTTTATTATTCCCAGATGCTCATCTCCGTCTTCCTTGAATTGGAATGTGAAGATATCTTCTGATTTCGTTGAAGGATGATCGACCTCTTTATCGAGATTCGAGATCTTGTCGAGAGAGATATATCCGCTACCCTCACCACCTTGATAGATGAGGTGATTTTCAGTTATAGTTATTCGAGTCTCTTCCCATTCCAGCTCATTAGACTCTAACTTATCGGCTGGGATGATCGCTTTTTCGGAACTGTCGTAGATATTTTTCTCGCCCAAAGTTATCCTCCTGTATTTTGGTGATTATGGATCGTATCCAATTTTGCACATCGTCCTTATATTAGTTTTTTCTTTATTTATCTATATTCTCCTTCACCTGCTAGGATAATCGAATTCAAGGTATTCGATCTCTATACATAATCGCCTGAAAATCAAGCAGAAGGGAAAACCGATCAATTTATAAAAAAGAACGGCTAATTGGGATTAGATAGTAATGGCCGAGAACAGGCAGCGGTATATCGCTTTCGTTATCGAGGACGGGTATACCGATAGGAGAGGTATGATAGCGGCTATTAGAGATGAGTTTTCTAAAAAAGAATACGATAAGATAGAGCCTTGGCTTACCGTGTTTGATGAGGACAGAGGGATAGTCAGGTGTAAACACACCGGTAAGAAAAAAGCGATAGAGATATTGAACCGAATCGAAGTCGGCGGAGGAGAAGTAAAGACTATAAAAACCAGCGGGACCATAAAGAAAGCAAAGAAAGTGTTGAATAATCATGAAAGATGATAGATGGAATAAGGAAGTAGAAAGAAGAGAAAAAGTCGATATTTTAGTCGTGGACGGCTACATAGACGAACCCGGTTTGTTGGGCGTTCCTCCTTATCTCTCTCCGGAACCCAGGATGTTAGTGGGTGTAGCGAGAGAGTTAGATTTGAGTTGGGAATATATTACCATCGACGAGTACAGAAGAAACGGGATTCCTTTAGGCGATATTATTCTCGTTCATGGAGGGGTCACAGTCCCTGGGAAGTACCTAGGAGGCACACCCATAACGGCTGAAGAAGCCGAAGAGATAGCCGAGGAGCCCGGAGAGACGTTTTTGGGAGGCCCTTTGGCGAGATATGAAGATGTTGATGGTTACGACCACTATGCGGAGAAAGACCTAGCCGCGTACTTTTACGATTCTCTTTTCGGAGAAGGTGAAGACAGGTGGGCCGAGCCTGCTGAGATGGAGGACTGGCTGAAGTATGGGCATAAAGTGGTGGAAAGACATCCGCTTTTCCCGGATCTTTTACTTCTAGAGATGAGCGCTTATAGAGGTTGTCCAAGATATTTCACCGGCGGCTGCTCTTTTTGCTCCGAACCATCTTATGGAAAGCCTCAGTTCAGAGATCAAGAAGATATAATCGAGGAGATGGAACTTCTCTATGAAAAGGGAGTTAGGAATTTCAGACTCGGAGGGCAGTCCTGCACGGTTAGCTATAAAGCGGAAGGTATAGGTGAAACGGAAGTTCCGATTCCGAAGCCCGAAGAGATCGAGATGTTGTTCGAAGGTATCGATGAAAAATGTCCGGATATAGACGTTCTGCACGTGGATAATGCGAATCCCGCCGTCATATCTGAATATCCGGAGAAGAGTAGAAAAATACTGGAAACTTTGGTTGAATACACCACTTCCGGAAACGTTCTAGCCCTAGGGATGGAAACCGCAGATGAAGACGTGATATTGGAGAACAATCTCAATGCGGATCCCTTACAGGTCAAAGAAGCGGTGAGGCTGATAAATGAAGTCGGTAGAGAGAGGGGCGAGAACGGGATGCCGAAGCTGCTGCCCGGACTCAATTTTCTAGGCGGCTTGAAGGGTGAAACTAGAGAGACTTACGAGAAAAATTATCGATTTTTAGAGGAATTGTTGGCAGAAGATCTCCTGCTCAGAAGGATTAACATCAGACAGGTACTATCGCACAGCGGAGAATTTTCGGTAAAATACAAGAACGAATTTAAACAGTTCAAAAAGAAAGTCCGAGAGAACATAGACCAGCCGTTATTGAAAAAGATGCTGCCGGAAGGAATTACTCTGAAAAACGTTTATATGGAGAAGATGGACGGCGACACGACATTCGGTCGTCAGATAGGCACTTACCCGTTACTGGTCGGAGTCGATTATCCTTTAGAGCTCGGGGAGTATTATGATGTCATGATAACCGATTATGGCTACAGAAGCGTCACCGGAATCCATCAGCCGTTTTATGTCGAAGATGCTTCTTTTGATCAGCTTCAGAATATTCCCGGTATAGGGAAGAAGAGGGCCGCGACCATATTCAGAGAAAGGCCGAAAAGTTTCGAAGAACTAGGGGATATTATAGAAAATGAAGAGACGCTCGAAGAGATATTGAAGTTCGTAGAATTCAAGGAAGAATAGAGGTGATACTATGCAGCATATAGACGTGAAACCTATATGGTCGGACAGTATGGGGGCCAAAAGCATGTGCGTGAAAGTGGAGACCTCCGATACCTCAATGATTTTGGATCCCGCTGCCGCGGTCATGCAGAAGAGCTATCCTTTGAAGACCGAAAAGAAGTATGAGTTACTGGATAAAGCGAGGGACAAGATAGAAAAAGCCGCTGAAGATGTGGATCACGTTTTCATATCACACTATCATTATGATCATCATTTTCTTCCCGATACCAGCGGTATAGATTTCTCAAAAGTTTTTGAAGATAAAGAACTGTGGATCAAAGATCCGAATAGATGGATCAATCCTTCGCAGTGGAATAGAAGTAGAAAGTTCCTGCAGGCTCTTCTGGATATGGAAGATAGTGAGTTGGACCTGGAGGATTTTGAATTTGAGGCTGAAGAGAAAGAGTACGAGGATCCATTGAAAGAACTGCCTATGCTTCAAGAGATCGATGAAGGCGATTACGGAGATAGAAGGGAAGAACTTCACGAAAAGTGGAGAAAGAAATTTTTCGATAGGACTGAGATGTGGAATAACGAGAAGCATGTAAAAGAGCCTTTGAATAACATACACTTCGCCGACGGTAAGACTATCAGAGAAGGCGATACGACTATCAGATTTACAAGCCCGATGTTCCACGGAATAGAGTACTCGAAGACAGGTTGGGTGTTGAGTGTAGTCGTGGAAAAGGAGAATGAAAAGTTCATCTACACTTCCGATCTTCAAGGGCCGACTGTAGAGGATTATACACAGTGGATAATACAGGAAGATCCAGATTTTCTTGTACTTGACGGACCAGCTACTTACCTTTTAGGGTACATGTTGAACAATTTTAATCTAGACCGCTCAGTTAAGAATGCGGAAAAGATAATAAAAGAATGTGATTTCGAAACAATGTTGTATGACCATCATATCGCTAGAGAATCTGGTTTCAAAGAGAAAACAGAGGATATATGGATAGCTGCTGAAGAATCGGAAGGCGAAATTCAGACTTTCAGGGAATATCTGAAAGGTGAGAAACCGCTGGTCGAAGAAGTCGATTAATCAATCCTTTTTAGTCCTTCTTTGTAACGTTTCGGAAAGGAGGCGTACTCTTCTTTCATCTCTTTCCATTTCTTTTTATAGCCATCTGATATTTCTTTAACCTCTTTAGCGGGAATACCTACAACTACATTCTCTTCCTCGACAGTTTGACCGTTCCTGACCACCGCACCTTCTCCGACTACGCCCCACTCTTTTATCTCGGCATCATCGCTGATTATCGATCCCATACCTATAACGGCATAATCCCGTATCGAGGCTCCATGTATTATGGCTCCGTGTCCTACTGTCACCCAATCTCCTATCTCTGTTCTCTCATCGGGTCTAGCGTGGATGACGCAGTTCTCTTGGACGTTGGTATTATTTCCTATCACTATGGTGCCGTAATCGCCCTTTATCCTGGCCCCGGGCCCTATGTAACAATTTTTTCCAATGGTAACGTCGCCTATCACCGTTGCGCTTTTGGCTACGTAACTTTTCTCTGAAATATTCGGTTTTCTTCCTTCAAATTCGTATATGGTCATGATGCTTTATTAATTAGAGAGATTAAAACCCTTCGTCACATGGAAAACGATATTATTCACCCGCTTCATGTTATATACAGATGAAATACGTACTGGACACCTCGGCTCTGCTTTCAGGAAAAGATATTCCTTTAGATGATGATCTCTACGTGCCTCCGGGAGTCCTGTCAGAGATAAGTGAAGGCGGACGCTGGCACAGGAAATTGGAGATGATGAGATCTGCCGGTTTACAGGAACTGAATCCTCCCGGGAACTTGATCAACAGGGTAAAACAGCACTCCAATCAGACCGGAGATGCGATCCGTCTGTCGGATACCGACGTAGAAGTTTTGGCTTTAGCTATATATGTGGAAGGGACGATCCTCACCGACGATTACTCTATCCAGAACATGGCTAAGAACATGGATATAGAGTATAAAGGAGTAGCTCAAGACGAGATCGACGAGGAGTGGGAATGGGAATATAGATGCGAAAACTGCCGTCGATGGATCAAGGAACCTAAAGATGAATGTCCTAGATGTGGGGGAGAAGTCACAAGCGCTAAATTGGTTAGATGATTCACCCTTTTATTTTGTTTAAAATATTTTCAGCTCTCTCAAAGGCTCTTTCCTTGAATTCGCCTTTTCTTTCTTCTTTCTCTAAAAATTGTTCGATCTCTTTTTTGACCGTGTTCAGATGTTTCTTCCTGTGTTCTTCGTCGATCGCTTTTTCTCCCTGCAGTTTTTGACCTCCTTCGTGAAAACCTTCGGCGAAGTACCAGTCCTTGAACCAGGTGTAATCTCTTTTGAAGAGTTTGAATCCCAGTCTAGTGCAGGGCGGAGGTGCTCCACTCGATAGTAGACTCCTAGTTTCTTTGTCCTTGTAATATCCGATGAAGATCCTTCCGCCTTTGTCCAATTTTTTGGAAAAAATATCTAGAAGATGATTTTCGATTTCAGAGTCGAAAAATGAAAATTCTTTATCTTCTAGAAAAGGTTCTGGCTGGATATCGAACAGCTCGATCCACGGCTTGTAGTGGGGGCTTTTCCCGTGATAAACACTGACTCTCATCAACCTTCTTTTCTCTTCGCCTTTCTCTATCATCAATTCGAAATATTCCTGGCGGGATATCCGGCCCTCTTCGAAATTTTCACCGTAGATGCTGTACCCGTCTATCTTTTTGCCTTCTTTTAGGTTACTAGTCAACTTTTCGGTCATCCGTTTTTCACTCTCTTATATCTCTATTTAGTCATCGATAATGGAATGATTTTATTAAGTTTTCCAATCCCTGTGAGATCTTGAGATTTATTTTAGGGATGGCAAATTTACTTTTCACACACCAATATCTGCTGGCCCGAGTTGTTAGTGAAGCGCGATCCGTCGAAGCCGCCGTGGATTTGTACACTCTAAACTCTAGCTGATGTTTTCGGTGTGCATGGGAGGGTAAATATGCATCATGATGCAAATATTATGAAAATCGTAATATATATATAACTTCATTTTTACTTAGCCGAAGGTGAAAAGAAAGATGAAACAAGATCTTGGAAAAATGAAGAAGCGAGGGATGCAAATAGCGGTGATCTTCGCGGTGTTCGCATTGGTGAGCATGGGGATGCCGACCGGTCGGGGGTATGACGGAGTACAAGAGGATGGAAAGTATTATTGGAACGTAGGCTCAGTGGCGAATTTGCAGATCCATGATAGACACTCTGTTTGGAGTGTTAGAGATAGTGATGCGATTATAGATGATTATGACCCTCACAAGGATTGGGCCGAAATAAGGATGACAAAGAAAAAAATATACGCTGAGCCCTCTACTAAGCCTGAAAAAAAGGTTGGGTATGTTCGACCCTATCTACATGTTGGGGATATATCTCAGCCGCCAGGCACAACAGGTCAGCTAGAGTGGCCTATTCAGATTGTTTTTGTGGTCTACCAGCCTGACTATGAAGCCGATGTTTACGATTATGATTTGGGCGGCATAAGTATTGAGTATGAGTGCCGACCTGGACATGAAATACGACAATATGATACTGGCACAGCTTTTGATTACGAACTCGGTGGAACCAATTGTCACGCTCCTTCTAAAAGTGATGATGCAGAGGATTACTTCTCAAATGTGTATGATTATGCACTGGGAAAAACTTTAGGTTTTTCAGGCGGTGATGAAATAGAAGCAGCAATTGATATGATTCGGACATGGAGAAATAATCAAGATGGGAACAGATCGACCTGTCAATTGACTGTCGCTCTGGAGAACCGGATGATTCATATCTACAGTTTTCTGTTGAGGGATGGTCCCAATGCAGTACCATCCACCTCTGTGATTACAACGATAACGAATGGACTCTTGATATGACCACTACTAGTGACCTAACAGATGGAAATGATTACGGAGGTGGAGTGCTTCCCACGTCCTATCCTGGAGGACAGGGGTCGATTAGCATAAATAGTGAAGAGTAGCTTTAGCGAAAACCCTAAAAACCTTTTAATAAACCTTTTATATTTAAAAAGCCCACTGGAAATATAGATCGTAAGAAATCTGATATCGAGGTAGATTTAAAATGAAATGGAAAAAGAAATCCGGATTAGCTTTGGTTGTGACCTTAGTTTTATTTTTATTGATCAGCGCAGTGCTTGTTACCCCACAGATGAGTTTGGGAAGTGATGGCAATGTTGGAAAAACAAAGGGGAAAATAAGCCACGATAGTTTTAAAATCAATAGACAACACGCCGATTTAGAGAGCGCAAGAGAAGGACCTTTGAATGAAGATTATAAGGAGCATGACCCTATTCATATAAAAGGAGATAATAATTTTACTAAGGTAGCTGAAAAAGAGGGGTGGCAAGGAAGTGGCTCAAAGAGCAATCCTTATATTATCCAAGGGTACAAAATTGATGAAGCATATCACGTAAGTGATGGGATTAAGGAATCTGTGATTATAATTAGAGATGTTAATCTACATTTTAAAATTCGAGGAAATCTTATAACTGAAGGTAAGACTGAAATATCTGCGGGTATAAATATACTCTTTTCAAACAACGCGGTGATAGAAAATAATATTATAAAAGGATTAGATGGCGATTATTCTAAAGCGATTCTCATTCAGGCTTCTGATATCACCATCCAAAATAATACCATTACCTCTCTCGCAACTAAGACTTCGGGTATAAAACTTAGTTACTGTGATGGAGGTCTCATCCGAGATAACAAGCTTGATAGTGGGGGAGATATAGGGATAGAAATAAGTCATTCTAAAAATATTACGACGAGCGAAAACACCATTTCTGAATCTAGGACCGCAGGGATTAAACTTGATAATACTGAAAAATCTTCTATAAAGGACAATATAATTTCAGGATCCAAATATTCTGGATTGCATTTTTTTGTTTCCCAGAATAATAGTATAGTGAACAATACGTTTTACAAAAATGAAGAGTACGGATTCGAGATAGGTGTAGAGCCAGTTGGTAGTCGCACAAATGACAATATCCTTTACAACAATAATTTCATAGAGAACGAAAAACAGGTAAGGAATCGTGGAGAAAATCAATACTACAATGAAGATTTAGGTAAAGGTAACTACTGGTCGAACTACGAAGAAAAATATCCAGATGCGGGAAAGTCTAACGGCGTCTGGAACACACCATATGTGGGTAACGAAGCTGAACCCTTTACGGACAAATATCCGATGGTAGAACCGAGCGTTCCGTACATCCAGATAGAGAAGCCGGCAGATTACATGAAAACTAAGGAGCGGAACGTGACCGTGGAGTGGACAGCAAGCTATCGTTATAAAGATAATTTAGAATATGAGATCAGGTTGAACGAAAATGAATGGAAATATGCTGGCCAAACTACGGAGTATGAACTAAAAGATCTGTCGTTTGATTACTACAGTGTTGAAGTAAGAGCCGCAAATGTAGACATGAGTTCCATAGGGGGTAGTGTGGACTTCGCAGTTATCGGGTCGAACGTCTCGGTAAAAGAATTTTTAGTAGAGCCGACGGAAGGTAACAAACCGCTAGAAGTCAATATTTCCGCTGAACTAGAGAATCTAGGAACCGACCCGGGCAACGTCTCCCTGTATGTGGGTGAAGAAGAACGTAAGACATGGAGTTTAGAATCCTGGGAGGAGATCACGGTAAACGAGAGCCTCAAGCTTGAAGAGGCAGGCACTCACCTTATTGGGATAGGAGACAAAAGTACGGAAGTCACCGTTGAAACACCGAAACCGGATATTTCAGTTGACGATTTCGCTGTAGAGCCGAGCGAAGGAGAGAAACCGTTGGAGATCGATATATCTGCTGAAGTCAGTAATACAGGCGATGCCGAAGGAGAGATATCACTTTACCATGGTGATCAAGAGATAAGTAGTTGGACAGTGGATCCTGATGAAAATATCAGCATCCAAAAAAGCTATGAGATCACTGAAACCGGCGATCACACGGTAAAATTGGGCGATGAGAGTGCAGAGGTCACGGTGGAAGAGAGCAGTGAAGAGACACCTTTCGGTGGATCAGTCCTAGTATTGTTCGCACTGCTCATCGCTATAGCCTTAAGTGTCTATCATCGGCGCTCGGAAAAAGAATAAACGACTGCTGAGAAAAATCTAGTCAACTAGTTCATTGATAATCCTATACGATAAAGTCACGATCGAGCGCGCTTACACACCAATATCTGCTGGCCCGAGTTGTTGGTGAATTCCGATTCATCAAAATCGCCGTATTTGTGCTCTATCTCGAATCCGTTATACTTAAGGACCGCATCGACCTCTCTAGGAAACCATATCCGGTTCGTCCATTTTCTCTTTTTCGTTCTATCTCCAAAATTGTAAAACCAGCTAAGATGCATCAATTGAGAGGCTTTCTCGTAATGCACCTTTTCTGTTATCTCGATTTTTTCGTCACGTTCTGGGTGTTCATATTCTATAGCGCTGTACTCTTCCTGCGGATCTCTATTTAGTATATCCAGATCGGGATTAAAGAACTCAACGATAAATCTACCTCTGGGTTTTAGATGATTTTTTACGTTCTTCAATACCTTCTCCATATCCTCTAAACTCAGTATATGATGTATGGAATTGAACGGTACATATATCAGGTTAAATTCTCTATCGATCGAAAAATTCCTCATATCTCCCTGGATCCATTTTACCTGTAGATTCTTTTCTTCTGCTTTTTCTTTTGCTCTTTTCAGAAGTTCTTTCGATATATCCATTCCGATTATTCGGTAACTTTCCTCTGCCACAGGTAGAGTTATCCTTCCGGTCCCGCAGCCGAGTTCTAACACCGGGTCTCCATATTTTTTCACTTGTCTTTTGTAGAAAGGTATATCGACCTCTCTCTCGGTCATAGCGTCGTAATGTTTTCCGTCGAAGTAGATCGGTATAGGCTGTTTTTTCATATTTCTCCTTCAGATCTATCCGTTCCTAAGATAGTAAAGACGGTTTGTCTGACCCTCTTCGCTAAATTTCACATCGACTCGTTTCTCTATAATGAAGTACTCCTCTAAAATATTTCTGACTTCTTCGTCTTTCAAATTCCAAAGATAGATACCATCTTCTTCTCTATAAAGGTTCTCCGATATCTTTTGAGCGTTCCTATCTTCCATCAGGGCAGGTTCGATATAGTCGTTCAGTTTTAAAAATATCTTCCCATCTGGCTTGATGATCCTTTTAAATTCTTTCAATAATTTATCTCCATCTTCTGGAATGAGATTGTCGACTATATTTGAAAGTATGCCGGTGTCGAATTCGTTGTCATCGTAACTCTCGAGGTCAACGATACCTCCCACGAGCATATCAGTTTTATCTCCAACATCATTCGACTTGGCTAAATTTTTTGCTTTGTTGATCGCCTCTGGACTTAAATCAATTCCTACACATCTCTCTGCACCCTTTGCTGCGCATCTCATCAGTACTTTTCCGTCTCCGCACCCGAAATCGATCACAGAGTCTTCATCTGAAACTAACCAATCGAGGCACTTTTCGATCTTTTCAAACGGAAAATTTTCTCTGTGATCGAAATCGCCTCACTCTCTAGAAAAAATATCGTCCCAAAATTCAACTGTACTTTCATAGGATGACATATTGGGAGCTATAGACCACCACTATATTAATCAATCGTTCAAATCTTAATACATTCTTTAAGAAATAAAAAGTTTTTAATAAAATATAGCGAGTTGTTATAGGAACTCAAGCAAATGGGCTTTTATGGTCATCACGGGGCAAATAAAAAATAAGTCCTCGCACATATAACTTTTAAATCGGGGGGTTTAAGACGGTGAATATATATAAAGAATCATGGGGGAATCTGATAGTAGGTATAGATCAATTGCCATTTCTAGATTTCAATAAAGAGGGGGTGTGCAAACTTGATAGATGTTGTTAAAGAAGATAGCAAATATCCTTTTTCACAAGGCATCTTGGCCAGGTCTTTGAACATCACAGGCCTATCGATCGATAAGATATATGAGATCGTCCAAGAGGTAAACGAGGAGATCGAAAGTGAAGGTAAAAAAGAAATTCGATCTAAAGAGATAAAAAAGATTGTGAGAAGAAAGTTGCTGGAAAGAGGGTATGAAGAGGAAGAAAAGTTCTATCGTGTCTCTAGAGAAATACGATATCTAAATAGGCCATTGCTGATCATGATCGGCGGCGGTCCGGGTGTCGGTAAATCCACACTGTCGGCCGAGCTCGGGCATAGATTGGGGATAAATAGGGTGATCGGGACCGACACTATCAGGGAGATCATGAGGACTATGGTCACCTATGACATATTTCCGAATATACACGAGTCCACTTACATGACGGATAAAAGTGTCAGTGCCCCTTTTGTGAGCAATAAATTGATTTATGGATATCATCAACAGATGAGTTTGGTCAATGTCGGGGTGAAAGCGGTCATCGACAGAGGGATAGAAGAGGGCCTTAATACGATAATAAATGGAGTTCATATAGTTCCAGGATATCTTGATCTGGAAGAAAATGAAGATGCCTGGATCTTCCAATATGTCCTGGAGGTCCCGGACCTGGACGAACATATCGAAAGATTCAAGATGAGAGCTGAAGGCAGTTTTAGAGATCCTGATAGATATATCGATAGGATAGAAAAAATAAGGGAGATACAAGAATATACGATAGAACAGGCGAAAGAGAACGACGCTAGAGTCGTGACAAATATAAACATGGAAGCGACTATACGAAGTATAATCGAAGACATAATAAAAGGGCTAGAGGAAGTGGTAGAAGATGAGTAATATGGCATCAAATTTTTACGACGTGGATGTGCCCATCCGGACCTTCGTTACCAAGAGGGTGATAGGTGTCGACTCGAAGAAAACGGTTCAAGAGGCCGCGGAGATGATGGTCGAATTCAACGTTAGCTCTTTGACCGTGGTCGAAGACGATGAGATAGTAGGGTTTTTTACCGATGGTGATATAAAAAAGAAGGTGGTGGCTGAAGGCTTGAGTCCCGATATCCCGGTTGAAGAGATAATGGTCACGGACCTTATCAAAGTAGATATCGATACAAAAGTAAAAAAAGTCCTCGAGATCATGGCCGATAAAAACGTCAAACACGTTCTTGTTGAAGAGAAGGACGAGATTTCCGGGATAATAACTTTTAGTGATATGATCGACTTGGAAAGACAAAAACTGGAAACCCATATCTCGAGGGAATGATATGAGGATATTTCACATATCGGATACCCATATCGGAGATAAATCCTATTTCAATGAAGACTCGTTAGAGAGAGGGTTATCAGAACTAAAGGACGGTGATTTTGACTTACTTATACATTCTGGAGATGTCACACAGGGAGGGAAATTGAAATACTATCAGAAAGCTCAAAGGTTTTTGGAAAAGATCGACATACCCTATGTCGTTATTCCGGGAAACCATGATAAGAGGAGCGGTGGTAAATCTATATTCGAAGATTATATAGGAGAAAGGAACGGCGTAAAAGAGATCGGAAGCGCGATCGTGATCCACGTGGATAGCGCGGTACCCGATACGAACGTCGGCCGCGTAGGGAAGGTAAAATTTGACATGATGAAAGAGGCCCTGAATGAGCACAGCAAAAGAGACATAAAAATAGTCGTTATCCATCATCATACACTTCCGATTCCTAGAGCAGGTAGAGAGAGAAATGTTCTTTCGAACGCCGGCGATCTTTTAGATCTGTTCTTGAGAGCTGATGTCGATCTAGTTCTGTCCGGACATAGGCATTATCCCAACGTGCATAGAGTTGAAAACACGGTTTTCGTTAATGCTGGGACGCTCTCCGGTAAGAAGACAAGGCATGGCGACGTAAATTCATATAACGTGATCGAGATAGAGAAAAACAAGCTGAACGTAAAGACAAAAAGGATAGGAGAATCTACCACAGATCACGAATATCCCAGGGGAGATAAACGGATATTCCATGACTTCGGCGACAGAGTGGCGAGGATCGTTCATGCATCTAATACATTCATATCCTCATCTACAAGGTTTAGATATACTCATTTTCTCAACGCCGTGAAGAAAATAAATGATTTAGACCCTGACGTAGTTGTCCACTGTGGAGGAGTTGTAGAAGAGGGTATAGAAAAAAATTATGAAATGGCTGAAAAAAATATTTCAAAAATAGAATCTCCTATCGTCTTCACTCCTGCAGGAAGAGATATCAATTATTTGGGTTACGAGTTATTTCCACAACATTTCGGTGATATGGATCAATCCTACGAAGGTGATCATATATTTTTGAAAGGTATTTCTTCTTCCCAATACGATTCCCCGATAGGCATTATAGGAGAAACCGAGAGGGATGCACTGTTTCAGGAATTAGACGATCGAGATGAATCCTTTAAAGGTGTATTCTTACATCATAACGTTCTGCCGATACCACATGCACGAGAGAAAGGTTTACTGGAGGACAGTGGTGATTTTTTGAGAGAACTGGTCGATGAAGAAATAGATCTGGTTCTGACCGGGACTTCTTCACATCCCTTCTCGGCTAAAATAGGAGATACGATAGTTGTCAATGCGAATTCGATGAGCAGCGTTTACCAAAGAAGCGTTTACGGGAATTCGTTCAATCTTATCGATATATACGAGAAAGTGATCGTAGTTTCGGAGATCAACAGTCTATGGGGTACTAGAAGAATAGTCGGGATGTGGGACAGGAACGATCTAGAAGTATAAACGATTGGTTCGGTTACTAGTGCGGAATTAATAATATTGTTTAAATCTCAGAAAAAAGTTAAATATTCTCTTTAACCTTTGTAAATAGGAGGAGTGGGAGAGCATGAAGAAAGGGAAGTTTCTCGTATCGATATTCTTTGTATTGATTTTATTGTTTACCGCGTCAATATCTTTAGCTCACGTTCCTAAAACTGGAGATGAAAACGAAAGCTTAGAGACCGCTAAGCTGGTAGAAGATCCGACCAAATCCTGGGTGATATATTCGGAACTGCGTGAAGGAGCGGAAACGAATTACTACGAGATGGAGATGGAAAAGGGTGAGAGACTCAGACTCAGTTTATTGATCCCAAATGACGGGGGCTTCGTGCCGGATCTGATCGTTATGGGTCCCGGAATCGAGTCTAACGGGTCTTTACCTCACGGTGTAGAAAAACCCGAAAACGTTGGACACAAAGTCATCGAGGGCGAACTGGGCGAAAAGGAGTATGAACCTTTCACTCCCGCCGCTTATCACTATCCGGCGGAATATGAAGAGGAGGTAGAGGAATCAGGAACATATTATGCTGTTGTTTATGGGGAACATGAGAGCGGTGAATACGGCCTCGCGGTGGGCAAAGAGGAGAGATACGGTCTCGTAGAATGGATCCGCGTTCCAATCGACGTGGCAAATATACACATATGGGAAGGTCAACCGATATGGCTGATCTTTGCTCCGATGATATCGGTTTTAGGGGTAGGGTTTGCGGATACTTTCAGGAGAAGATATAGAAATGGTTGGGGGCCCGATGACATAAAAGAGTGGGGTCTTTTGACCGCCGGTTTACTCTACATCGGCAGCGGTGCCATGCTCTTCATGCAGATCGGGATCGCCGGTGTCGAATCGCCGAGCCCCGCGATCATAGTAAGTGTCTTCTTCGCATCTCTACCGACCCTTTTTGGTTTGTTGCTCTGGAGAAGATCATCTGATTTCAAAAATCCAGATAGAAAGAGTAGAGTGAAAATACTCATTTACGGGCTCGTTGGGTTTTTCGTCTGGGCTGGATTGATAATAGGCCCTGTCATAACCATCGTATCTGCGCTCCTCCCCAAATCTTCAAGGACTAAAGAGGCTTGACATAGATCGAACAGGGATTTCCTTCGTCCCAGCCAGGATAAGGATCGATAGTTTCTAGATGTAGAAAACCCATCTTTTCATAGAATTTTCTAGTTCGGGCATAGGGTTCATAATCGGCATCTTCAGAGAGCGTTTTCACTTCAAGTATCTGTATCCCTTTCTCACGTAGATAGTTCTCGGAGTGAAGGATGAGTTCTTTTCCGAATCCCGAACCTCTTTTGTCTTTTTTGACCGCCAACCAAGAGATGTCTGCACAGTCATCGTTTTTGATATCTAAAGAGATAAAACCCGATGTTTCGTTTTCCTCTTCGACTACGAAAAATTCGTGGTTTTTAAGGTCTTTTTTCATATCCTTTAAAGCTTCTTTGGAAAAATATTCATCTAGACCTTCAGCTATATCGACGCAGTCTCCGATATCTTCATCTTTTCCATTTCTCAAATCCATCGAATGCCGTACTCCAACTTTATTATTAAAATTATCGGAAGTCTTTTTAATATTCTATACGATTATGAAATATGAGGCTGAAAGATAAGGTCGTCGTGGTTACGGGCTCAAGTTCTGGTATAGGAAGATCTACGGCAAAATTGTTCGCAGGAAGAGGGAGCGATGTCGTAGTGACTTACAACAAAGGGAAAGAAAAAGGGAAAGAGGTTAAGGAGGAATGTGAAGAAAAAAGTGAAGCTATGCTCACTCGTTTAGATGTAACTGATAAATCTTCTATCGAGAAATCTCTAGAGGAGATTAAGCAAAGATTTGGAAATGTAGATATACTAATCAATAACGCTGGCGTTCTGGAAAGAGGTAAACTTGATAACCTGTCTCATCGAGAAATAGAAAAACAAATCGAAGTGAATCTAACCGGTTTGATAAATACTTCTAAAATATTTTTGGAGAGCATGTTGGCCAAAGACGAAGGGATGATCATCAACATCTCCAGCGGGTTGGGAAAAAGCGGTTCT
>CAZPCW010000027.1:0-26339 GCA_964585175.1 uncultured Thermoplasmata archaeon
AGGGAGAGTTTGATCTTGATTGTTCGACGCATCCATCTTTAGTAATGTTTTTTTTTCTATTTAAATATCCAGTGGAGGGGTAAGTGAAAGTGGCATTCCTCTCCTCCCTGAAGGAAGGAGCCTCCTGCCTGTTTTTAGGTGAACCACAAGAAGGTGATCGTCATCCTCAAAAATCCGTTCGAACCAGCTTTTTACGCACTTGTCTATCCTCCCTTTTTTGGTGTCATAGCGCTCTTGAGCTGTTATCCAGAAGTATATATGATGATAGCCGAACAGGCAAACGGCATAGACGAACAGGGCTGTAGCAGCGGACAATTCCATCAAATCACCGATAAAGTAAACATTACAATATTGATAATATATTTTTCCTAAAAATCAACTTTCAAATGAAGATAAGCGTAACGGTCATAACGACCATCCCTAGGAAAAGCCCGATATTGGCCATATGCTCATCCCCGTATTCTTTAGAGATCGGTATCAATTCGTCAAAGCTGATGAACACCATTATACCGCCCACGAAGGCTAAGGAAGCATTCAATACGGTGTGGGTTAAAAATGGAGATAGGAATAGAAATCCTATCGCCGCCCCCATGGGTTCCGCGACCCCAGAAAGAAGTGAATAACCGAATCCTTTCATCTTGGACCCGGTCGAGTAAAATATAGGGACGCTCACCGCTATACCTTCGGGTATGTTGTGAACCGCTATCGCTATAGCGATCGACAGCCCTAGTGAAGTATCTAGCATCGATACGGAAAAGACGGCCATGCCTTCGGGGAAGTTGTGAAGAGCGATGCCTATCGCTGTCAAAAGACCCGCCTTTCTCAATTTCGCACCTGCCTCTTCATCAAAAGAACCGGTATCTTTGAAAAAGGGATCAGCTTCCGTATCTATATGTATGTGAGGTATCAACCTATCTAAAAAGAACATGAAAATAATACCAATAAAGAAACTGAAGTTGGCGCTGATGAAACCTATTTCTTCTATGGATCCGACCAGGAGCTCTACCATCGACACGTAGATCATGACTCCAGCGGCAAAGCCCAATAGAGGAGACAGATAGCTGAGCTTTGGCTCTTTCATGAAGAAGATCGTCATCCCGCCTAAGGCGGTCGATAAGCCCGCAAACAAAGTCAATAAGAACGCGGATTGAACCTGAAGCAAAAACCTCACCTATTTTATTCCAACAACTTAACGAAGTTATGGTAAAAAATCCTTTGCTTCTAAAAAACATTTTTCAACATCTCGGTTTCAATTTGTCAAAATCAATTTATATGAGTATCAACTTGTATAGATGAGAGAAAAGGATGGAAACCTCTACAGATAACGAAAAGTCGGAACAATCACAATATAAAATCATATCTCTGTTTTCTATAATCATGATAAGTATTGGCCTGATAGGACTACTATCTTCTCCTGAAAATCATTTTATTTTCTATACAATCTTCGGTGCAGGAACTGGCACCGTATTTTATGGAGCGATCGGTTTGTACAATCAATATTCTGATTAAAAAAGGCTCTCTTCCCTCTATCAAGCTTTTTCTTTTAAGCTTCCCCTTCCAGCGCTTCCACTATCCTTCTCGATGCTTCACCGTCGCCGTAAGGACAAGTTCCCGGCTCCCAGTTCTCTTCCTCAAACCTTTCTACAGCTTCTAATATCTCTTCTTCATCGGTACCGACTACTTCGCAGTAACCCGCTTCCACAGCTTCCGGCCTCTCGGTGGATTCCCGGAGCACGAACACTTTCTTCCGCATGTTCGGCGCTGTAGCCTCTTCTTGAATCCCACCAGAATCGGTCAGTATAAACCGACAACGTTTCATCAGAAGCAGGAATTCAAGGTAACCCTGAGGAGGTACTAACATCACGTCGTCTCGATCTTCCAGCCTTTCCAAATAATCCTGTTCTTCGAACCTATTCTTTGCTCGTGGATGGATTGGATAAACGATCGGGCAATCCAACTCTTCGAACACTTCTACGTAATCCTTCAGGACCTCGGGATCGTCCACGTTTTCAGCCCTGTGTGCGGTAACCAGTACGAATTCACCCGGAACTTCAAAATCGAATTCGGCTTTCTCCTCTGCAATTTTCAAATTCTGAAGACAGGCGTCTATCACCGTATTTCCAGTTACAAAGATATCTCCCCACACGTCTTCCTTCTCCAATATGCTCTTATTCTCTTTGGTAGGGGCAAAAAGTAAACTGGAAGCGTGATCCGTCAATCTCCTGTTGTACTCTTCGGGCATCCGGTAATCGTAACTTCTCAGCCCGGCTTCGACATGACCTACTTCCAGGCCCATCTTTATACCCGCGACAGCGCCGGCTAGAACAGTGTTAGTATCGCCTTGAACCAAAACAATGTCAGTATTAAACTCTTCGAAGGCTTCCTCCAGCTTCATCATCGCGGTTCCAGTTTGAACGGCCTGAGAACCCGATCTAACGTCTAGATATCTGTCAGGCCGCTCCAGCTCCAGCTCTCTAAAAAATACGTCGGAGACCTCGTCATCGTAATGCTGCCCGCTGTGTATTATATCGTAATCTAAATCGCTCCGTTCGAGCTCCCGAATCACCGGGCTCATCTTTATTATCTCGGGCCTCGTGCCTACGACCACTCCGACTCTCATTCCGATCCGTTCTCCTGTCTTCTTTCCAATTCGAGTTCGTCTGCTTCTTTCAACGATTCAAAAGTGCCGATATCGAATCTCTTCCCGTCGAATTTGAAACCATAGAACGAGTTACCGTCCTTCCTCATCATCTCTATCGAATCGGTAAGCCAGATCTCGTCGTTCTTCCCCGGCTCCGTTTTATCGATATACGAAAATATCTTCGAATTCACTATCATCAAGCCCGCTATGTTCAACCAGTGATCGTCGACTTTAAACGGCTGAGCCTCTTCAAGTGTGGGCTTTTCCTTCATACCGTGTATTTCATTACTCCCGTCGATATCGACAACACCGAATCTTGTCGGATCATCTACCGGGTGAAGCACTAGAGTTCCTTCAGCTTCTTTCTTCTCGTGAAATTCTACTATATCTTCCATCGTATCGTAGGGTGTGAAGTAATTGTCACCGTACATTATGGCAAAATCTTCACCGTCCTCGATGAAGTCCTCACCTAGAGAGACAGCGTGTGCAGTACCTTTGGGCTCTTCCTGCATCCTGTAATATATATTCAATCCTAACCTCTTTCCAGAACCTAAATAATCTATAAGAGCGTGCTTTTGCCTTCCGACTATCAGCAGGACATCCTCGATACCACCGGCTTTCAGCACCTTCAACACGTGTTCAATGGCCGGATTTTTACCGACCCTTATGATCTCCTTCGGTATCGCTTTAGTTATTGGGCTCAATCTCGTACCTTCACCTGCGGCTAACACTATCGCTTTCTTTACCAAACTATCACCTGCGCGGATTTCGACTATACTTTACTCTTTTATATATTTGAGGGAAGCAATTTTGGACTGAATCTTTCCAAAACTCAGTGGATCGAAGAACCTCCGTTCACTCCGATCACCTCACCGTTCACGTAACTTCCCTCGTCCGAGGCTAAAAAGACCGCTGCGTCAGCGATGTCTTCCGGTTGGCCCAATCTCTTCACCGGTATACTTTCCGCTCTTCTCTTCCTTTTCTCTTCCGAGTAACTCGCTATGATGTCCGTATCGATAGTTCCGGGAGCTATACCGTTCACGGTTATACCTTCGGGACCTAATTCTAGGGCTAATGAACGAGTGAGTCCCAAAATGGCGGACTTGCTCACTACATAGGAAGTACCGTGGTCGGAGCCCTTGAAGGCGAGCTGAGAGGACATATTGATTATACGACCTGATTCAGACTCTTTCAGATATTCTAGAGAAAATTTGCTCAGCATGAAGGGTGCTCTCACGTTGACGGCCATAGTCTCGTCAAAATCTTCTACCAAGGCTTCCTCAATACTTTTCCGCTTATATATCCCCGCGTTATTTACCAGGATGTCCAAACCTCCGTGCTCTTCGACAAAATCCGAAACGATCTTTCTACACTCTTCTTCTTTACTGACGTCCGCTTTCAAAAGCATGCCTTCGCTGTGCTCCTCAACATTTGATAGTACTTTCTCCGCTCTCTCATCGCTTGAATGATAGTTGATCCCGATCGCTGTACCTTCTTCAGCCATCTTCTCGGCGATAGCTCTACCGATACCTCTAGACGCTCCGGTCACTACAGCTTTCTTACCTTCCAATCTCCCTTTCATATTCTAGCATAAGAGAGAACTAAAAAGACTTTTTCACGAGTTTTTACACATGATACAAAACTACTTTTCAAAAAATATTAATATGGTGATATCTTGAGAAAATTTGTTTTTAAAAATCACTTCGATCTGAGGGACTAATATGGAAAAAATCGATCACAACATGGACAAGCTGAAGAAGATAACGACGTTGTTGACTGTAATTATAATACTAACCAGCGGAACAATTGCCGCGGCGAGAGGGTCTAACAACGGGTTGATAGATCATTCAAAAGACCCTGAAGAAAAAACGAAAAAAACTTCAGAAGTGGAAAAGTGTTCGCCTGATCTTGAGGGTCTTACTCTGGAAACTATAGATGAAAAAGGTGATGTTGGTAAACATACATCGATGGAAATATACCAAGGAAATATCTACGTTAGTTATTATTCTAAAGAAAACGAAAATCTTAGGCTTGCGGTGAAAGAACTCTACTCGTCTAACTGGAATACACGGAAGATAGATAGGGAAGGCAGCGTAGGCAAATTTTCCTCTCTTGACGTGTCAGATGAAGGAAAAGTTCACATAGCCTACTACGACGAAAACAAAAATAATCTCAATCATGTCGTCTTGTCCGATGATTTCAAGAGTGATATTGATCCGGAAACAGTCGATTCTGAAGGGGATGTGGGAAAATACGCTTCTCTCGATTTGGATGAAGAAGGCACGCCTCACATATCTTACTACGCCGCCTCGGAAGGGAACCTCAAATACGCGGTTAAAGAAGGTGGTAGTTGGAACACGAATACAGCGATTTCACAGGATGATGTAGGACTTTATACCTCTCTAAAAACTCACGGATCGGAACCGCACATCAGTTTCTACAATTGGAAAACTAGAGATCTGATGTACGCAAAAAAGGAAGAAGGTGCTTGGACGAGCGAAACGATCGAAGAAGCGGGAAAGTTGTCCGGAAAATACACTTCTCTAGAGATCGATGACGAGGGTTATGGCCACATCGCCTGTTACGAGTGGACTAACAACGATCACAGCCTCAAGTACGTTACTAACTCTAATGGGGGAACCTGGGAGAGCGAAGAAGTAGATGAAAATACAGATCACATAGGAACCTACACCTCTTTAGAGCTCGTTGAAGGAGAACCGGCGATAACCTATCACGAGTGGGATGAAAAGAATCTCAAGCTCGCCAGTAAGGGAAAAGATGGGGGATTGAAAACCATGATTATAGATGGGCAGTATCGGGTGGGCGCCCACTGCTCGATCGAAGTTATAAATGGTGCAGAAGCACACATTAGTTATTACGATCAGACTCACGGTGACCTCGAACACGCCAGATATTTTATCGACAATACCACACCTTTACCTCCGGAGAATTTCAAAACGCGTTCAAAACACGGAAAAATAATGCTTGAATGGGGGTCTCCGCAGTTCGACGGGATAAAGAACGATAAGAACGACATCGAAGGGTACAACCTTTACAGGTCGGATGGGGACGGATTTGAATTACTGAAAAAGAATCTGACTGGACTCTCCTACACCGACGACATACCTACGAAAAAAGAGCCGGATACGTATCGTTATAGAGTAGCGGCGGTTAATAGACTGGGTGTTGGGGAAAACACGAGTACGATAAAAACGAAGGCGAGATACTTCAGTTATAAAAAGGAAGGGCCTAAAACAAATCGATATGAGATAAGAGAACAGTTGCGGATAAGCGGTAACGATGATCCGGATTCATATACTATTAAATGGGACTTCGATTATGAGAAAGATAAAACCCCAGAATGGGACGAAGTCTCCCATTCTAAAGAGGTAACGCACCACTATGAAGAAGTCGGTCTCAAGAACGTGTTGTTAGAGATAGAGAACGGAAATGGGGAAACACGTAGATATCTTCAGAGCGCCTGGATCATTGGTGAGATCGAGCTAACCTCAACTTACGAGATCGATGGATCGAACGAGGTATTCTTCAGCATAGGTGAAATAGATCTAGGCGGCTTAGATTTTTCCTGGAATGAAACAAGCCTGAATAACACCTACGTGATGAAAGGTCCTCAAGGACTTCCCTACCAGCACATAAACTTCCATTTCTTAGAAGAAGAGTACAGGAAGGGGAATGACGAAAAGGGAGACATATTAGAGCCGGAATCTATCGACAAGAACGGTAAGGCTCTCTGGAATCAAACCCTTCCCGTGAGCGACGCGGAGGGAGACACCGAAGTGACAGTGGACGTATACCTTTACAACGAGTACAGGGACACTATAGAACAGCCTTTCGTAAGGAGCGAGAGTGAAAAACCGAACCCTAGAAAAAAAGTTGAGATGATCGATACTCCAACATGGTTCTATCCAGTGTTGGATATAGTGCCAGATGGAAATCTAACTATCAAAAATCAGGGTGTTGACGGTTTCTACCATGGATGGAACGTAAGTATGGATATACCGTCACTCGGAGATATCGAATCTGCAGATATCTCCTCGATCTCGGATACCGGCTTGAACAAGATGGACAAGTTTTTCGGCGGTGAATATGGATTTACATTAAATCTATTACCAGATGGAAATATCGAATTCAGCAACGATCCAGAATCTCTCGATATAGAAACAACACTTTTCAAATTCGAGACAGGTATCGATGATGTAAAAAATAAATCAGGGAATCTCGACAATGATTTTGGAAAAACTATCGATTACGCTGCCGAGGTAAAAAAAGAAGTTACCGTCGGTGTAGCCGTAAATTTAAAGATAGATAGAGAAGGTATAGAGGTAAAAGGGGCCTTAGAACTGGGTTTAAAAGCGGAAATCAATATTGACATTCCTCTTTACTCGATAGGTATTGCAGATGTGGGGTTGGTGGCGGAAGTAGGAGGAGATATTGGAGTGACTTTCGACGTCGGTGGATTATCATACGATGAAAATGCCGGTCTAACTCCGAGTCCACCGGCAGGTCAAATCCCAGTAGAACTAGGTGTAGGATTTGGAGGAGGACCTTACGGTGAGGTAGGAGAAGGACTGGCTAGAGTCGAAGGTAAGTTTCTGATGGATCTCGGCGTAGGGGTAGAAGTTCCATCGATGTCTAAGGAGTTCAACTTAGGTGGTCGTTTCGAAGTCGTTGCGGAAGCTCTTTACGGACTGTGGGAAAAGAGTTGGTCGTGGGAGCTTATCAGTGAATCCTCTTACGCGTTGATGAATGATATGCGGCAAGAAGATCCAAACATGGATGAAACCTTCAATTTAGATAGATTATCAACTAGGGATTACACTGCTGAAAATAAAGATATAGGATTTCGGAGTTCTGAACACCGCACTGTACTCGAAGATAATGTAGGTCCGCAGTCAAGCCCTCAAACAGCTTTCGTCAACAACTCGAGCGGTATAGCTGTCTGGAGCTCTCTCTCTACGAATCCCGACGGTAACGTTCAATCAGATCTTTACATGAGCAGGTATAACGGTGGCGGTTGGACCGATAAGGAAAAAATAAACGAAACGAAAAGTAGGATGGAATATGATCCAAAACTAGTCACTTACGAGCAGGACGGTGACAAAAAAATAGCGCTGATATTTTCGGAGATGCAGAATAATATCAGCGGTTCCGTAGATATACAGAATTTTTATGAAAATAACTCGATAAGATGTCTTGTGTGGTCACAGGAAAAAGGATCTTGGGAAAGTGCTGGATTGAATCACAGCGTGGAAGGTAAAAGCATCACCAGCTTCGATGTAGCTTCGAACGATACGGGCGGACTTTATACCGTCTATAGAACTGGAAACTTTTCTCTAGATATAGTCAATCAGTCTTTAAAAGAAGAAGGCACGATAGGTGTGCTCGAAGGTGATCCTTCAAACAATTCTTGGAAAAAAGAGCTGGAAATCAAGAAAAACAATCTTTCATCTGGTTCTTCTCCATCGATAAGGTCTGCGGAAGGAAAAGGCAGTGTTATATATTCGACAACGGAAAAGACCGATGATCAGAAGTATCCATATCACAACCGGACAGTTCTAGTCGAGGTTAACAGTGGGGAAAAGCACGAGATAAGGAAAACTGCTAATTCGACGACTTACACTTCATTATCTAAAGCGAACGATGATCTGATAGCATCTTGGGTGGAGAACCGAACGACTATAAAGAGAAAGGAGATCGATGTCAATGATTCATGGAGCATATCGGATCTAGAAAAGGTGTACGATGGAAGAACAGTGTCCAATCTAAATCATAAGGTCAACAAAACAAGTGAATTTTACACATTCCAAAGTGAGAAAAACGCTGTTCCTAAGATCATACAATCAAAAGGTGATGGATGGGGTTACCTGAGGAGCGCATCGAGCGATAAAAAGTACGGAGAGGTAGATTACGACTTCGGAATCAATTCTCCTAAGATGATCTACACAAATAAAGAGAACGTGATCCGATCATGGCATTCCGCTCATTACTCGTTCGACGGAATGAATGATTCCATGGCGAAAGACATAAGCGAAGAGGGTAATGACGGTAAATTGAGCGAAAACTGCAGTAAAAAAATAAGCGATCTCAGAGCATACGGTCGCTATCTAGAGTTGGACGGGGAAAACGAGAAAATGAAAGTAAACCACAGCGAGAGTCTTGATCTGACCGAGACAAATGAAAATTTCACCATAACTTCGTTGATAAATCTAGAAAAGGAAAGCGAAGGATATCTGATGGAAAAAAATGGATCTTGGGCTATCAAAAATGATGAAGGACTTGTAATAGAACTTTGGAATGGATCCGGAAAACAAATGAAAAAAGTAGATGATCTTGACTTTCCCACTGATGAATGGGTCTTCATGGCAGTCCGCTATCAGTATTCCGATTCTAGCAGCTATCTGAACGTGACTTTGAGAGGGAGAGATAGAAAAAGCGGAGATCTCCTGACCGATCAGACCGTGAGATATGAATTGGAAGAAACAGATTCTATCAACGACAGCGAAAGGGATCTTATCATCGGAAGTTATCCTGGAAAATTGAAGATAGACGATGTGAGATTGGTGAGAAGATATCTCCCCGACGCTTCTATACAGAAGATCAATAATTCAGCTTATCCTAACTTCGATCCCGAATACACCATATCAACTCAAGACGTTCCACCCTACGTGAATTTTACCTACTCAGGAAACAAAGTCGTCGGCGAACCGGTGAATTTCAAAGGTGAAAGCCTTTCATCGAACCTCAACTGGACTTGGGACTTTGAAAACGGAGATGAAAGATACGGTCAAAACATAAGCCATATTTTCAACGAGACAGGATATCACACTGTAAAACTTGAAGTCGAAAACAATAGAACCGGAGCAAAAGCGAGCTGTTCTAGGACGTATCACGTAGTCGACAACGATCCTCCGGAATTTGAAGGTGAGATAGAAGTTGATAAGCGAGCAGATCGATCGGTCGAGTTGAACTGGACCGGGGCAGAAGGAGAAAGTGAGCCCTTCGAATACCGGATACATCACGTGAAAGGAGAAGCCGATTTTAACACCAGGTATTGGAAAGAAAGCACTCGGAACACTTCTATCGTATTGAAGGACTTAGAGCCGAAGGTAAAGCATCACGTGAAAGTGACCGTCAGCAACGATGTCGGACTAACCAATACGACCACTGATCATGTAACTTTCGAACTCGAAGACACCACTCCACCCGACTTTACGGGTTTGGATTCAGCTTATACCATCGATCATGAGAGCAAAATCGTAAGACTGAGATGGGATGAAGCCAGCGATCATTCGGAATACGTTAAGTACAAGATATACCACTCTCAGGAAAGGAAAAATTTAGACTTCAACAATCTTTACAGGAAAGTGGAAAACCAAACCAGCATCGATCTAAACGTCCAAGAGATCGGAGATCACCATTTCGCTGTGAGAGCCGAAGATCTAGAGGGAAATATTGACCAAAACCAGGTCATCAAGAGGGCCAATGTAAAGGACACATCGGATCCTTATCTCGAGATTACGAATAGCCCCTCAAAAGAAACGATGAAATCGAAATTCTCCGTAGAATGGAACGCCATAGATAACGAGTCGGGCGTCTCAAGATATTGGGTGAAGACAGATTATAAGGGATGGTCTAAGGTCGAAAAAAATAGGAATTCTTACACCTTCGTCAATCTACCCGATGGAGAGAGACGCTTTACTGTCAAGGCTGTAGACGGAGAGAACAACACCGCTGAGGACTCTATCGAAGTGACAGTCTCATCTAATCAGGCCCCCGGTTTTGAAATATTATCGCCTCAAAACGGCGCGGACGATTTGTCTACTGAGGTGACTTTAAGAGCCAGAGTTAAAGATCCTGACAATCAGACCATGGATGTTAGATTCGTCGATGAGGGAGGAAAAACGATCGGAGAAAAGGAAAACGTCAGCAGTGAAAGTATCGTCTCCGAAGAGTGGAAAGGAATCGAAAATGGAGAAACGTATGGATGGAAAGTAATCATCGACGACGGGTACTCTACTACTAGTTCAGATCTGCTCGAATTCACTACTCGAGATGACGGTGAGAGCGAAAACTATCCTCCCGAAAAGCCTGAAATCATACGTCCTGAAGATGAAAAAGAAGGTCTCGGGACCAATGTGACACTTTCGACTAGAGTCCACGACGAGGACGGCGATAAGATGGAAGTTTCTTTCTACGATGGTGATTCCAATGAACTTATCGACTCCGTCACCGATGTTGGAAGTGGAGAGAAAGCCTATGTCTATTGGACCGGACTTGAAAGAAACTCTACTTACAGCTGGTATGTGACAGCGGATGACGGCGAAAACGAAACGAAATCAGACAGTTGGGAATTCAGCACGCTCGCGACCGGCCGGGACGCCCCGCCCAAGCAGCCTGTCAATCCTCTACCCCAGGACGGAAGTGAAGATCTAAGTACTGATGTTAACCTTTCTGTAGAGGTCTTTGATCCCGACGACGAGGTCCTAGATGTCACCTTCTACGACCATCGGGAAAATCAATCCATCGGTTCTGTCGAAAGGGTCAAAAGCGGAAATACGGCTCAAATCCACTGGAAAAATTTAGAACGAAACAGAACCTACAGATGGTACGCTGTCGCGGAAGATGGTGAAAACGAAACCAGATCGGAAACATGGAAATTTAGCACTGTTGGAGAAAACCAAAACGCACCTCCTAAACGGCCCTTCGATCCTCTTCCCGAAGATGGAAGAGATGATCTAGGTACTAATGTTACTCTTTCTGTTGAGATATTTGATCCCGACAACGAGATCTTAGAGGTCACCTTTTACAACCACCGGGAAAATCAATCTATCGGTTCTGTCGAGAGTGTAAAAAGCGGAAATACGGCTCGAACCGACTGGAAAAATTTAGAACGAAATAAAACCTACAGATGGTACGCTGTCGCAAGGGACGGCGAAAACGAAACCAGATCGGAAACATGGTCTTTCACTACAGCGGGAAAGGGCCAAAACTCCCGACCAAAACTTCCGTATAAACCCTCGCCAAAGGACGGGGCGAACGAAATCGAGACGAACGTCACCCTTTCAGTAGAAGTCTCAGATTCCGACGGCGATCTTCTAACTGTTTCATTCTATAGATCGGCTACAGACGAATTAATAGGGGATGAGGAAAATATAGAGAGCGGAAACACCGCAAGCATGGATTGGGAGGACCTGGAAGAAAATTTAACCTACAGCTGGTATGTGGTGATCAGCGATGGAAATAAAACCGTCCAATCTGACGACTGGTCGTTCACCACTGTAGAGGAAGATCAAAGTGAAGATACTGATGAGAACGATGAAAATACAGATGATGAATCGAATGCTGATGAAGCTGAAGATAACGAAACTGATCCAAATACTGATAAACCCAAAAATAACGAGAAGTTGATCTCACCTATCCAGATCATCCTTGTAATTGTAATGATCGCTCTTATAGCCACCGTATCGATAATGTATTACAGATCGGATCGAGATCTCCTAGAATAAGCCTCAAACTCCTCCTTTATCGCCCCATATCACTTTATGAAGCTGGGGGAGAACTCTCACGTCCAGATCGTCCTCTATCACACGTTCGGCTAGATCGGTCAATTCGTTACCGTCTACCGGCTGAAATATTACTTGACAGTTCAAGTCATTACTACCAAGCTTTTCAACGCTGAACTCGTAGTCTTCTTTATCGGCTATCACGAATTTCATCTGATCTTTTTCCCTCAGCCTTTCCAAGTTCTCCTCCTGCATCTTTCGTTGCATCCGAGAAGAAGGCGTCTTGTAATCCATCGAAACCATCAAATCCCTTACAACCAATTCGGAGATATCGATAGAGCCGTTAGTTTCGACGCTTACTTCATAATCATCGACTAGAATATCGATCAGTGAAAGGATATTATCTTGGAGCAGAGGTTCTCCTCCCGTTACACACACCCGAGAACAACCTATCTCATCTATTTTATCCATGATCTCCGAGATACCCATCTCTTTTCCGCCTTCCCAAGCGTATCTGGTATCGCACCATTCGCACCTGAGATTGCAGCCTGAAGTTCTGATAAAGGTAGTAGGTAAACCTATCTTGATCCCCTCGCCCTGCAGCGAATGAAATATCTCGGTTATCTGCATGTTTTCTCATTATCCTATGATTATAATTATAAATTGTCCTAAAATACGAAAGATTTATTTTCTCTCTGACTTTCCCAATAATGATGAAGATTGGATTCATAATCAATCCCATCGCGGGGATGGGCGGAAGAGTCGGCTTGAAAGGAACAGACGGCGTTTACGAGAAGGCTGTCGAACTGGGTGCGGAGCCCGTGGCGATAGATAGGGCGGAGAAAGCACTAGAAAAGATGGAAGGAAACCAGGAATGGTTTACCGCCGAGGGTATCCTGGGAGAAGATTCGCTCGAGAAGTTCTTCTCTAACGACTATATCGAAGTTGTCCATGAAACAAAAAATCAGGAAATAGGTGAAACGGACCCCGGAGATACACACGAAGCGGTCAAAGCTTTTATCGACAAAAAAGTCGACCTAATAATCTTCTGTGGAGGAGACGGCACAGCTAGAGACGTGCTGGAAGAAGTCGAAAAAGAAGTACCTATTTTGGGTATACCCGCCGGCGTGAAGATGCACAGCGGGTGCTTCGGAGTGAATCCAGAAGCTAGTGCGGAACTCTTCAATCAGTTCGTCGAAGGTGAAGCCGACACCTCAGAAGTGGAGATAATGGATCTGGACGAAGAAAGGTACAGGGAAGGAGACTGGGAGATAAAGATGCACGGTCAAGCTCTCAGCATCTACGAGCCGCACTATATACAATTGGGAAAACAGAGTTTCAGGTCCGTAAATCAAGAGGATCAGAAAACGGATATCGCACATTTCTTGATAGATGAGATGGAAGAGTATCCCGAACATCTTTTCGTTCTAGGACCCGGTTCCACTACAGCAAAAATACAGGAAGAACTAGGTCTCGACTACACGATTTTGGGCGTCGATCTGATAAAGAACAAAGAAATCGTTAGATTGGACATAGCCGAAAAAGACATCTTAGAATTAGCGGAAGAGGGCGAAGGACTGAAAATAGTGGTTTCGATGATAGGCAACCAGGGTTTCTTCTTGGGGAGAGGAAACCAGCAAATCAGTCCAAAAGTGGTCAAGAAAGCCGGAATCGACAATATCTACATACTCTCGACTCCTACAAAACTGAAACAGACCGAAAAATTGAGAGCCGACACTGGTGATGACGAACTCGACGAAGAGATCAGCGAAAAAGGCTACATGAAAGTGGTTCAAGGTTACCGAGAATACAGGCTGGTGAAGGTACAGAGCTGAATCAGGAACTTTCCCGCTTAACCCGTCTAGATATCTCCTTTACTGGAAGTATCAGGCCTACGAGTATAAGTACTGCGGCTCCGAAGAAGAAGGCCGCACTTATGCCGAACATATCGGCTAAAAAACCAAGAATGGGCGCTATCACTATACCCACGACCGAACGAAGCTGGTTGTGACCGCTCAGTAGTGTCGCTCTCGTATCGGGCTCTATTATATCACCAAGATAACCCACGACCATCGGTTTTCTCAAGTTGTACAAGGTGAAGAAAAAGAAGAACGCTGCGATCGCCAAGAATGCTATGTCAAAATGAAGGAACAAAGCTACCGCTAAAAACACTAAGGCCATTATAAAGTACAACACGTTCAAGGCTCTCGACATGTTCCCAATCTTATCCATCAACGAAGCCGATTTCCTAGACGATACGAAACTGTTCATGTAAACGAAGAAATAGATCACACCGACCAGAATAGCGGTTCGCTGATCCTGATTCTTGATGTAGAGTAGAAGCGGTAAGCCGACGGCAAAACTCTGAATTATGGGTGAAAGGTAGTCTTTAGATATCTTGAAAAATGAATCGTAGATCGAAGCGTTTACCATCATCTTGCCTAAATCGGGGTAATCGAAGAACTGTCCGAAGCTTCCTTTAAGATGACTGATGGTGCTCTCGAACGAGACGCCTGAAGGTTCGCCGTCCAAACTCTTAGGATAACTGAGCATCAAAAAGAAAGCCAGTATGTAAGGGAATATGGTCACTAAAAATATGATATTATAACTCTGAAAATAGTAAACGATCACCCCGGCTAGAACGGCGGAGAGCGCAGAGCCCAGTCGAGAAGCCGATCTAGTTTTCCCATAATATTGAACTTTCCGATCCGACATGTCTTCTTCATCTAAATGTTCCATTATCATCGATTTGTGCGTGCCGGATCGGAACGTCTCGCCCATAGCGAATAAGAGCATCGCTGGAATGAACAGCAAGAAAGAGCTGAATTGATAAAAGATGATGAAGGAGAATATATAGGAGGCAAAAGCGCTAGCCATGGCTCTTCTCCTACCTGTAAGGTCGGCTATGAGGCCTGTGGGCGTTTCCATTAATAGTGTCGATGTTTCACGGATAGAGATCAAAATACCTATCTGTGTAAAACTCAAGCCGTTAGCTAGAAAGAACAGATACAGAAAAGGCTCAAAAAATCTGAGATTCTTCAAAAATCCATAGGACGAGAATTTAAACAGCATCAGTTTCTTATGGTCCCACATCTCGTACTCACCAATAACTTATCAAATAAATAAATAACGAAACAAAATGAATATTCAAAAAATAGCCAGTGGGGATCAAAGGTGTTCTTCGGGAATATAATCCACTTTCACGCACCACTCGTCCAACCTACACTCTTCCACGAGTTCCGCCGCAGTAGACATCTTGTCAGAAGCTGATCCTTCATCCAATATCGATAACATCTTAGCCCAAAGCAGTAGAACTCTCGCCTTTTCCATCTTATTCCCTACATCTTCAAGAATGTCACAAGCCTTTTCGAATTCCTTTCCCGCCTTGTCAAAGCGATCTCTCTTGAAGTATATACGCCCAAGCACTTTCCTGCAAATACCTATCTCGTTTTTCGCACCAGATTCCTCTGCAACTTCTAAGGCCTTCTTGCAGCTTTCTAGGGCCTCTCGATACTTTCTAAATTTTATGTAAGTCTGTGCTAAGTTTCGATTCACACGTATTTCGAAAACCATATCTTCGAAATCCTTTCCGATCTTTCTGCTGTGTTCAGAGTAAATCCTTGCCTTATTCAAAGAGCCGGATAATGCTTCAATTCTTCCAAGATAAGAGAGAGCCATGCCCATTCCGTAATCCACTTCGAGTTCTTTGAATACCTCAAGCGCTTCGTTAAGATATTCTTCCGCTCTATTCATTTCTCCTAGATCGATATTTAGTATACCCAACCATAATTTAGAATAGGCTATGTGCTGCTGCCTTTCTCCCAGGTCTTCACATATATCCAAACTCTCTTCGATATATTCCAAAGCTTTGTCCAATTCACCTTTAGCCCTATACGCCTTTCCCAAATTATACAAAGATAATGAAATACCGTTCCTGTTTTCCAATTCTTCTTTAAGTTCTAAACTTCTTTCATGATATTCGATAGCCTGGTTAAAGTTACCCTTCTTATAGTGAGATACACCAATATTATCAAGGGAAGCGGCTATACCATGTTTGTCATCTACCTTTTTCTCTATATCAAGGCATTTTTTATGATAATTGATCGATTTATCTAATTCTCCAATATCGCTGCATATCGAACCTATATTATCAAGCGCCCATCGACTACCATCCTTAAAACTTATCTTTTTTTCCAACATATTGGCCTTTTTCAGTTGATTCAAAGCCTTACGATATTGCTGTCTTCTTTTGTATACTATTCCTAAATTGTTATATGTGTCTACTAGTTTTTCTTTGTTGCCTATCTCTTCGGATATATCTATAGATTTTTTAAGATTATCTATAGCTTTATCCAACCTCGACCTGTAGATGGCAATGGATCCAAGGTAATGAAAGGCTTCAGCTTTACTTTTTTTACACCCGATCTCCTCTGAAATCTCTTTCATCTCTTCAAATATCTCTTCACACCTATCATATTCATTTTTTCTCATGTTAATGATGCCCTTTTCTTTCAAAAGTTCGCATCTCTCCTCTGTTTCTTTTAAAGCATCATCCTTCAAAACCGTATCTAGGCCCGAGTCTATTTTCTCTAATGCTTTATCGTAATCTCTTCTATATCTATAGCACTCGGCGAGCTTTCTATGCAAGCGTACGGACACTTCGTCTCTATCGACCTTTTCTTTAGCTTTTTTTAGGTCTTCAAGAGCTTCTTTGTACCGTTTTAATGTTCTCTTCGCATCAGCTAATCTTTCAAAGATTCTATACTTCTCTACCTCAGAGACTTCGCGTTCCTGACGAAACTTTAGAGCTTTTTCATAAAGCCTTACGGCTTCGTGGTTGGCATAAACCTCCTCTGCTTTCCCACCCGCTTTTAGGTAAAATCGAAGAGCTTTCTCAAGATCTCCCGCCTTTTCCTCGTGCCTAGCTATCCGGGCATAGTATACTTCCTCTTCGGGTTCGAAAACTTTTCTGATCTCCGCCGCTATGCGTTCATGATAGTCCTTCTTTTCATTTTCTGGTATTTTTTCGTAAGTGGCCGTTCTTATCATATCGTGAGAAAAGTCTATCTGATTTTCCATCTCCTTTTTTAAAATATTTATATCTGACAAATCATCTATTTTCCTTTCTAGTTCGTCTTTCTCTATATCGACTAAACCCTTCAACAATTCCTTGGAAGTCTTTTCCTCAAAACAGCTTATCAGATAAAGTATCTCTTTCTCTACATCGCTCAATCTGTTCAGTTTGCTTTCGAAAATAGTTTTGACCTCTTCGGATATCTCCACTTCATCTTCCTTTCTCACATATTTTCCTTTTAAAGGGTCTAGCTTACCTCTTTCGACCAACTCATCGATGACCGCATTCAAAAAAAGAGGATTCCCTTTCGTTATTTCATAAAACAGCTCTATGAAATCATCCGGAAGAGCCTTCCTACCCAACTTTTCGTAAATAAATTTCCTACCATCCTCCCAATCAAAAGGATCTAAATGTAAGTTTTCTGAGTTGTCCAAACAGGATATCTTCTCTTTCGTATCTCTCAGACCCCTACTCTCCATTTCGTCTTTTCTGTAAGCTCCAACCAAAAAGACCGGTTCGTCTTCGAGAGAGCTAGAAAGATGATACAATAACTTATGAGTAGATCCTTTAGCCCACTGCAAATCATCTAGAAATATTAAAAGAGGTTCTTTCGAACTGATCTTTTTCATCCACTCTACAGCATCCTCGTATATCGATTCCTCAATATACTTCTGGTCTTCCCCCTTTCCAATATCTTTATCTCTGAATTCCCTAGATTTCAAAATTAACGGTTTTTCCGATTTCTTTGATATCTCAAATTCATCATAAATCTCAGAAAATATATTTTGAAGTGGAAAATATGTAGTCGTAGATTCCGGAAATGCCTTCTCTTCGAATATATTATAACCGATAGATTCTGCGTAATCTTTCACCTGCTCTACCAGCTTCGTTTTTCCCACCCCCGTGAACCCACTAATTAAGAAAACGAAACTTCCCCCGCTCTTCACCTTCTGCAGTCTATTTTTTAGTTTTCTTTTCTCGCTTTTCCTATCCAAGAATACTTCATTTTTCCCAATGTCATCTAAATCTAAAACATCTCCTTTCAGATTGTTTATGATAAAAAGATAGGGCTCCGGTTCACCAACCTGGTCTTTTAGTTCTTTCATGGTCAATTTCCGTTTTTTCTCCTCCATTACTAACCAAATGGTCTTGTCTTTCAGTTCTTCTTTGATCTTTCTAGCTTCCTCTCTTCCTACGTCGGTCAAGTAATAGACTTTCCTTTTACGGAGAGTTTTATCGAACTTCTTGTCTCTCTTTTCGACCAACTGTTTATTTTCCATCTCTCCTAATAAAGTACTCACTCTTGTACGAGAAAGCTCCACTATCTCCGCTATCCCTTTTTGAGAAGAGAAAAAGGAAGAATCGGAATCTCTATTGGTCAATTCGTATTCTTGGAGATGGAGTAATATCTTTTCCCTACCGTTCAGCTCGATCATTCTAGAGAAGGATTTGATTCTATCTATAAAAAAATTTTTGGGTATTATTAATTTTTTATTAGACTCTAAAAATTTTTTAATATTTAAAGGAGGGGTATATTTCAAAAGTTTCCGGAGCATGGTTTATATATTATGTCTAAATTAATTATCTGTAATTCCCAGTATTCAAGGTACGTCCTCAATCGCACTTTAAACGTCTAAGGTTAATATCAACCAGTGAAATTTAAGAAAAGGAGGCTAACTATAGATTGTCTATCATCACCCCAAAAATAGGGAGGGTGGCTCGGGAGTCCCGGTAACCAATCCGGGGCCCCCGTCCCTATCTTGGGTCACATTATATTTGTTTGAGATCTATATTCTATCATCTCTGGTATACTGATGATGGACTGGGTCTTTTCTATCCTGATCTCCAGCGATACTTGAGCTCGATCGTCAGAGAAACTTCTCCATTCTCTATTACTCGGCGTGAACATATTAGTGTTGTCCAAAACCAGATGATAAACCCCCTGTTCCGTCAACTCAAAATCCGCTGAAAACCTGGAAGTGTTCCGCTTGCTTCCTTTCTCTATCAATTCCGGTTTTAATCCATCATTGAACAACTCAAAGTTGTCATCATCCAAAAAGAGTATATCGATATTCCTTGAAGTATTATCTTCTTCTATATAAGATTCGATCGTAAAATTCACATGGATCTTGTCGCCCTGCTGAAACCTTATCCTATAGTTGGCGGAAGTGCCCTCTGCAAGATTATATCTATTGGTTTCTTCCACATCTACTTTCTCGCTTCTTATCGGATTTAAAAAGACTAGAAGTAGAATAACTACAAATATAGATCCAAATATCATTAACAGCCTTTTCTGAGGTTTAGATAAGGTAGGAGACATGATCCCTATCAAAATAGATTAGTTCGAAGGTTAAAAAAATTAGGTTTCAAATACGAAAAAAGGAAAAAAGGTTCGGGTGTTTTAGACCAGGTCGAGTTCCTTTCCGAGTTTCTCGTAGATGCGGAGAACTTCGTTCAGGTCGTCCTTGGTCAGTCCCGCGTTTATCTGGTTTCTTATACGAGCTTTGCCTTTTCCGACCATCGGGTAAACTATAGCTAGACCGAATACGCCTTCCTCGTACAGTCGATCGGCGAGTTTCTGACACTTCTTACTGTCGCCGACCATGGCGGGTACGATCGGAGTCTCACTGAATCCAGTGTCGAAACCGATACTTTCAAGCTCTTTCTTGAAGTAATCGGTGAGGTCCCACAACTTCTGTACTCTGCCGTTCTTTTCCTCTACTATATCGAGAGCTTCTATGTTTATAGCGGCTACGTGCGGTGGGAAAGCTGCACTCAACAGCCAAGATCTGGATGTGTTATACGCGTAATTGATGAGGCCTTCCGTACCTGCAAGCATACCTCCGAAGCCCCCGAAAGCTTTAGAGAAGGTACCCATCTGGATATCGACCTCATCTTCTACATCAAATTCCTTAGCTATGCCGTGTCCTCCTCCGAGGACTCCTTCTCCGTGGGCGTCATCGACATACGTTAATGCCCCGTATTCATCGGCGAGCTTTTGGATCTCATCCATCTTTGCGACGTCGCCGTCCATGCTGAAGACGCCGTCGGTCAGTACGACCTTGTTATCGTAACCTTCTTCTTCGGCTTTCTTCAAACATTCTTCCAGTTCGCCCATGTCCGAATGGCTGTAGATCATCTTATCGGCTTTGAACATCCTCTGGGCGATCATTATACCGTCGATTATACTGCCGTGATTCAATTCATCAGAGATGAGAACGTCTCCCTTACCCACCAGCTGCGGCACCAAACCTGAGTTGACCGCAAAACCGGTCTGATAAGTCATACCTGCTTCGGTATCCTTGAATTCAGCTATCCTGTCCCAGAGTTCTTCGTGGATATCCATCGTCCCGGCGATAGACCAGTCGGATCCGGCTCCGGCACCGTACTTCTCTATCGCTTCTTTTCCGGCCTCTCTGAGTCTCGGATGATTGGCCAAGTCAAGATAATTATTTGAAGCCAACATTATGCATTCTTTACCGTCCACCGTTACGTGAGGCTGCGACGGTCCTTCTAGATTTCTGATAGTCCAGGTCAATCCTTCCTCTTTCATATCCTCGTATTTTTCTTTCAAATAATCTGTTTTCTTTGCCATGATATCGTCTCCTATTTCGAGGAGAACAAACTCCTCATTAAGTGGTAATAATTGGAGTAACTTAAATCTTTGTGAGAGAAGTAGAATTAGAAGGTAGTAAATTCCATTTCCCGATCCTTTATCACTCTACACGCTAGAAAAATTGAACGTGATATTGGAATCGACATTCGTTGCTTGAGCATCGTTAGGCAGGACATAAGCTATCTCGACCCACACGAAGTTCGAATCGTTTTCCACCGCACTGTTAGTCGCTTCAGAATCTAGCATCCAGAGATTGAATTGATCGTTTGGATATCCCGCTGTCCTTCGAGCCGTCGCTATCTCGCCTTCTCGACCGTATCTCAGCTTTCCCTGCTGATCGTATCCGAAACCAGAGCCCAAAACCCATCCGTTGTCAGACCTGTCTTTAACTCCGTTTTCATCATAGTAACTTATATTGTTTTCGTCTCTATCTACACTCAATCCATAATCTCCGGCTGGAGAGTACGGATCTCCGTGAAGCCATACCCGCATGTAGCCCTCCCTATCTCCTTCGACACTCACATTTGTGATTCTAAAGCTGTTAGACCCGGTATTCACTATGGCTAAAGCGTCAGGTATCACCACGGCCGAATCGTTTTTCAGATTAGAAGCACTCAGACTGAAAGTATTTCCTCCGAGTTTACTTATTACTGGTCCACCGTCTCTTCGGCCAGAACCCATAAAAGCAATATTGGGTTTCGGTGTAGATTCAAAATCACCGTCGATCTCTATCTCTAAAGGTCCTCGATATTTTTTACCTTCGTCTGCTTCCGAACTGGTAACGCTCAATTCCACCCATACGAAATTTGCTACACCTTCCTCGGCAACCCTCGGACCAGTCTCGTTGTGTGTCCATACGCTGTTCTTTTTCGGAGCTAATGAACTTTCGGTTTCGTTAGAATAGAGAAGTTTGTTTTCCTGATAACCCTGACCTGCGCCGAGGGTCCACGACGATTCATAACTAGTGCCATTATCAAATACAAGAGTTTTGTTCTCTTCCGCCTCAGTTTTATCTACGTTAACAAGACCGGAATCACAGGGCCTACTTCTATTCGTGTGTAGATACATCTTGAGGTTGTCTTTAGCACCCGGAAGAGAAACGTTCGTAATGGTGAACTGTTTATCAGAAGGATTGACTATGGCAAGAGATGCAGGATATGTCTTGCTTGTCCCGGTGACCCACGTACCTAGATCGAGCTTAAGAACACCGCCGTCCTTCTGTAAAACCCGTTTCCCATCATGGTTCCAATCGGACGCCATCAGTTGAAGAGACTGAACATCTTCAGGCACATCAAGATTCGCGTCGGTATTAACATCGACGAATATAGTGGCTTGCAGTGATGAAACTAAAAGTATAAGAGTGGAGATCAAAACAATCCAGCGCTTGTAACGTATGTTCTTGATCTTCACGCTTCCACCACCCTGAACCATACTAACTTTGAATTAGTCTCACCGAGGATCTCGTCGGTATCACCGTTACTGTCGACGGCGTGAATCACCGCTTTGTAAACTCCAGATGACATACTTTGGGTTGAAGGGACAAAAGTGTAGTTGAATCTCTTCCATCCATTTCCAGCGGCTATCGCACTGCCCATATTATCTCGCTGAATGATTGTATCGCTCTCGTTGGCGTTCATTATGGTTATCTCGGCGTGAGAGATGTTGTCGCAGTTAGCAGTTATCGAGGTGACGTTAGCAGTGATATTGACTTCCTCGTTTTCGTTGTATTCGGCTCTCCAACTACCGGTTTCCTTCCAATCACCGGATTTTTCGTGAGTCTTTGTTGACTCCACTCTCGCCTCACCGATATCTTTCTCCAAGCTCATCTCGTAGTGAGAATCGTACTTTTCAGAACCGTACAGCAGTTCTATGGAAGCATTGCCCCGTTGGTTTGAAACGCTTATCGTCATGTTGATGCTGTCTCCGGATTCGAGAGTGATCAAGTCTTCTGTCGTGTCGATAGTTTTGTTATACCATCGAGCGCCCTGAGAGGTTTCGAAACTGGCTTCACCTATCAGTTTGTCCTTTTCCATGGATTCGTATTTAAGAGAAACCGTTGGCCAATCCGCCAACTCGTAAAGGTAAGTTCTGCCCGAGTCCGCGTTATGATACGGAGCGGAGATGAGATTTGAATTTGATCCGGTTCCGAGAGGGTCTCCCGGTCCGCTCAGGTCGTGACCGAACCTATCGTTCTGTGACTCTCCCTCTCTCACCAGGTCCGCCTTTTCGGCAGTTAACTCGTCTCCGATCTCCAATCCGCCGCTGCTGTAGTAGAAGTAAGCTTTTCCGGTATCGCTGTCCACTCCGGGCGCTCCTATGGAAAAATCGTCGTATCCCGATGAGGCGTAGTCGGCGCCGCCGGAGACCGACCAGCCGAACTGTGCGCCTTCGCTGGGCCCGTCCACGCTCACGTCGGGCGGGAACTCGGCGTGAAACAAAAAGTCGTGAGAGAACGAATCTCCGGAAACGATACTTTCGTTGTCGTCGCAGACGTACTTTACATCTCTAGGGCTCTCGGGACCTTCCACCGGAGTAGAAACGTTGAACTTGGCGCCGCAGTTCATCCATTCCTTTTTTGGCGATACGGAGTCGTAGATATCGGTAGTATCTGAACTACTGGTGTTCTGCCAATATAGTGAAGTGTAATTGTCTGAATCTAAATAACTCCCCGTAGTGTTCACGGAGAGTTGGTACTGATGATAGTAATCTTTAATCCAAGCCTTATTTTCATTCAAAGCGGTCTCGGTGTTGGAAGATGCATGGTCGAGCTGCCATCTTTCACGATCCTCGCTTTGTGCTACCAAAGTTTCCTGCCATGTGATGTCCGAACCGTAATCGGGCCAAATCGAGGTCTGTTCCGTGGTCAAAGACTCTCCCACATACGTAGTCTGTGCCGAACCGTTCATCTGATAAGTTATCTCGATGTCTGATCCAAAGTCGTCACTGCAGTCTCCGACCACTTCGACTCCAACTTCTATATCTTTCACACCCCAGTGGATCTTATCGTTGGGATCGTCTTCGTTACCGGCCGCTATCGAGGGAGAAGATGCCAGTCCTCCAGAATAGTTCCTCAGCTGTACGTTCTGGGTTGAGTCGTTAGCCTTAACGTTGTAAGCGGTCTCGATACCGCTCGAATTATCGAACACGCAGCCGTAGAGAGGTGACGGGATGCTTTCTACCCCGGTAAGGTTGAGTAAAACACCGTTCGAGGAAGGATGATCGAAAGTACAGTTCTCAATAGATATTATGTTCGGATTTGAGAACTCTAGACCGTCCTGATCGGGATAATCGACGGTATAGTTGTCGGCTTCAAAGGATCCGTTTATCTGCCAATCAACTCTAGCTGAACTCGCTCCTTTTACCAGGACTTCGTTTGCTTCATCGCCATCCATAATTAGTTTGCCGTTCGGGTAGACCTCGAAAGAAGAGCTGCCGCCTCCCGACATATCTATCGTCTTTCCAGGGCCGGCGGTAAGATTTCCTTCAGTAACGTTCAGATCGCCGTTGACGGCTATATCGGATTTGAGTACGGCGGAATAATCGGTGGTGTCGCCTTTGCTTATATTTAAGCCGTAGAAGTGACTTCCCGAGTTCAAGGTTATATTGCTGTCTACGCCGTAGGGATAAGTGGAGTCGTGATCGCAGTAGATTTCTACCGTTCCGGCCTCGGGAGTGAATGTTCCACTGGAGAAATCTGTGAAATCGTTGGGAATCTTTAACTTCCCTCCCGTGATGTATTCAGAAGCTCCGTCAGTGAAAGTAAAATTGCCCTGAGAGCGGTGCCATAACTGGATCGTTCCTCCGGACATGGTCAACTTTCCGGTGCCCTTTATCTTCAAGTCGTCCTCTATCTGAGCCTTGCCGTTGGATATGTCATATTCTCCTTCCACGATCATATCTGTGTACTTCTTTCCGGATCGATAGAGTTGACCCTCGTAATACACATTCAACCCTCCACCGTCCTGATCTACCAAGCCGTTATCGTATATCTGTAAACCGACCGATCGGGTGCTCCCGTTATTCGTTTTGAGATAACCTCCAGTTATATTGACCCTTCCGCTAACGTTGGTCTTTACAGTGACATTCAAGTTGTAAGAGGCGATATCTAAGTATCCTCCAGAATCGACGTCTAGATATCGAGAGTACTCATCCTCGTCGACTAGTGGATAGTTCGGCCTCTGGGCTGGTATGGTCACATCTACGGTTTCATCGGGTTCGCGACCAGAAGCCCAATTGAATGTTGTGATTCCGTTGTCGTTCCATTTTTTGGGCGTGCTCCAGTCTGTGTTGACGTTGCCCAGCCAAGTTCCGTTTACGTTGGTCTGGTTCTCTAGTACGAAATATTCATCATTTCCACTATTACTATTTGCTATCTCACCTACAAAAACTTCGATCTTTCCATCTTTGTCAAAATCAGGTATGCACACATCTAATGCAAATGCAGAATCATCGTTATCCGATGTATATATCTGGCGAGGATTCGAAAATGAGTCGGATGTCATATCACTTCCTGTATGTTCCATCCCATAGATACGATCATCATAGACAGCAGAAGAAAAGTAAATCTCTTCATTAGAATCTCCATCTACATTTGCACCTCTAACATCTGTTAAAGGCCCTGAGGATATATCTTTTAAACTTGTTATCCCATAGGAATCATCTGAAGTCCCATAGATAATATGTCCGTCCCCATCACCCTCGGCTAGAAGGAAATCCTGTGTGCCGTTTTTTTCTATAGCATGGGTGAAAAGACCATTCCCATAGTTCTCAAAGTTAAAAGATGTCCTGTGAGTGTAATCGGATCCTGTATATTCCCATATATCCATTTCATAATTACCGTCCCCGCCATTATCATAACTCCCAGCCACTCCGATTTCATAATTACCGTCTCCTTCGAGATCTGCGATCCGTATCGCCCTAGGTTCCCATTGCTCAGCATAGCCTGTCCACTCGGAAGTCCATGAATTATCACTTGTAGATTCAAATATTTCTATGTCATTCTCGCTCGAAGTCTCATTATATGCTGCTACGACTTCATTATTCCCGTCCTGATCGGGGTCACCGATCTCTACTGCTGAGGGATTGTCTCCTGTCCTTTCTTTGTATCCATTATCGACCATATTTGAACTCGATATATCCCCACTACCGCTGTACTCATACCAGTGGATATGATCATATCCATCTGCAACCACTATGTCTTTATCATCGTCTGGATCAAAATATCCAGTGGCAACTCCCTGCCATGCTTCATCATAAATATATAGATCTTCTTCCCATTTTACACTGTAACTGCCATCACCAGTGGTCTCGGTAACAACTAATTTGCCGCTACCATCGTTCCCTCCAGCTATGAATATCGAGTCCATATTACCATCTTCGTCTATGTCATCATGGGTTATCTCGTATATTGTATTCGGACCATTAAGCACTTTACTCCATTGATTCCATCCTGAGCCTGCGGAAAGAATCTGTTCAGTATCCGAT
>CAZPCW010000028.1:0-26336 GCA_964585175.1 uncultured Thermoplasmata archaeon
AACCCTAAGAGAATACCCCTCTTTTCTTCTTATCACTAGAAAAATCGATAGTGCCTGGCAAAGATATAAAACTATCTATTATTATTTCTTGAGATATCCATCATGAATCCATTTCTAAAGATGATGAGACCAATAAACTGCTTGATATCCTCCTTCAGCATCTTGATAGTAGGTATCACACTATTCGGTATGAATTTCATCACCGAACCAAGACTTTTTCTCGCAGCCATAGGAATGCTGGTTGTCTTTTTCTTCACTGGGGCGGGAAATATCCTCAACGACTATATGGATCGGGAAATTGACAAAATAAATCATCCTGATCGTCCCATCCCATCGGGAAAAATATCCCCTAAAACCGCTCTATTTTTTTCTATATCTCTTTTCACCTTAGGAGTTGTCATCTCATTTTTCCTCCCACTTTACATGCCTCAGATAATAGTTATTTCTGCCGTAATTCTTATGATAATATATGAGAGTCTTCTTAAAAGCCGGGGCCTCGCCGGTAATATAATCATCTCCGGACTGACGGGCATGGTCTTTATTTTTGGAGGATCCATATATCAAAGATTTTATCTACCTGTGATATTGGGCCTACTTTCTTTTCTCTCAACGGCCGGGAGAGAGATCGTTAAAGATATTCAAGACCTCAAAGGTGATCTCAACCGAGAGACCTTTCCGATGAAAGTAGGACCCGAGAGGGCGAAAAGAACAGCTTTGGTATTCATCGCTGGGGCCGTCGCTCTCTCCCCATTACCTTACTTTTTGAACCTCCTTTCAATCTATTATCTCCTGACCGTCGCGGTTGCAGATACAATATTTATATATTCCCTCTTACTACTTGAATCTGCAGAGAAATCGCAGAAATTTATAAAATTGGCGATGGTAGTAGCTCTCATTGCCTTCCTTATTGGAGGCCTAATATAATATGAACGTACTTGAATATATACTCGAAAAGAAAGAAGAAGAAACGCTCCACATGGGACTTATAGATCCAGATGAACAGAGCCCGAAAGAATCGGCAGAGTTAGCTATGGCTCTAGAAAAAGCAGGAACGGATGCGATAATGGTTGGAGGATCGACCGGTATAACCCAGGAGAGGTTGGATAAAACAGTAAAGTCGATGAAAGAAAATATTGAACTTCCGTTGATCCATTTTCCAACTGAGGCTGGAGCAATATCCCCCCACGTAGATGCCATATATTTCATGAGTATGCTTAACTCTCAAGATTTGAACAAAGTTGTAGGTGAACAGGTCCAGGCGGCTCCATATATACAAAAGATGGACATCCAAACTCTACCGATGGGGTATGTGGTAGTTGAACCCGGTATGACTGTTGGAGAAGTGGGTAAAGCAGATCTTATCAGCAGGGAAGATCCCAAGAAAGCCGCCAGTTTTGGACTATCCGCTCAGTACTTAGGTATGGAACTTTTCTATCTAGAAGCGGGTTCAGGTGCCCCAGATCCGGTCCCAGTGGAAATGATTAAGCTTTGCAGTGAAAGCCTCGAAATACCCCTCATTGTGGGCGGAGGTATACGGGAACCAGAACAAGCAAGGAAAAGGGCTGAGGCTGGAGCTGACGTTATAGTTACTGGTACTGTCATAGAAGAGTCTAATGAAGTCAGCTCTAAATTGAAACGTATTATAGAGTCTATCAAAGAAGCTTAAAATATGGGAAAAGAAGACAGCGATAGTGTTCTGGTTTACGATCGAACAGTAGATCTACCCTATTTTCGCTGTCCCAAGCTAGTAATTCAAATACCTTTATTTTTCATTATATCTTTCGTATTGTTTCTTACACTATTTGATTTCAATACTTTCGGTCTTTTGAAAGCAGTGCTTATTTTCTTTTTTCCTACCCTTATTTCGGGTTTAATTCTACCATTTTTCAACAATTACGAAGAAAAGATAAACTTTCGACAATCTTCATTGCTTGCTTTGATCTCTCTTATCGTGATGGGTATTTTGATTCTGTTCTGGAAAAACTTTGGCCTACCTATTGATATCGTTTTGATAATGGCTGCAGGTACACCTTTTTCAATCAGATATCTCATAATAAGAGCGGCTTTTTTGCCACATTGGCTAAAGCCAATACCGCACTCAATGATCCAATCTATTCTTTTCTTACCTTTTATCCAGCTTTTTTTTGGACTAGAGATCTACCACTTCGTAACTCTTACAACGGTATTTTTCCTAGGATTTATTCCAATATTCATGACTTTATCCTTTTTAAACAAACCTTTCTTGGATAACTTTGATACTTCGGCTTTAAAATTGATTAATATCGGATTGAAGTTGATGAAAGGGAAAGAAGAGGGGGAAAAAGAATTAGAAGACGTGTTCAAAAATAATTCGATCAGGGCCGATGTAGAGTTCACCGCATTTTCTTTTAAGTCCAAGGATGGTGAAAAATCACTCTTTATAATTCCAGAGCTGCATCCTGGGCCAGTCAAAGGAATAGCCGGTTCACGATTATCTCATATCTTATCTGAAGATCTAAAATCCCGTGGAACAATTTTCACCTTCCATGGTTCTTCCACCCATATGTTGAATCCGATAAAGGAAAAGGACTGTCATCAACTATCTGAGGCAATTAACAATAAAATTGATCAAACCGAGATGGAATACAATGATAAAGGTACAGAATATATAACTCACGATCATGGAGTTTTCATAGGTGGACAATCCTTCGATTCTAACGTTTTATCAACTGTTTCCTTTTCTCCTCGACCTACTGAAGATATCGAATCTCCAATAGGGAAGATCATAAAGGAAAGAGCTTCCTCGAGAGGTTTAGGTGAGTTCGGATTTATAGATGCCCATAATTGTGTTAAAAAAGGCTGCAGCGAAGTTTACTATCCATCTATCAGATATCGCAGAATCGTTAGTAGGATGGATAAGATACTCGAAAAACTCGAAGAGAAAAAGCAAAAAGAAGTTAGGTTAGGTAATGCCGCCAAGAAAAACTATGAACCCAGTGAGGGAATAGGTTCAGAGGGAATCAAAGTCGCGATTTTCGAAATCGGAGATCAGGTAAGTGCTCAGGTACTCGTAGATGGAAACAATATGGTTCAAGGCCTTAGAGAGGAGATACAGGAAGAAATTTCCGATTTAGTAGATATCTCAGAGATACATACGTCTGACTCCCACGAAGTAAATACTCTTATGAGAGATTACAATCCAGTTGGTCTAAATATGAAAAATGAAACTATAATCGATGATGTTAGAACTCTCGTAAAAAAAGCTATAGACGATTTAGAAGATGTAGAGGTCGGTGCTTTTTCAGGAAAATTACAAAATTTTGAAGTGATGGGTCCCGTTAACAGTAATAGATTTAACACCGTCTCGGAAACACTCTATAAGGTGGGTCCGTTCACAGCTATCTTATCCTTCGTCATTCAAGCCCTACTAACATCCATCTTTTTGCTTCTCATATGAAATTTCACTTTCTCTCAGTGAAAACAATTATATATTCAGGGTTATACTCCAATACAGTCCATAGTTAGTAAAATGAAGGACTGTGCTATCTAACTAGCCCGGTGGTGTAGTGGTCAATCATACAGGCCTTTGGAGCCTGTTACGGCGGTTCGAATCCGCCCCGGGCTATATATCGTACTTGGTTCCAATAGAGGGTTGATATATGAGTTCTGATGAGATTCCTTGGTATGAGGATGAAGAGTTTTGGAAGATGTATCCGTTATTTACTGATAAGAAATTAAAAGAAGCAGGGGAGGAGGTCGAGAAAATAATATCTCTTGCCGACCTAGATTCGGATATTAAAGTCTTAGATCTCTGCTGCGGTATCGGCAGGCATTCGATTGTATTTGCAGATAGAGGTTACGATGTCACAGCGGTAGATATCACAGAACATTACTTGGAGAGAGCAAGGGAAAAAGGAGAGGAAAAAAGTGTAGAAATTGAATTTATTAAAGAGGATATGAGGAAATTCAAAAGAGAAGGAGAATTCGATATCGTTTTGAATCTTTTCACTTCATTCGGTTATTTCGAAGATAATGATGAAAATCTTCAGGTTTTGAAAAATGTCTATAAGTCTTTAAAGCCTAACGGGAAATTTATCTTGGACGTTTTGGGAAAAGAGGTCATAGCTCGTATATTCAAGGGTAAGGAGTGGAAAGAAATAAACGGAGATATTTGGCTGTTCGAGAGAAATATAAAAAAAGATTGGTCAAGGTTCGAAGATAATATGATGAAAGTGGTTAATGGTGATGTAAAGGAGTTTAATACTTCTCACTGGTTGTACTCCGCTAAAGAATTGAAAGATATGTTGGAAGGAGTGGGATTCACTTCGTTAGATGTGTATGGTAATTATGACGGCAAACCCTATGACGAAGAAGCAGATAGACTAGTGGTTTTAGCTGAGAAATGAATTACAATCTCTCAATGAAAAATCGAGAGTTAAGAAAGGAAGTAAAATATATATAAATTATAATATTTATTTATTTAAATTTCTGAAAAATTTACGCTACATTTCCACTTTTATGAAAATAATTATAGATTTCGGTTTATTGCCTTATAAATAAAATAAAAGCCTTAATAATGGTTATTCACTAATATCTAAAAACCTTTTTTCCGATTTAGTGTTAATTTAATTAGTTTATTTCGTAAAAACTTAATTTATAACAAATAACAATTATGATCAATAATGCAAAATTTTTGAAAAACAACGGAAAAAACGGAAGAATCGATCGATCGACTTTTTTTGCCCGTGCAGGGTACCCTCTAAGCAACAAAAAAAGCAAACTCTCGACTACAACCCTATAGAAGACAAAGTAATTCAAAACACTTAAGTACTAAAAACCGAGGATGTCGGAAAACATAACTAATCCGACGTAATACTTATATATGAAAAGGAAAGATGTCGGAATTTCTATTATTTATTACGTCAAGTAAATACTTACCTTCTTAGAGAAGGCAATCAATTTCGAATTTAATTATAAATTTGACTTCTATATATGTAATAGTTTTTAGAAAAGCTGCAAAATCATGATAAGCAGTTAAATTTAAAAAATTTTTGTTACCTGTTAATGTCTGATAAATTAAATAAGTATCGTAATATAGGTTTTTTAGTTAAATTACATAGATATGTCTGTAACTAAGACTAAATTTATAATCATTTTACGCTATAGCCAATATATTTTTATTTAATGGTTAATCTAGGTTATGCAATTATATTGAAGAACTGTCCGTAACACAAAAGCTAAATCAATTTAGCATTTACCTCATTCCCTTTCATTTTAACGAGAGATAGATTATCATCGGATGCGGGACCGGGATTGACGTAAACTGTTCCTTTTTCTTCCAATATTCCACTATCTTCGTGAACATGGCCGCTCAAGACAAGCGTAGGTTGATTCTTCTTAACCACTTCCAACAGTTCCTGACTACCTATGTGTTTGTTCCTCGAAGCATTATCCAAGTGATCGTAGGGAGGCTGATGGACCACGAAAACATCGGTATCTTTTGATCTCTCTTCAAACACTTCTATCTTTTCTTCAGAATATTTAGCGCCTGAAAGACCTATAAAAGATATCCCATTTCTTTCCACTTCCTTCAACTCTATATACTGTTCCTCCGTATTCTCATAAGCTTGAACTACTGATTCCGGATCACAGTTTCCAATGATCCCGATAACATCCGTGGGTATATTATCAAGTATTTTTTCCGCATTCTCAACCGGACCAAAGTGAGTGATGTCTCCACAGACCACGGAGAAATCCGGATCGTATTTATGATATGCTGCTATAATCTTGTTCAAAGATTTTTCCGCTCCGTGCACATCGGAAATGACTAAAAACTTCACTGACATATTCCCGTCTAAAAGAACATACTTTTATAATTCCTTCCCCTTGAGAAAATCGATCTACCTTGACTGGAACACTGATGGAAGACAAGATATTGGTCGAAGATGAAAAGAAAAGCAATCAACTCTACAACAAAGGGTTTTTCGGAAAAACACTGTCCAACAACAGACTTGAACTCGATCTTTACGAGGGACTTTATCTTCTAGAAGCCGAACGTTTGAAAATCACTAACGAGAAAGGTAACAAGTTGGGAAAAAAAGAGATCATGGAGAAGATGCCAAAAAAAGAGTTCATCCGTGAATATCCCCCCTACAAAGACATGAGAAGTAGAGGATACGTACTTAAAAAATCGTCCGATCCAGCGTCTTTCCGTGTTTTTCCTAGAGGTGGTGGACCTGGCCAAACGCCTTCAAAATACTGGCTCTGCACTTATCGAGAAAAAGAGACTTTCGATATAAACGAGATAATCGAGGATTACGAAAAGGTTTCAAATCTAAATAAGACGATGATGACCGCTTTAGTAGATGAAGAAGGTGATGTCACTTACTATATTTTTTCGACTATTGACTTAAAAGGCAAGGTCGAAAACTACCACGAAAACAAATTGAGCGGCCATCTATACGGGGATATGTGTATAATAGAAGACCCTCCCGAAAGTCTACATAAAGACAACTTTTACGGCCATCTAGACGGAAACTCTGTACGGTTATCGCTTTACGAAGCGCTTTATCTGGTCGAAAATGATATCTTGGATCTAAAGGACGTAAAAAGCGAAGAAATATTAGAGTATGAAGAAGTGTTCTCTATCGCTAAAAATAATGGAAAAGGATTCAAAACTAAATACCAGGTATACAAAGATCTGAGAGATAGAGGATTGATACCAAAAACTGGATTCAAGTACGGCGCTCCTTTCCGAGCGTATTCGGACGATCCCGATAAAACACACGCTGAATATATTATTCAACCTTCAAGAGAAAAATACGAGTGCAAGTGGTATCAAGTCAGTAGAGCAATAAGAGTTGCTCACAGCGTCAGAAAGAGCTTTTTATATGGTAGAGTAAAAGAGAAAAAAGTAGATTATTTGAAAATGGAAAGAGAAACTCCTTAGTTGTCTAAATCCTTTAATTTTTCAGCTATCTTCTTGAGCAATTCCTGCTTACTCCCTTTTTGTTTAGGGATTATTATCCTGCCGTTTTCTCTGTACCATTCAGCGGGGTGATGTTCGTGCTTTTCAACTCTATTAGGGATCTCCCAAGAATCGAGTATTTTTCCTATTGTATCTACGTCTGGTGATGATACGGCCAACTCAATAGGTACCTTTCTACAGTCCGATCGTGAAAGATTTTTATCGAAATATTCCGGGTATATTATCCAAGTTTTTCGATCCCTAGGCATCCTTAATCCTCTACGAAGACAGCGTTTATAACGCCATCTTGTCCAGGTCTGGAAGTTATCTTAGCATCGCCATCTTCTGTCTCTATTATCGCTCCTTTCGTCAATATATTCCTCTGGACATAGTTGGGATCAGCCGGATTTTCTTTTACATTTTCGATCTCGAGCTGTTTTACGTTACCCTCTCTATCGGAAACATTAGCTTTTCTATCTCCAACGACTCTTACTTTCCTGTTGCCGCCGCGCGATCTGACGAGTTTTCTTTTTTCATCCGATATTACCGGGAACTCATAATCGCTACTGATCTCGAATTTTCTTTTCTTTCTATGGTATCTTCTTTTGCCGCCAGTGATCTTTCGATTTGATTTACCTTGCCAGAGAGTCATCGTAAATCCTCACTGGTTGTGAGTTAGGGTATCGTATATAAGCTTTGCCTTTAACTCTTCTCATAATGCCCTATAGATGAGGTAGATAGGATTAAAGAAGAGATAAAAGCGGAAAAGGCGAAACCAAACAGAAGTCCCGTGAACGTCCTAAAAGCGTTGAAGCTCTCGTAGTCGGTAACTAGTTGAATACTTCCGTCCAGCACCAGGGGTAAAGTCAAAACGGATCCGATTATAAATAATACCACTGATTTTCTAGTCGATGACATATTTTGATCCAGATTTACCAGATTCAAAAGTATATCTTTGAAATCTCTCGAACCTCTCATAAAGGACATCAAGAAGAAACCAACGCTGAAACCTATAAAGATACCAACGTCCCTCGCACAAACAGGCATCTGGTTTTCATTGACCTGATAAGATCGGGTGTGTTTTTGATGACAGTTAAGGTCACTGAAAAGGTATATTCCCTGATGGTAGACAGGAAGATCATCCCATTTATCGTGATAATCGACCATATTCGCGTTTCCGTCGAGTCCGCTTACAGTCCCTGGTTCAAGCGTCAGTGGAGCTATGAAAAGACTAAGAGTATAAAATAATACAACAAGGAACAAAGCGAATACGAGCTTGTTGACGTTCCCGAATAAATGATCGATATCCAAGTCAGGCATCTGCGATTACCTCGAGAATATCTTCTCTATCGACACGTTCCTGTTCTCCAGATTCCATATCTTTCACCGCGATTTCTTCTTCTTCGATCTCGTCTTCCCCTATCAGCATCGAAAACTGGAATCCGGCTTTGTCCGCGTAACCAAGAGCTTTCCCGATACCTCTATCCTTAAGATCGAAATCAGCCTTTATTTTTTCTTCACGCAGTTCCGCTAACACGTCATAAGCATAAGATAAACTCTCTTCGCCGATCGGTATGATATAGCACCCTTCTCTCTCCTTTTTGGGAACTTTATCTTCCTCTTCCATCGCAAGTTTTAACCGATCGAATCCTATCGCGAATCCTTTTGAAGACACGTCTATATCGAATATGTCGCCGAGATTGTAGTCTCCTCCGCCGCAGACCTGTTTCTCAGCACCAAGGCCTTCAGCATCCAGCTCGAAGACCACTCCTTTGTAATAGTCTAGTCCTCGTACCGTTCTCAGATCTACGTGATAATCATCCTCGCTTATACCGTAGTGAGACAGGAACTCGGTCACTTCTTTAAGATATCGGTAAGAATCAGAATCACCCAATATATCGTCAATATCTTCAAATGAAGCCTCTAACAACTCGATAAATTCCCTATCTAGATCGAACTCTTTCAATATCTCTTCGGTCTCTTCTTCTTTATCGATCAGGTGATATATTTCATCCCTATCCTCTCTTTGTACGCCTTTCTCTTCAAGGTAATCCTCAAGTATCTGTATATTCGAAATCCTCATGGTGATGTCTTCGATACCCGTGTCCTTGATACATTTGTATGCGAGAGCTATATTTTCCGCGTCGGCTCTGGCTGTATCGGCTCCGATAAGCTCGGTTCCAAACTGCCAGAACTCTCTGTACCTTCCGGACTGGGGTCTTTCATATCGAAATGACGGTCCAAAATAGAAGAGTTTCAGAGGTTTTGGTTCACCTCTCATCTCCTGGGAATACATACGCATGACTGAAGCCGTGAACTCCGGCCTCAAAGCTATTTCTCTACCCCCTTTATCTTCGAAAGAATATATCTCCTCGACTATGGAAGGCCCTGATTTTTCCAAAAACAATTGAGTATGCTCAAATGTAGGGGTGAGCACTTCACTATAACCGAAACTTTCGGCCCTTCTTCTCAATAAATTTTCCAATCGCTTTCTAGACTCCATCTCGTCGGGACCTAAATCTCTCGTACCACGGGGTCTTTCTATCATATTTGCGTGTATGCAGATATGTTATATAAGTCTTTTAAGAAAATCCGGAAAAAATTCATAAATTCGTCCTTTAATCACTTACCATGAAAAACGAATTGTCTCCCGGCGACGGTATAAAGTTCCTACCTAGTTTTCCGACGGTATTGATAGGTAGCGGAACCGGTAACGACACCAATCTGATAACTGCGGCGATGATACATATCTTTTCGATAGATCCACCTATGTTGGGGACCGGCATAGCGCCTGAAAGGTATTCCTTCGACCTTTTGAAAGAGAAAGAAGAATTTACGGTAAATGTACCTGACAAAGAGATGTTGAACGATGTGAAGGACTGCGGAAGCGCCTCTGGAGAAGACACGGATAAGTTCGAAGAATTCGGCCTTACAGAGGAACAGAGCAAAAAGATATTGGTTCCCGGAGTCAAAGAGTGTCCTTTGATATTTGAATGTGAACTGGAGAAAACGGTAGAAACCGGCGATCACCACTGGTTCATAGGTAAAGTGGTGAACGCGAAGAAAAGAGAGGGATTCAAAAGAGAAGAAGCGATTCTTTACTGGGGCGGAGAATTCAGGACTCCAGGAGAATTGATAGACTAAAATACTTTTCTATTTCTTTATCCTTCTCATTGCCTTTTTTAAAGCGTCCATCTTCTGGGAGAAACAGAACCTTACAAGATTCTCTCCACCGTCTTCGTAGAAAGAAGAACCCGGAACTACCGCTACACCTTTATCTTTGACCAAATGATCCGCGAATTCCTTGTCATCCATATCATAATCCACTATATCGGCGAGCATATAATAGGCTCCTTCGGGTTTCGAGGGTTCCATTTTGGTTTCTTTAAGATTTTCGTAAACTATCTCTCTACCCTTTCTGTAATACTCGAGCATCTCCTCGTAATAGCTTTCCGGCAGATCGAGGGCTTTCACACATCCCTTTTGGAAGGGTGTAGGTGCGCATACTGTGGTATAGTCATGAGCTTTCCTGATCGGTTTCATCAGTTCTTTTGGAGCCGCGGAGTATCCCACTCTCCAGCCTGTTACGGAATAAACTTTGGAAAAGCCGCCTATAGTTATCGTTCTGTTCCACATATCCTCGAGTGTGGCGGGGGATATATGTTCTCCTTCGTAGATCATCCTTTCGTACATCTCATCTGTTATGAGAAGGATGTCGTTTTCAATACACAGATCTCTTATCAGTTCTAGGTCCTCCTTTTTGAAGACCTTTCCCGTGGGATTGTGAGGCGTATTCAATATGATTGCTTTGGTGTTTTCATTCACTTTTTCTTTGATATCTTCGGGATCTATCTCTTGATCTTTGTTTATGGTGGTAAACTTGGGTTTTCCAGAAGCCATCGTTACTGCCGGAACGTAATTTTCATAAAAAGGTTGAAAGATCAATACTTCGTCGCCGTCGTCGATCAGCCCGAGCATCGTCGACATTATAGATTCGCTGGATCCGCAGGTCACCGTTACTTCGTATTCGGGATGGTAGTCCAAGTCGTTGAAATCTCTCAATTTTTTAGCTATCCTCTTTCTAAGTTCCTCCAAACCCCAGGTAACCGAGTACTGATTAAAATCGGAATCTATAGCCTCTTTCGCTTTCTCTAAGACTTTTTCGTCTGCGGGAAAGTCGGGATAGCCCTGGGATAAGTTGATCGCATTGTATTTGTTAGCTTTTCTAGTCATCTCCCTGATGACGGATTCCGTCAAATCTTCGACTCTTTTCGAGCCTTTCATCGTTTTACCCTCCATATATGTAAGTTTATTCGCTGTATATGTAAGTACCAGTTTCTCCTTCAAGAGCGTCTAAAAGATCTTCGGGAGTGGTTATAAGGACTTTATCACCGCCGTGTCTCAAGAAATGTATAGAAGCTTCTATCTTGGGACCCATGCTTCCCGGCGGGAACTGACCTTCATCAAGATATTTTTGAGCCTCATCCACGGTCATGGATTCAATAGGTCGCTCGTCCTCTTCATTGAAATTAAGATAAACTTTTTCGACCGAGGTCAGCATTATAAAGAATTCTTCGTCGATATCGGCAGCTAGAACTGCACTCGCTCTGTCTTTATCTATGACTCCCTCAACACCTTTCAATTTTCCATCATCTTTAACGACCGGGACTCCTCCACCGCCGGCAGCGATAACGATATAGCTCTCTTCACCGCTGAACACGAGATCGTGTATGACTTCGGATTCTACAATCTGTTGAGGATTGGGGGAAGGTACTACACGTCGGAAATTTCCGTTAGAAGTCTGTTTGATAGTCCAATCTTTTTCTTTTTTTATCTCCTCGATCTCATCTTCAGAATAGGTCGGGCCAACGAATTTACTCGGTTCCTCGAAAGCGGGATCATCCCTTTCCACTTCGACTTGGGTCACCAGACTTGAAATATTTCTTTCTATACCTTTTTCTTTCAGCTGATTTTTTAAGGTCTGTTGAAACATGTATCCTATCTGCCCCTGTGACTGTGCTCCACACACATCGAGCGGCATGGAGGGAACCTTTTCAGAAGCTATCTCGTTTTGAAGAAGAATGTTACCAACCTGCGGCCCGTTTCCATGTGTAAAAACGATATCGTAGCCGTCTTCGATCATTTCAGCGATATTGATGCAAGTTTTCCGCATAATCTCAAATTGATCTTCTGCCGTTCCCTCATCTTCTGGCCTAACGAGCGAATTTCCACCCAATGCGATCAAAGCTGTTTTCATGTATATCACAGTTGATATTATAGATTTAAAGGGGTTAATCCAATACAACAGCGATATATAAAGTTTGAGAGAAAACTTCGTTAGAGCATTCTATTGAATACCGTTATCGGAAATTGATAACAAAATACGATTTTAGATAGTGGTTTCTACCGTTGGATATTGCTTCTTAAATCATTTAAGTTTTAATATCAATGGTTTTGTGAAATGCAGACCGAAGATGTAGAAGAAAAATTAGAGATATTAGCAGATAGTTATGCAAAACGCATCTTGGTGGGATGTTACCAAAAGGCTAAACCAGTTCAGGAGCTGTCTTGGAAATACGATATCCCTATCGCTGCAGCTTACAGGAAAATACATTCTCTCGAGAAGGCCGGTTTTCTAGAAACTTCCGGTAAGAAAAGAAGTAGAAGGGGTAAAAAAGTAAAACTCTACAAAACCGTTTTAGAAAAAGCTGTAGTACTTTTTGAGAAAGGTGAATTCAAAGTCGAGTTTAAATATCCAGGGAACGAAAGAGAACAGGTTCAGTTAGAATTTGAATAGAAAAACTCTTAAAAAATCTATTCACGTTTGTCATTTTTGGTCAGGGTAAGTTTAAACTTTATCTTTGGAGCCTTTTTTCTACTATATAAAGCATCTTGAAGGAAAGAATTAACTAGCCCATCCCGATTAATTTTTTATGATATGATGGAATTACAAACTCTAGAGAACAAGCATAAAGACAAGGATTACAAGATCAAAATAATGTCCCCTGAATTTACCTGTCTGTGCCCTGATAAAAGAGATCAGCCCGATTTCGCCACTATAAGTATTACTTACGTTCCTGATGAATATTTGATAGAACTGAAGTCTCTAAAGTACTATTTTGTCGGATATAGAGATGAAGAGATATATCACGAAGAGGCTACGAACAGGATATTAAAAGATTTGATCGAGGTCTTAGAACCTAAATATATCAAGGTGAGAGGGGATTGGAATGTTAGAGGGGGTATAACCACTATTGTCGAAACAGAGCATGTGAAAAACGGATGGGAAGGAGACCCGGATGAGATAGAGGTTAAAAACACGGGAAACACCTCAACAAGCCGGTGAGTCCTGTATAGAATCGCAGGTGGATTTTTCTTGAATCTATCGATACATGAAAAACTCTCGAAACGAACGAGAGCATCTTTATTTAAAAAATATCCTTAATATTTTTTATGCCTAATACTAGCCTATACGAATTCAAGTAATAAAGAAAAAAGGAGAAAGAGTTAGAGTACCCAGTCCTTAAGGAGTGTAACTTTCTAGCTTATTATCTAAAGGAGGTTCATCTCCTTCTTCGCTTTTTCCCACATAATTCAAGGCCTCAAGAACTGCGGGTTTTTCTCCCTCTCCCTCTCCTTCCTTTTCTAATTCAGCATCGGAAACGGTTTTAGACAATCCATTCGCATCTAAGCCTATCTCCTCGAAAAATTCCGTTATATAGTTCATCTTCAAGTGCTTTACCACTCTGTGCAGCATCCGATCGGCCATGGAAAACGCTTCCTCTGGGGTATCATCTCCATGTACCAGTGTTTCATCGTTTTCGAAGACGGTGGTCGCGTTACTCAGTTTAGAGATCTTATCCAAGCAAGACTCGGCTTTGTCATATCTCTTTTTTTCGGCCGAGAACGGCATCACCGCATAAGTCACGACCATCTTGTCATTTCTTTTCGCCAGATCCGCTATAACTTCGGAGGCACCAGAACCTGTGCCTCCGCCCATCCCAGCGGCTAAAACGACCATATCGGCTCCTTCTATCGTTTTCAATATCTGTTCCTCGCTTTGTTCAGCTGCTCTTTTGCCTAGAGAAGGATCTCCTTTTGCTCCTTCACCATCGGTCAGTTCCTTACCGATCAGCATCTGTCGATCAGCCTTCGTTTCCTCTAGAACACTTTCATCAGTGTTTATCGCAACTGTTTTAACGTTCTTAATCTCTTTTTCGGTGATATGCTCCACAGTGTTGCATCCACATCCACCTACTCCTACTACGTACAGGTTGTTCTCGTAGAGTAGAGAATCTACTATTTCTTCCGCTGCGTCACTAACAAACTTTTCCTCAGACATAGGGTATTCGGGGTTGTTCTCTTCCATCTAGCTTTCCTCCGAGATATTAAGGGGCTCGTTGTAAAGTCCTACAATCAGCCTCTACCTTTTCATAAAATCGCTTTCTTTTTCGGCTATATTCTTGTATGACTCAACCTTGTTCGTGAGTTCTCCAACCGCTGTATACTGTTTTTTCAAATCTTCGATATCTTCCTGTAATAGAGCTTCTCTAACAAGTTCATGGATAGCGTCCTGCCAATTGTTGTAGTGACCGACTTCGATTAGATACATTATAACGTTTCGAAAATGATCTGGTAGCGAGATTTTTTCTGGAATTTCTTTTTGCCCTGCCGGGGTGTCGTGTTTTCTGATGTATTCTAAAGCCGCCTTTCTCAAAAACTCAGAACGGTTACTAAAATCGTGTCTAGAGATGAAGGAATCGATCACATCGAGCTTGTCGTCGGACACCCGCAGAGATATCTTCTTTTCCATCTTTTTTACATCCCATCTGATTATGGTAGTACTAGTATGACATAAAGTCATACATAATTAGGCTCGTTGTAGGACAACGTACATAATGAAATTGATATATATAAACATTTTCCATTACGTAAATCGAAACCGATAACGCCTTGGATACTTTATGTTAGTAATACATTAAATCTTTTGTCCTACTATTTTTGCCACTTATGAGACTGAAAATAAGAATCACATTTAAGTAATTAAACTGTCACTGAAAATTATACTAAAGATTAAAATTTAAATTTATCTTTTCTTTAATCTACTAATGTCATACACTATTTATCGTTTCATCAGTAGAATTCGTGCGCCAATAAATATCCGTCTTAAACCGAAAACCTTATTTTTAAGGAATATTTGGATTTGGTAGAAGTCAGAATATACGCACTATAGTAAATAACTATTTACTCCCTTTGCCACTATAGGAGCCAATTTCACATTGGCGACTAAGTGGAATTTGCTTGCAAATTTCGCAGGAATAAATTCCTGCTTTCACTTAAGACGAGCTTTCGTGTCGCCACCGTAGCTTAGTTCGGCAGTCCGTCGGAAAGAATTTCCAACTCACTGCCTAATGAGCTACTCGGCTCGTTCCACTCGCCACCGTAGCTTAGTTCGGCAGAGCGGCTGACTTGTAATCAGCAGATCGAGGGTTCAAATCCCTCCGGTGGCTCTTTACTAAAGGTTTAAAGCCCAAAAGAAATTGGTTTTTAAGACAGTTCTAGAATTGTCTTTTCTGTCTCTGATATAATTGCTATTGAGAAGGAGTCACCAACTTATTCTCCTGTCTCGATAAAATATTACAGAATATAGTAAAAAAAGAATGTTTTTCCTCCTATCTAGGTCAGATCGACAATTCTACTTGTTATCGTCGGCGGCGTAGTTACCTCTTCATAGGTCGGGGTACCGTGTTTAGGTATCAAATTGATCGATATATCTTCTTGTGTTCCTATTTCGCCCCCTATTTCAGTGATATCAATCTGTATCAACAACATATCTCCCGGTTCTAGATAATAATCATCATCTCCTTCTTGTTCGAGGATATGCTCACTAACGTTATAATGGCTTCCGTCAAGACTACCATTCTGAAGATTTTGTTCGAATGTATCATTACTGATCTGTATGATTGTGTTTTCCATGTCCTGAGCGGATGCACCGCCTACTAGACCAATCTTTAGATACAAAGCGTCTATCTCGCCGTTATCACCAGAGCCACCAGTTTCCCCGTCTCCATCTACCCCATATACATCAAATACTTTGAAAGAATTGGACACCCCTTGGATCGCTTCGTCACCTGTTCTCTCAGTTTGCTGCTGCAGCTGGTTAGAGGTGTTGATAAGTACGTTCGCCGCTACAGCCGCGACAAGCACCATCGCTATGAAAACAATGAGAGCTCCGACACCCATCGCACCCTTTTGCCCTTCTCTCTTTATTCTTCTCATCTTCGGGTTTCTCCTCCCATCGGATACAGCATGATTATAATCCATTTTTTTTCACTATATAATTTTAGAGCCGGTTATGTTTTTTAACATCCATCATTGATTATCGAAAATGATTATAAGGATAAACAAAAAAGTACTAGAAGAGGATTAGAAAGATAGGAAGAGAAGAGTGAGTATTGTACATTTACAGACAGTAATATCTACACATGGTCTGACAATCTTTTCTATTTCATAAATTTATAATTTTAATGTTCCTTTTTTCAGAAATTCTCAAGATACTATCGTAAAATATGATCATAAATTCACCTATGGATTTTACTGTTCTTCACTTATTTTTTCAGAGGATATATTATCAATTTCTTTCATTCTCACTTGTGTTTGATCATCGGAATCTTTGACTTCTAATAAACCGTCTTCACACATTCTATTTACGCACTTTTCTATCTCTGACTTTGTCGACCCTTCTATCTGTTCTTCAAGTGCATCTATTGTAACGGTTTCCTCATCTAGATTTTCTAAAATATTTTCTCCTTTATCGATAAGTTCATCATCCATATCTAGATTATCAAGATATTGATCAAAGTCGATTTTTTCAAACTCTTCTTCTCCATCTTGACTCATATTAGATTCGGGGTCAACAGTTTCAGACTCTTCTAAATAAATTCCTTTTAATTTTTCCATATCTTTTTCCTCTCTGATTTTCTCTTTATCTTTCGGCATCAATGAATCGGTGATGGCGACTCTTTTACCCGTAGTTAATTCTCCACCGTATTCTACATCTCCTTTCACTCTTACCTCATCTCCCAATTCGATATCTCCAAGAGCGTAAACATCATTTGTATCCGAGTCTTCGTTTATAACTACCCCTCCTCTACTCTTTATTTCATCTGCCTTTACTCCTTCACCAAGATGTACTCCTTTACCCTCAATGATGCCTTCAATCTCACAGTTATCTCCTACATCTATTTCACCTTGAGTTGATAAAATATCTCCCTGGACTACTACATTATTTTTTAGCTCTATATCATTTTCAGCAACGATAGAATCTGATATCTCAGAAGATTCTTCTATTTTGAGATTGTCTTTCGTTCTAATTCCACCGTCTATATCCATCTTAGAATTGAGAACAAGTTCATCTTCAGAATTTAAAACGATTCCTTTCTTACCACGAAGTTTTTCGATCTCCTCCTTCAGTCTATTGTTTTCTTCTCTTAGTTCTTCTAATCGTTCTTCAAGTTGGTTTTGATCAGTTTTAGATTCTTCAGTTTGCTCTAATGATTCCTCATCAAGTTTTTCTTTAAGTCCCTCTATCTTCTCCTTTTTTTCTTCTAATTGTTTGTTCTTTTTATTCAAAATCTTTTTTTTCTCGCTATTTATTTCATCAATTTTGGATCTTAATTCTTTCACTTTATTCTTCAGTTTCTTTTTATCCTTATTACTCTCTTGCAGTTTTTCTCTAAAACTTTTATCATTTGGCATCTTACTTTCCCTCACTTGGTTAAACTAGTTAGACATATTTATATTTTTTTTCTCTAATATCATACCTTTTTCTAATTATTCTAGTTGATCCTCAGTGATAATGAGTGATAGTAAGAAAAATGGATGGTTTTTACTTTTTTTATCTTTTATCCTTTTATACTTTTATTTGAGTGCTTAACAGGTCCGTTTTTTTTTATGAAGATATTTTTCGATATTATGATTCGTCTAGAATTAAATCTTTACTTTGAAAAAATTCGAAGATCATATTCAAAATACAAACAAAAACTTAATAAGTTTCCTTTTATTCCCTTTAATAACCGATATATATAATGGAAGTCGGAGCTTTTTAAACCAAAGTTCCGACAGCTAATTAGTAAAAGACACGGATTAGAATCAAATGACGTGTCTTTTACTTTAAGTCGGATCACCCCTTTATTTAAATAAGGGGACGAAATGTATATGAAAAAGAGTGATTAAATATGGAAGGTCTAACGATAGAAAACGTGGTAGCCTCTTCATCGATCGGAGAGGAATTGGATTTATGGGACGTACATGAAGCTTTGGATGAATCGGAATACGATCCGGACAAGTTTCCCGGGCTGATTTATAAACTAGATGAACCGAATACATCAATACTGCTCTTTTCCAGTGGAAAGATGGTATGCACAGGTGGAGTAACATTGGATGAGCCTCAGAAAAGCGTCGACAAAGTGAAGAACTTGTTGAACGAAAACGGTATCGAAACGGCCGATGAAGTGATAGCTAAGATACAAAACATCGTGGCCTCCTACGAATTGAATACAGATTTGAATCTCAATTCAGTCGCGATTACATTGGGTTTAGAGAGAGTCGAGTACGAACCTGAACAGTTCCCTGGCTTAGTATACCGATTGCAGGATTCTCCAGTAGTTCTTCTCCTATTTGGCTCTGGCAGAATGGTCTGTACTGGCGGTAAAAACAAGGAGCAACTAAGAGATGGAGTCGAACGTATCAAAGACGAATTAAACAAAGCTGGCCTGCTTGGATAAACTGAACAACTTTAGCGTTCCCCAATAAAAACGCTTCTGTTTTTTTCTTACTCTCTTTTAGCCACCAATTTTTTTCAATATTGATCTGTTCAAATAGCATAGAACCTAACAAATATGAAAGGCCAAAAATTGAGCATGAATATCTAATTAAAAGAAAAGAGTTTATGTAAAGTATTACAGTTTCTTAGCCATATCTGTTTTTTCCCACGTAAATTCGGGTTCATCTCGACCGAAATGTCCGTAGGCCGCAGTCTTTTCATATATCGGCCTTAAGAGATCAAGATGATCGATGATATCGGCGGGTCTAAGAGGGAACTTCTCGATAACGATCTCTTCTATCTCTTTCTCAGGAATATTGTTAGTGCCATAGGTATTTATGAGTACACTTGTAGGCTCGGGCAGACCGATTGCGTAACTCAATTGTACTTCACACTTCTCTGCCAACCCGGCCTCAACAACGTTCTTAGCTACGTATCTAGCCATGTACGCTCCCGATCTATCGACCTTCGAAGGATCTTTTCCTGAAAAGCAGCCTCCTCCATGACTTCCGTGTCCGCCATAGGTATCGACTATGATCTTTCTACCCGTTAGACCGGTATCCGCTTGGGGGCCTCCTAAGACGAATCTTCCGGTTTCGTTTATATTGAATGTAGTATCACCATCGAGAAGATCACCACATATCGGTTCTATCACTTCGCTTTTGATATCTTCTCTCAATTTTTCGTCTTCGACCTCAGGATCGTGCTGTGCGGCTATGACGATATCGTCGGCTCTAATGGCCTGATCTCCTTCATATTCCAAAGTCACCTGAGATTTTCCGTCGGGACGAAGATATTCGAGTGTGTTTTCTCTTCGAACCTCGGTGAGTCTTTTAGAAAGTTTATGAGCTAACACTATAGGTTTCGGCATCCTCTCCTTTGTCTCTTTGTGAGCGTATCCGAACATTATACCCTGGTCCCCAGCTCCCTGAACTTCACGATCGACTCCCTGTGCAATATCGGGACTTTGTGAGTGGATCGCTGTCATAACACCACAAGAATCAGCTTCGAAGCCGTACTGGTGTTCTGTATAACCTATCTTTTCGATAGTTTTTCTCACGATGTCGTTAACATTCACATATCCGTCACTGGTGACTTCACCGGCCACGAAAGCCAATCCATTCGTTAATATAGTTTCACAAGCAACCCTCGAATGCGGATCCTGTCTGATCAACTCATCTAATATGGAATCGCTTATCTTGTCGGCCATCTTGTCCGGGTGACCTTCAGTGACCGACTCTGATGTGAGTAAATACCTTCTATCCCTGCTTCTTCTTCTCATAACGATCTAACCTCTCTGTTCTGTTTTGACCCCCTTATATAGTTAGTTTCATTTATAATTAATCTTCGATAGGTAGGAATCTTTCATGGTTAGACGCTCGGAAGAAGACTAAACACGAAAATAGTTATAATCTATAAGAAAAATGAAAGATTATGAATTACAGGTATATCCCGCCGATAGATGCAGGTCCGGAGAGACAGATGGCAATCGACGAGGCAATTCTTCGAAATTTTGACGAGGGTGAATCACCACCTACTTTTCGATTCTATAGATTTCAACCCTCTGCTATAACCTTGGGTTACTCACAGGGTGTAAACGAGACTATCGACGTCCAAGAATGTGAAAATTACAATATTCCTTTCGTGAGGAGGATTACCGGAGGTGGAACGGTTTTCCACGATTACGAAGGTGAGATAACTTATTCTATAGTTACCGAAAAAATCGAAGGAGATATCGAAGAGAGTTTTAGAGAACTTCTACAGCCTTTGATGATGACTCTTGAGGACTACGGTCTCGAACCAATATTTAAGCCCTATAACGATATACTCGTCGATGGAAAAAAGATTTCAGGGAGTGCTCAAAGAAGGGGTAAAAAAGGCCTGCTTCAGCACGGCACTCTGATGTTCGACACCGACTTAGAAAAATTATCAGAAATACTCAAAATAGACGAGAAAAAGCTCGAAGAAAAAGAAGCTGGATGCTTCTTAGACCTTGTTACGAACATGAGAGAGCAGATCGGTGAAAAGCCCGAAGCTGATAAGTTGATTGGGATTATGAGAAAGAATTTTGAGAAGCATCTCGATGGAAAAGTATTTGAAGGACAACTGGACGATAAAGAACTTGAGAAAGCTTCCAAATTTGAAAGTAAATATGGAACTGATAAATGGATATACGAAAGGAGCTGGAGATGAATATGGATATCAGAGTTTCTTATGGAACCACTCTTGAGCTTGGTCTTGAAGAAGGAGAAACAGATGAAAAACCAACTACAGCCTATTTGTTGATACCAGCTGAGGCATGTAGAGGAGGATGCCGCTTCTGTCCCCAGGCCGAGGGAAGATCTAAGTGGTTATCTAGAGTTTCTTGGCCGTTATTCGATCTAGAAAAAGTCGTAAATGCATTGGAAGGATCGGACTTTTTTAGGATATGTGTTCAATCACCCGATATACAGAATTATGAGAATAAATTGATTTCCGCTACTAAAAAACTGAAAGATATCGATAAGCCTATCTCTATATCTTCGCCTCCTCTTGAAGAGGAGGTCCTCGAAGCTCTTCAAAAGAACGTTGAAAGAGTCGGTATAGGGATAGATGCAGCTACCGATGAACTAAGAAAAAAGAAAAAACCCTCCTATGATCCCAAAGTATTTTGGGAATATCTTGGTAAAGCCGTCAACCAATTCGGGGAAGAAAATGTTACCGCACATTTGATCGTCGGTTTAGGAGAGGATCTGGGAGAATTGGCTACCACGGTCAAAAAATCTTTCAAGGTCGGTTCAAACGTTTCTTTATTTCCTTATAAAAGAGAAAAGGATGAAGCGGAACTCACCTATTATCGTAAAGCCCAACTGATTACCGCTCTTCTAGAAAAAGAAATCAGTATCGAGCGAGGGTTAAAACTCGTATCTAAAGAACCAAAGAAGGCTTTCGAAATCATAGATATTGAAAAGACATTCCAAACGAGGGGCTGTCCGGGATGTAATCGACCTTATTATACGTCTTCTCCCGGTGAAGAGCATAAAAACTTCCCTAGAAAACCAACTAAAAAAGAAATAGAGAAAATAAAAAAGGATATCATAATGGAGGAAGATTAGATGGACCCTGTCAAGAAGAACATGAAAACTTACAACGAGATAGCCGAGGAATACTGTGAAAAGACGGAAAAAGGAGGGAATAGAGAATTTCAAAAAGAGATGTTGGATAGAACTGTGAAATTTTTATCCTCTAAGCCAAGGATGATCGATCTGGGCTGTGGAGACGGTAGAGATACCGAATATCTCCGAGAGAAAGGTGTAGACGTTGTTGGCATAGACATATCGAGCTCGATGATAGATCTCGCGCGGAAAAAATATCCCGAGTGTGCTTTTTTCCGATCCGATATACGTGACACTATTTTTCCGGAAGATACTTTTACCGGAGCCTGGGCTAGTACCACTCTCTCTAATTTGCCGAAAAAAGAGCTCTCAAAGGCGGAAAAAGAGATATATAGGATAGTAGAGCCCGGAGGAATCATAGGGTTCAGTTTCAAAGTTGGTGAAAAAGAGGGTTTTGAGGAGAGCGTGATCGAAGGTCATGAACGCTATTATTCCTATTACACCCTGGAAGAATTGAAGATAAAGTTCAATCTTTTTGATATAATAGATAGTAAGAAGTGTCCCGATAAGATATTCGGAGACGAATTCATGTACTGCTGGGGGAAAGCTAGAAAATGAATAGATTCAAATAGAAACCTAAAGCGAGAGTCCCCCCTATAAGGGCCGCGAGAATCAAATAGGATTTTACGCTCCAGCTAAATATCTTTCTACCATCTAGCGGTCCAAACGGTAAAAGGTTGAATCCGCCCAAGAACAAGTTTACATAGGCTACAAAGCTCAATATTCGAGTTAAAAAGAAAAATTCATAGATAAGGGCAAATATAGACCCTATTAGAAAAACGGACCCTACAGCCCAATTCATTGCCGGACCAGCAGCACTGATCTTACCGTTCTGTTCTTTAGTAATGTTTCCTCTAATCATCACTGCACCGGGCGCAGCGAAAACAAAACCGACAAAGCTGAACATTAACGCTAAAATTAAACCCCATCTCCACATCCTGAACTCAGCCCAGCATCCATAGTTTCGAGCCAATTTCCTATGTGCTAGCTCGTGAAATAAAAAAGCAGTCACGACAGCTAAAAAAGATTGTGGCAAATATAACAGAAAGGCCTCGCTAAAAATCCCTCTAGAGCTTCTAGAAAAGAGGATGGCAAAGGCTAAAGTTAATACTGTTATAGCTATAGCCAGATGTCTCTTTTCAGTGCTACTCATGCCTTTTTGATATTGAAGATTGACACGGGTATAGTTTCCTCTCATCTGATATCCACCTCATCGTAAAATCGTTTTTTGATCATTTCGACGGCCTTCTCCCTATTTTCAAACTTACCCAAAGAGGTCTTTCCGCCTGCTGAATGAGGATGACCACCTGCTTCTCCAATATCAGAATAAGCCCTATCCATGATCTCTCCAACGTTAAGCTGTAAGTCTTTACTCCTAACTGACATATGTATTTTTTTATCTTTTACTCCAAAAACTAAAACAGTTAATATATCTCTTTCTCTGAGCAAGAAATCAGCTATCATGGATGTATCGTCGCCGTGTTTGATATTGCCGCAAAACGTTACGAGCACGTTCTTTTCGACTTCTCTATTCGATAAAGCTCTACCCAAAGCAGTGAGAGTTTCAGAATATATCGGAGGGCTTTCCAAAACGTCTAATATTTCTCTGTCAGCGATGGAGTTGAGATAAACGATAGATTTGAAATCTAAAGGCGAAATATTTTTCGTGTAATCATGGGTATCGATCTTTATACCCACTAAAAGAGCTGAAGCGAGTACCGATGGAATCTCGATATCTAAATTTTGGAGATGTTTTGTCATCAAAGTCGACGTAGATCCTATATCAGTCCTGATCTCAGTATATCTTTTCGCCTTGATATCTTTATTTGTAGAATGGTGATCTAGGATTAGGTCAGGATCTAAATCATCGGGGATCACATCACTTACAGCTGATTCAGCAAAGTCAACGAAAGCTATATTTTCTGAGCTCTCCAATACCTCTTTTATAGAATCCTCATCTACCTTTTCGATCATGAAATTCGTATTCTCCATAAAGATCTCATTTTCTGGATGACCTATCTCTCCTCCATAGTAAGTTTCGCATCTCAAGTCTACGGATCTACATATCTTCTCTAGAGCTACCGCCGAAGCTACCGCGTCCGGATCTGGATCATCGTGAACGAATATAGCCATCTTTCCTTCAAATTCAAAAAGAATTTTCCTCAACTTACGGCTTTTTTCTTTGAATAGTTCTTGATCGATGTTTTTGAATAACGAATCGATCACCGTACGCTCTTCTGCGATCAAGATATCGATTTCCATCTCTTCAATATCTTGATGATCGGATTCATCAATCAAAGCAACTTGAAAAACGTCGGAAACTTTTTCCTTCACTCCTTTAGAGATATACCGGAGTTCATCACCTTTCAAGCCTAAATACAAAAGAACATCGATTTCTCTATCATCCTCTAATACATTAAAAAAATCCTCTCTTGAGATCTCATCAGAGTTAAAGTGCTTTACTTTCTCATCTCTCAGTTCGGCCCTTTCTACGATCCTTTGTATTCGATCGTTTTTTTGCCCCTCACTGTATATGAGATACATGGTTCAATCTCATCCTATTTCAAAACGTCTGATTGAATTCGCCCTTGATCTTTTCTAGGAACTTTTTCTCCAGGGCATCAGGTGAAACCGAACCGACTAAACAACCGTTATTTTCCGTAACCTTATCTCTCGAAAAATTCACAAGTTTGAGGACTTTTTTGCCTTCGTTGTAATTTGTGATGAAAGAGATGCCGGATAAGAAAACCACACCTTTAGGATTTGACTTCAGGTAAGTTCCTATCTCATTAGAAAGACCCGAAAGATCAGAGGGAGATATATTTTCCATCTGGACTTCATCGTCGGATATATCTCTACCAGACTGACGAGACAGCCAGATAAATTTACATTTATCGGTGGGGAACTGATGATTTTTTATTAATTTTTCAGGATTTTCCCTCAAGATGAAAAGGGTTGGAGTTCCTTTCTTGATTATCTTTACCAGTCTCTCTATCGACTCACTAGGTTTGTCTTCCACGAACAGGTAAGCGTCTCCGGGCCTCCAAGGTATGTCTATTTCTGCACTTTCCTCTACCTCTTGAGAAGGTTCCTCGGGCTCCATCGATAAAGTTCCGGGATTTTCCTTGAGCTCGGTTCTTTTCGAATCGATTTCCTGGTAAAGCGTACCTATCTTACTCTCGATCCTGCTTTTCAATTCCCAACCTTCGTATTTAGAGATCAGACTCTTTATATCGGACCAAGCTTCCTTTTGACCCTCTTCATAGCCCTTTAGGTAAAGCTCTACCTTCTCATCTTCTTCCATCTATATCCCTTGATTCCCTAATCCGATTATAAGTCTCAGCCTATATAGCTGAGATCCTCACTACCGCCTTCCTGCTGTTGGAGATTGCCCATATCCATGTCTTTGACTTTGTTGGTCAGCTCTTCAACTTCCTCCGCTTTTTCGTCGAGTTTTTCATAACCTATCTCTTTGCCTAGATAACTCATCAGTTTTTTCAGTACAGCTCTCGCCGCTGCTGGATCAACAAAATAACCGGAAGTCTCTCCCATGAGACAAACTCCGCTCAGGTCGTAGATTTTCTTTCCAAGTCCGAGCAGAAGACCGCTAGCTCCGACTATACCTGAAGAAGGATGCTCTTCTGAGAATTTGACACCGAGATCTTTCATCTCATCTATCATCTCTTGAGTCGTAGCGGCACCCAATACTTCAGGTATATCCACCATCTCTCCCTGGCTGTAACCTCCCAAGGAGAAAACCTGGTTTACGCCTAACTCTTTTGAAGAAGATAGTATCTTATCAGTCAACTGGTACTGACCCTGAGGGGTCATACCTTGGTAATCTCCAGTCAATAGGATCAAATCAGTGTCTTCTTCACCGACGTCCTTTTTATAATAAAGCCTGTTATTCACCAGTTTGGAAAGTCCGTCTTCATCTACAAGCACTTGCGGGGGGAAATACAGTGAATGTATTTCAGCGAGCTCATTAGCTTCGATCTCATCTTTTAGATGCTCCACGGCAAGCTTTCCCACATTTCCCACTCCAGGGAGACCTTCCACTAGTACTGCGTCTTCTAATTCCGGTTTTTCTTTGAAATCTACGATTATATCGTCCATATTATCATCTCAATTTGAATTCTTTTTTTGTCTTCTTCTGTACTTCCCGTATTTATCCTCGGGAGAGTATTTAGGAGGTTTAGGATTGATAGTCCTTTCATCGCAACTATCACAGTGTTCAGACAGCTTGTATTCACTGCATGAAGGACATTTTCTGATTTTCTTCATCGGAAAATCATCATATCATTACTGGGACGGGTTTATATATTTAGCGATTACTAGATTCTTTTTAAGTGTATATTATCTAAATGATCGAGAAGACACCTTCCTAGCGGAGTTAGGGAGGTGATGAATC
>CAZPCW010000029.1:0-26175 GCA_964585175.1 uncultured Thermoplasmata archaeon
GTTATTTTTTGAGAGAGTCCGTGTATCCTCTCCCTGAACCTAACAGGAAAACTTTAATTAATCGTAAAATTAATGTACTATAAATAGTATTTAATATTAGATGGAAAAATGTCTAGAAAAAAAGTTTTGGAAAGAGAGGTCGATATTGATAAATTACAAAAGATAAGAAAACAAGAAGATGATCCAAAGATAAGGGATAGAATACTTGGAATTATAATGATAGAGAAGGGAATGAATAAAGAAGAAATCGCAGACCTGTTATCCATTACTGACGTTACATTATGGCGATGGACAAAAAGTTACAATGAAGAAGGGATAGATGGTTTAGTTGATGAATACAGATCTGGTAGGAATTCAAAGCTGTCGACTGAGGAAAAAGAAGACCTAAAACAAACATTGAAAAATAAGCCAAAAGAAGTTGGTTATGATAAAGAAGCATGGTCAACCAAGCTTGTTTTACACCATATAAAAGAAGAATATGGGGTTGAATACCATCCAAGATATATCCAAGATTTTCTCAGAAATCTTGGTTTTGAACTGAAGAAACCAAGACCAAAGCACTATAAATCATCTGAAAAAAACAGAAAAGAATACTATAAAGAAGTGAAACCTCTTAAAAAAAACTGACGTCCCGATCCTTTTCTTGGATGAAGTACGTTTTCAAAATATTCCTATGCTTCAAAAAGCATGGTTTTTGAAAGGCCAAAGGTCTTCCTGTCAGATCAACTGGACCAAAATGAAAGGAAATGTTCTTGGGGTGGTTGATGTCAATAATGGATGTGAATTTTTTGCCAGAAGAAAAGAAAAAGTCAATTCTGAAACTTTTATTGAATTTATCCAGGAGTTGATCGAAAAGTTTGGAGAATTCATTCTTATTATGGACAATGCACCTTGGCATACTTCTAAAAAAGTTTCTCCATTTCTTGATGAATTATCTGATATAATTTCCATCCACTTTTTACCCAAGTACTCTCCTGATCTCAACCCTGTTGAACTCTATTGGCGAGTAGCTAAAAGTCGATTAGCAAACCGTTTATTCAAAACTAAAAAGCAGTTTCATAAAGCTGTAGAAGAAGCTGTGTCAGACATCAAATTGAACATAAATAAGTTTAATTATTTATCTGAATAAGTATTGTTTTCCTGTGGTATCGTTTGGAATCAGAGATTCCAAAGATAGCTGGAACACGGTTCCAGCAATACAGAGGAATTTTTTAAAAATTCCTCGAAGGAAGAGGACTTACTGCTCTCTCAAACACTTACAAAGGTTAAATTTTTGGAAAACTAATTGAATCGAATCTCCTCGTAATATGACAAAAAGTATATACTTTCTTTCTTTTCCCTCTTTAGTGAAAATAATGTTAAAAGTTTTCAGATGCTGGATATGCGGCGAAACGTACCTGGGCGAAGAAAAACCGACCGATTGTCCATACTGTGGTGCTGATAGAGAATTTTTGAAGCCCGGTGAGGAATATGAGACGCCGGAAGTCGAATTAAGCGAAAAATCGAAAGAGAACCTTGAAGAGGCTTTAGAGTTAGAAGTCGACAACGCTACTTTCTATTACTGCGCCTACAACAATGCTGAAGGCCCCAAAACTGAGGGCATGTTCAAGAGACTCGCCAAGGTAGAATCAGAACACGCGGAAGCTATCTGTTTGTTTTTGGATCGTGAAGAGCCAGAGATAGATAGACACATAGACAAATGCTCTGAAGAACTACCTGAAAATATAGAGGACGCTCATTCGAGAGAATCGAGAGCTATAGACCATTATAGGAAATTTGCCGAGGAAGCCGAAGAACCGAGAGTTGAAGAGTTCTTCGAAGCTTTGGTGGAAATAGAAACCGATCATCTCGAACTCCATGAAAACGAACTAGAAGAACTAGATAAATAAAAACCCCTTTTTCTTTTTTGACTGAAGAGAAAAGCTGTTGAGTGGATATGGAGCCACCCTTTAAAATGTTAATTTCTTTTTCGGTTGCCGGACTGATAGCGATGCTTAATTCAATTTGAAGCATATCGGTATTCGATATTGCACGCGCCTTCACGACTCACCATGCACGGACCGACCGGATTTGAAGGCGTACATTCTTTTCCGAACAGTTCGCACTCTCTAGATTCTATAACTCCTCTCAAGACTCCACCGCATAGGCAGCCTTCGGGTTCCTCGAATTCCCTATCCTGTAGTTTTTCCAAAATATCAGAGAATTTCTTTCTAGCGGAATAAGAGCTGTATTCGTCTCTCAACTTCAAACCAGATTTAGGTATCTCCGGAAATCCTCTCCATTCTATATCTTTAGGCTCGAAAACCTCTTCGATGACCTCTAAGGCCTTCTTGTTTCCCTCCTCTCTTACCACTCTACCGTATTCGTTCTCAACTTCTCCCCTACCTTCCTCGACCTGTCTCAACAGCATCAAAGCCGCCATCAAAAGATCGAGAGGTTCGAATCCAGCGACTACCTGTGGTATAGAGTATTTTTCAGATATCGGTTCGTAAGGTTTCGTGCCTATTATAGTGCTGACATGACCCGGCTCTATCAGACCATCTAGGTTGACTTCGCCCATCTCTAGTATAGCTTTCAATGCCGGAGGGATCACCCTGTTGCATCCCAAAATGCTGAAATTTTCAGGAGGCTCTTCAGCTATCACGTTCGCTGTCGCGGGAACTGTAGTTTCAAAACCAACTGACATGAAAATGACTTCTTCGTCTCGATTCTCGGCGAGTTCAACGGCGTCATCTACACTGTAAACGATCTCTACGTCCGCTCCTTCGCTTCTTACTTCCGAAAGCGTTTTTTCTTCACCGGGCACGTTGATCATGTCGCCGAAAACGGCTATGGTCTTGCCACTGCGGGCGAGCTCGATCATCTCTTCTATCTCTCTCTGTGTCGTCACGCAGACGGGACAACCAGGCCCCTGAACTATCTCTACACCAACCTCTTCCAGCATCGGCTCTAATCCGTGTTTTACTAGGGTATCTTGATGAGTACCGCAAACGTGCATAAGCTTGATCTCTCGATCGCTCTTTTCAATCTCCTCGATTATCTTTTCAGCTTTCTCTTCATCTCTAAATTTGAACTGATCCAGATCAGGCTTCATCTTCTTCCTCCACTGCTGTCACGCCTACTATTTTAGTCTCTTTTCCTTTGGCTATCTCGGGTTTAGAATCACATTCTGGACAAGAAATAACAGGAACGTTGTAGTGCACTGCGGGACCTTCAGAGTACTCTACTCCTCCCTCGTAACCGCATTCCTCGCACTTGACTTTTGCTTTCACCGATTCAACCTTCAACTTGGATCCTTCGAGTATTGTGTCTTTACCGAGAGTTTCGTAGGCGAACTTGAGTTGATCCTCTCCGAGAAAAGTGAGCTCTCCAACCTCTATCCTCACTTCTTTGACACGATCCACGTCCCTTCCGTCCAGCTCGTCTAACAAAGCAGAAACTAGCTGGTTCATCACCGAATATTCATGCATCTTTGGGCAATTGAAGCATTAACTGATATAAACCCTTTATCCTTAGTCAGTTTTCAAGCTAGTAACAACTCATAAAGCCCCGAAACAATAATTAAACACCCTTGGATAGAACTCACTATGATTATTCTAGCTCATGGCGGCGTGGGCAGCCCTCGAGAGAACGACAGCAAAGTGAGAAAGGCGATTGAAAAAGGATACGAGGAAGGTATGAGTGCGATGGAAGCGGTGATCGGCGTAGTTGAAGAACTGGAGAACGACCCGACTTTCAACGCGGGAAAAGGTTCAAAATTGAGACTTGACGGCTCAGTTCAGATGGACGCCGCAGTTCAGTCCGAAGATGATATCGGAGCTGTAGCCGCTATAGAGGAAGTTAAGAATCCGATCAGGATAGCGGAGATAGTTCATGATTCTCCTTATCTTTTGCTTGCCGGAGATTCCGCTACAGACCTAGCCAAAAAAAGAGGGTATGAATACACTGATCTTAAGACAGATAAGAGGAAAAGGCAGCTGGACGAGATGCACAAAAAGATGGGTGAAGAAGAAAAGTTAGAGGATTACAAGAAATTCTATGACGAGATTCAAGGGGGAACTGTGGGCTGCGTGGCCTACCATGAAGGTGAAGCTGCCGCCGCAGTATCTACCGGCGGAGCTAGCTATTCTGTAAGAGGAAGAGTAGGAGATAGCCCGCTGATCGGAAGCGGTTTTTTCGTCGGTGAGGACGGAGCTGTTGTGGCGACAGGAAAAGGAGAAGAAATAACGAAAAGGATCGCTTCTAAACAATGCCACGATCTGATCGACGAGCACGGCACAGAAGAAGCGACGGAAAGAGTCGTAGAAGATTTTCCCGAAGAACACTCTATCGGGTTGATCGTGGCGGGAGAAGAGGGGTGTAAAGCCGCAGACAACAGAGAGATGGCTCAAGCGGTCGTAGAATATTGAAATTATTTCTTGAAACTTTTCTTTAAATAATTAAATTTATATGGAAGAAGTGATTTGAATCTTTAGTGTAAGGTCAAATCCGTATTTGAAATACGATAACGAAATTGATTTATAAATTTAAAGACGGGATAACGTGAAAGACTTCTACGAGCTCCTGGAGGATTACCTCGATTACGAAGGATATGACGTAGTAGAAAGTGAAAGAGGGAAGACTGTCGTTGATTCTGGTGAAAAAGAGTTAAATCTGATAATAGCCGGTCCTGTGGTACACGAAGATGATCTTCTTAAATTGGAAGAGGCGGAAGGCAAAAGTATTTTGATAACTACGGAAGAACTCCCTGCTGATTTGTGGGAATCTGTACCGGAAGACACGAAAGTTTGGGAAAGAGAAGACCTGGTCCAAAAATTCGGAGAGATGGTGCTGGAAAAATCCACACTAGAAGGCATAGCCGAAGGAGAAGAGGGGATCAAAGGTCCCGACGAAGGTTTCGAGTTCGAGATAGAGCACCAGATAAAAGAAGGTATCTTAGAACCGATAATGGATTTTGAAGAGGTCTCTGAACTCGGTGAAAAGCTCGCGGGAGGTTTCAAATACAGGTTAGAGTTGGTCCCTCATTTTTTATTCAATTATAAGGTGGAAAAGCCCGAAGGGGGAACCGAAAAAGGAAAACTCTACTTGAATGGAGTTTCAGGCGAGATCAACTTCTGGAAGAGGCCTTTCAAGATCGTTGAAGATATAAAAAAATCGCACGTAAAACTGGAGCCTAACCTGTCCGGAGAAAAAAGTTCAGAAAAAGCTTTCAAAGCTGTTAAGGAGAAATACTCGGAAGAGAAAGAGAAAAAATGGGAGGAAAACGGAGCTACTATAGTTGAGAAAAGCCACGAAGAGCCCTCCGATGAAGATATTACCTTAGAAGAAAAAGGGATGATCTACGTTCCGATGTGGGCTGTTGAGGGAACGGATAAAATAGTCGTGATAAACGCGGCGAGAGGGAAAGTAGAAAGAGAATTGTAAGAAAAAGGTTTTTTTGTTTTATTTGTCGCAGTTTTTGATAGCTTTCTCGAGTATTGACGTGGCTTCGTCGATCTCTTCTTTGTTAACGTCCAATGGAGGTCTGAATCTGATGGATCTTTCACCGCACTTTAGGATAATCATACCTTCATCAAAGGCTCTATCGATCACTTCATCTCTCATCTCTGTACTTTCAAGTTCGAAGGCGGACATAAGCCCTTCTCCTCTCGGATTCAATACACCTTCACAATCTTCCTCAAGATCTTTTAAAGAATCTAAGAGATACTCTCCGACCTTTTCAGCGTTCTTAACCATATTTTCTTCGTCTATGATCTTGAGGTATTTGCTGACTCTAACCATGTCTACCAGATTACCGCCCCAAGTCGAGTTGAGACGACTGGACTCTTCAAAGCAGTGATCCTCTACTTCTTCAACCCTATCGTTTGCCATGACCCCACATACTTGCGATTTCTTACCAAAAGCGATCATATCTGGGTTAAAGTCATAGTTTTGATACGCCCACCATTTTCCGGTAAGACCCATCCCGCTCTGAACTTCGTCCAAAATGAACATTATATCGTTTTCATCACATATCTTTCTCAATTTATCGAAGAACTCGGAGCGGAAGTGTTTATCTCCACCTTCAGCCTGAATAGGCTCTATTATCAGAGAAGAAATATCTCTGCCGTGTTTCTCTATGGCCTCTTTTATCTGTTCTATACTTTGTTCTTCATCCTTCTTTACCTCTTTTTTCCGCTCTTCCGTGAGGGGATGTTTTTTCTCTGGAGGTTCTATCCTAGGCCAATCGAACTTTGTAAAATATTTGTACTTCCGGGGATCAAAAGTGTTCGTCAAAGAGAGTGTGTAACCGCTTCTGCCGTGGAAAGCATCTTCGAAATGTATTACTTGATGTCCGAGTTCATCTTCTACCCCGTCGGCGAAATTTTTCTTCACCTTCCAATCCATCGCTGTTTTGAGAGCGTTTTCGACTGCGAGAGCTCCGCCACTTATGAAAAAGTAATGTTTAGCCCATTCTGGGCCGGCAATCTCGGCGAAAGTTTTAGTGAATTCAGCGAGCTCTTGTGAATAGAAATCTGAATTAGAGGGCTTTTGTACTGCGGCTTTAGCCAAGTGATCCATAAAATCATCTTCACGCAGCTTCGGATGGTTGTGGCCTATAGGAAGTGTCGCGTAGAAAGAAAACATATCTAGAAACTCTTTCTCTCGTTTTGCATCGTAGAAATAACTCCCATAGCTTTTCTCATGATCATAAACAACATCTTGGCCGTCGCCTATTGTGTATTTCTTCATTATCTCATGGACTTTATTAACGGGAACCGTACTCATTTTATCCTCATTTACCCTCATAGTGAGGTCATATTAAAATGTTCTTTTTTTTGAAAGGTGGTTAGATTTATTTGGGACTATCTAAAAATCTAGTGATTTAGCAGATTTAGGTTTTTATAAACCCTCAATAAAATTATGTAGAGAAAAGAATGTCTTTCTTGTCCTCAAATTCAGCTGAGATTCATTGATAATAAGATATAGTATAGCATATTTTAACTTTGATAGATATTTTGGCAGAGTTAAATCTCAATCAGGATGAAATATTTTTGATCATATTGATGGACAAGCTTTCCATCATCAAAGAACTCTATGAAGACATCAGAATATGTGGGAGACATGTCGGTCACAAGAAAGGTTTTGACAGTAGGTCCTAAATGGTTTGCAAGAAACGATTTTATAGTCTCTTTTGAAGGATCTTCAAAGAGTTCATCCGCTATAGGTTTGTTTGTCTTCCCATCAAGGAGAGTCAATCTATATTTTTTCCTTCTTCTCTTTTTGAGGAACTGTTCATCATAGTGTATGATTTGAAATTCTGTTCGTTCTTTTTTTGGTCTATCGTATGTTTCCATAGATTCGTTATAGAGATTTGCTACGGTATCTTTACCTATCTCCAGGGGTAATAAACTTGACAGTATATCAGCACAGCCTTGAAGTGAAACTCCGTTTACTTTCAGTTTTTTAATAGTCCTTTTTAGAAAATTACTAAAATTTTCTTTTTGGTTTTTCCAGAATTGTCGATTTTCCTCTTGTGATACATCACAGTTGGAACAGTAATATTTCCCGATATTAACACTGCCTAGACCTTCCTTTTTGTAAGTATTATAGCCGTTCAAGCTCATCTGCTGTCCACATTTTGGACAATCAGGTGGTTCTTTTCGTCTGAATATACCATCAGCGGTATATTCATATTCATCTGAACACTCACTAAATAACGTCCGTAAGATCTCTACGTACGAAAAATTCATTAAGTTACTTTCAATTACAGTCATCGTGGGTGTAGGGGTACATTCTCCTTAGGGTATAAAAACCCTAAGAGAATACCCCTCTTTTCTTCTTATCACTAGAAAAATCGATAGTGCCATTTATTTAAAATACGAAAAACATTAGGTAACCTGCTATTATCAAAACCATCGATACGAGTATAGCGGGTATCCAATTAACCAGGTTTACCTCTTTTTCCAGCTTCCTCACGTTCTTTCTTTTGAAGATTTCATTTGAAGTTTCGGTTTTATCTTGATTGTTTTCGATATGTTTGATCTTTTTCTTCTTTTTCTCTTCATCTTCCCTTTCCAGCGCTTCAAATAAAGTATCTTCTTTGTCCTCTTCAGTTCCTTCTTCTTCGATTTCTCCCTCTAGATCTCTTTCTATACCAAGCGATTTTTTTTCGAAAAGAGATTCTACCTTATCCATTAGTATATCCGAAGTGGTCTCTTTTATCTCAGCCTTTTTGTGGATTTTTTTCGAGCCGGCCTGGTACACTTCTTTTAAGGTGTGAAAACCGCTACCATATATCTCTTCGCCGACACGGGGTCCCGTCCCTATTATTTTCCTGGTAAAATCAACTATATTCTCTTTCAAGAACTCGTCATTCTCCATATCCACGTATTCCTCTTCACTTTCTATGTAATCGATTATCTTGTCAGCTCTCTTATTACCTCTTTCATATACCCCGTTTTTGAAGGAATCCTTTATTTTTTCTAACTCCTTCTCGTAAGCCGAGACATAGAGCAGTTCCCGACCCTCATCTAGCTTCTTCTTAATCTTGATCAGTTTGTCTGAGAGCTTATCGGCACCCTCAAGATCGTATTTCAAAGATTCAAGGAGTTGGAATCCTTCTTCAGGTTCCTCTTCCTCTATACTAGTCTTTATCTCTTCCATGGCCCTTACTAGATGATCTTTCTCCTCTAAATAGAGATCTTCCGTGATATCTTCTATTTCATGTTTGATCTGCTCAAAGTTCTTTTCAAGATCTTCTAAACAGGTTTGGCATAATTCTTTCTCTACCTTGTTTTCACCACATCTATCACAGGTCTCGAAAAAATCTTCAAGATTTCCCAATATCCTTCCAGCTCTCTTTTCCCCGATCCCCTTCACTTCTTTGAGCTCATCTTTTGAGACCTCTACTAGATCCTCAACACCTTCAATATCTAACGTTTCTTTGATCCTTTCAGCGGTTTTGCTTCCTACACCTCTTATCTTTGTTAGGTGTGTGGGGCTTTTTGTCATACTGGTTTTATAATAGATATTCTCTCTTTATATAGGTTTTGGGTAAAAATAAAATACCAATAAAGAAAGGTGGTTTATCAGTTTCGATTGATTCTATTAGGATCTTCTAAATTTCCTCACAGTTTTTCTTGGAACTGTCCTAGGATCAACTATCGGTAATGATCTTTTTAAGCAAGCGTAGGCTCTAACATCCTCTATTTTTGCGGAGTTACTTGTTTGGAGATCCAAATATAGCGAATTTGTATCTCCACCGTCTGTAACTGTGTGTTTGGTTTGTGGAGTCATTTCAATTCTTTTTTTCTGATTACGCTCTAAATTTTTCTTTTCATCATCCATTAAAGGAGCACTACCTTTTGCACTTTTCAGTTGATCTCCTTCCGCCTCCTTAACCATGACATCATCTATGAAAATAGATCTCGGCAGTTCCTCATTATCGTATTCGGATGACTTGTTGGTGAAAACTCTAAATCGTATGATCACTCTTTCCTCTCTCCAGCCGGAGAGATCATACTCCAGTCTGGTAAGCGTATCGGTGTTGACCCATCCATATGCGTCTGAGTCAGTATCCTCAGTAGTTCCAGAAAATTTCTCTCCAGTATCGGCATCCGTGCCGCTGGCGTTCCACGCGGATCTAGCACCCAAAGTTAATGGAGCCCAAGTTTGACCGTCATCGTCCGATATCTCCACTCTGAAGCCGTCCGGAGGGAGTCCAGCCCCGCTATCAATATTGAACTTCATATATGCGGTCAATTTGGGATTTTCAGCGTTCGTGAGATAGATGGGATCGGTGTAAAGACTCGAATCCACACCTCCAGGAAGATAATCTTTACCGTTCGCATTTATACCTCCAAACATCCAAAAATGACCTTTTTCGTTTTTCAACGTATGATCGTAGAAATCTTCTATACCATTATCATATAAAGTCGGATCCAAACCCATACTTTTGTTGAGTTCCTCAGCAGTCACATGAGCCCAATTAGAGAATTCACTTTCCCAGGCCGCTGAAAGTTTTAAACGTGCATTATCGACGTACCATCCTCTTTCTGGATTCCAATTTTGGCCGGCCTCTGGATGATCGAACCTCGCGGAAAGGAACACGACCCTGACGTACCTGTAGCTAAAATTGGTGCTGCCCTTGATCTGCTTAAGTACGTCCACCTTCTCGGATTTCCATTCAAAAGAAGGTTGACCGCTTTTGCCATTGTAAGCCCAAAGTGGCAGATTTCCATCTGCATCTCGCAAGCCGGTGTCATTCATCGGGCCTCCTGAGTCGGCATCATTGGCTAAAGCATTTTTATCTATAGCTCCAGAATAGGGCCTTCTAGGTTTCACATATAATCTTCTGTCTTTGTTCCATTCCCACTCTTTTTCGTCATCTGAACCCCATAAGTAAAGCATCCCACCGCTGTGATGCTGATCCATCCAATATTTATGTCGGAATTGGAACGTCGTCCCACGGGCTTTGACCTGATATTTAGGGAGACCAGCATCATCTGTTTCGTAGTGTTCTCCACCAATTATATTCGTCCAAGTTTCTCCCCTCGGTTTAGTGTAGATATGTTCTTTACCAATAGAAAAGTCGTGTCTAAACCCTCCTTTCGCTCTAAAGACGTTTACCCGATATTCTCCTGAATCTAAAAGAGTGACTCTAACCCAGTGATCGCCATCTCCGTCTCCACTTCCAAACCCTTTGAGATGAAGATCTTCCCAAATAATCACAAAGTCATTGATTGCGCCATCTATAGGCTGCATATGGAGAGTAATGGGGCCGCCATCACTGGTATCATCAACGATCGTTGGTGTCCATAATTCTGTCCCATTATTAGGGTTGTTGAGTATTGCCACCGGATGCTCATCAAGATTTCCATCCTCTACGGTTGCATCTCCATCATAAATTTCATTCATATTTCCTTCGTGGGGATCTTCTGTGCTGTCTGGATCTGTTCCCGGTTCGATCCACCAATACTTATTCACGTAATCGATGCGTACATTTCCCAAATATCCGTCGTCCTCGGATTCGCCGTAGTCATACGCTTCAAATTTGAGCATGGCTGTGCCGACTCTGAAAGGTTTAGTCGTCATGAACCTGTAATCTCTCTTATCGATGTTTTCGCTCACCGAATTTCCTGAATCATCTTCCCCACATTCAGGCATCCAGTAGGACCGGGGAGGGGTATATGAAGCGTTGTCAGTGTATTGACCGATCGAAGAATTATCGGTCTCGTAAACACCCCTTCCTTTACCTGAGACGTTGGTTCCATCTGACAAAGTACTTCCACTCTGATCCCAAGCCCATTCGCCCGTCACATTGGTATCTAGATTTTCTCTACCAATAAAATCGAGAGGAGATGTCCCGTCGACGTTCATCATAGTTGTATCATGTTTCCACTTATCCGTTCCATTTTCCATGTCATCATAAAAATAGTAAACCGGATGTTCAACGATTGCTTGGTTATGGAACTCCATTATCTCTTTTCCGCTAGTTTTATATTTTTTCTCATCTATCTGGTCAAGCGGATCAACTTTAACTTTTATCGATCTCGTTCCGGAATGTAACGGTTCCCACGGAACTTCTACGGTTGCGGAACCAGGTTCTACTTCGAAGTAAGTACTTGTTCCTTCAGAAAATCTCGTCGAGGGTCCAACTTTTGCATTCCTAGAGGCCACGTAATTTTGTCCGTCTGTAATCCGTACGAGAACCGAGGCTTCCTCGTATCCAATATTTTCGATAGTTACATTAATCCAATAGGCATGAGTCGTTTCCGGATGTTGATTAGAGAAGACAATGTCGTAATCAGAAACTCTTAATTCAGGCTCTTGCTCCTCTGGTCTAATCTCCTTTTTTCCGAAATTCCACAGCGAGGTAAAGATAAACTCGTCCTTTGCATTTTTAGGTTGAGTATCTACATCTCCGATAGGCCAATCATCAAAGGCACTTTTCCCTGGCAGAGGAGCTATGATTTGATCCAGATTTACTCCCATGTAAACCGTCTTATTATTTCCAGTGTCATGTATAGAGGCTAAGTTATCGCCCTTTTCGTTCTTAAAAAGGACTTCTCCATCCTCCGTAGTTTTTTCAAAGGCAGAATAGCTTTGTTTCGTAACATTATATTTCAAATTATGGCTTAAATCATTTCCTTTCTGCCCTTCCAAGAAAGAAGAGGTTCTATCTTGGATAGACGAATCTGGGTCTATACCCATGTACTCGAGGAGTTTTTTCTCTTTAGGATCATCTGAATCAAGTGATTCTAAAATATTTTTACCCATGAACAACATGTTAGCACCCTCTTCCTGTTTCAGATATTCGAGTATATCATCTAGGTTATCATCGGTAAATTGATTGCCTGATTTTTTACCGGTCACCCAATATATAGCGTTGTATTCCTGCATACCGCCTTTTCCACCATATTCGGGACCTTCATCACCTTTGACTTGAGTATAATTGTAATCCTTACCTTCTTCATAGCCTAAACGGTCAAAAGATTCCTTGACCTCACCGGTTACGTTTTCGAAACCATTTTCTGAGCCATCAGCATCTACTAACATAGTAGAATACCTAACATTGACTTCGATGGTATCGGACGTGACCGCTAGATTTTTGTAGCTTATATCATTGTTTATTAAATTCACTTCATCAATATTATTGAAGTAATCAACTTTCACTAAAAACTCGTGTTTTCCCAAAATATTTGCTCTCCAAGTAAAGTTAACCAAGTCTGTACCACCGTTGGGAGCAAGAGATATCTTTCCAGGCCCATCAGGACTCAGTATCTCTTCACCGTCGTCTCTCACAGCTCTAACGGAGACAGAACGTTCGTAGGGACCATTATTTCTCACCATCGCAGTTATGGTCACGTTTTTTTCATACATCGGTGCATTAGGCGTTATATCTTGAGATATTACCGAGAAATCAATACCCTGCCTTGTACTCATGTTGGAAAGCCATTCGATAACCTCTCCTACCATCACAGTCCTGTAACCAGGATCAGCTATCGACTTGAAAAGGAACGAGTTAACGACGGTTTTATGAGTATAATTTTTGTCAGGATAGTTTTTTTCGTAACCCAATCCATAGTAGTAGTCTTCATTTTGTAAAGTATCTGTATCATTGACCTCGTCCTTTCTATCAGTTATCTCTACATATTGGCCTTCGTCAATACGATAAGTGAAATGCCCATAGGTTCCGTTTTTGTCTTTTACCAGAGATGACAGGAGTTTTTCATTTCCAAAGGATCCCGAGTCTCCAAATGGGCCATCGGGAACATTGAAATCAAGACCTAATTTATTTTGAAGCTCGCCAAAAGCAATATTGTTATTTTCGATTTTTTCAAGATTAGAGCCTAAAAACCACAGCGTCCCATTAAGAGCGCTAGATCCTCTCAGGTTCCCTTCAACATAATCATCCAATTTAGTTAAAACCGAATCTTCCCCCGGAGCGCCTTCGTAATTGATATAGAGTTCATCAGTATTTTCGGTCCTGTTACCAGTCATCCAAATACATATACTGTGATTGACTAGCTGGCTCTTCAGATTAGGTATAGTTTCACCTAATTCCACCGAAAAAGTATCGGATTCATAGTTGAGGCCATCTAGGGCGTTTTCCATCAGTTCAGTTTCCTCCTGATTTTCAGGTATAGAATCTCCAACAATCATAACGCTTGGATCCACGTTAATCAATTCAGATTTGTTCTCTCCCTGCCAGCCATCTCTCATAGGTTCAATTTTTAAATTAACTTCATGAGGTCCGTGTCCGAGAATCCCATTAGGATATTCAGCCCTCAAAGAGGTTGGGGCGGGACCTGCACTTATTGTAAAACCATCGCCTTCATCATCGTAAATGAATTTACCTTGTCTATCATCCTTTATCTTCAATTTGGCATTTACATCATTTTCTCCGAGGTTATATACCTCAGCATGAACGGTGAAAGGTCCTCCATGAGACGGATCACCAGGATTAAACCACATGTCACCGATCTCTAGTTTATTTTTATAAAATTGCTTTAAATCTTTTCCAACATTTAGGTATATATAACTCGGGTCTACGTCAAATTCTATTGATTTATTGGAAGTTTCCGCAATAATCTTTATCCTGTAATTAGAATGATCGGCTCTCGAGGTTATCATTAAATTTCGACTGAATACACTTTCTCTTACGTGGTTCAAGGCTATTTTATCGCCAGGATTTATGGAGCTACCGTTTTTATATTCAAGTACATCGCTCTGTTGGACGCTAGCGTTTATCCAGATATCCTTTGGTGAAAATGATTCATTTCTCTTAAAGACCGAAGCAACAACTTCCGTTCTTATCTTTATCTCTTCTCCGGGTACTCCATGATCCCTCCAAGATTCTTCATAGTCTATCCTTGAATTTCTTATATCAAATATCTGTCCCGCTTTTTCCAGCACAGTAGTTTCATAAACCAAGCGTTTTGTCCTGTCATCGACGATTTTCAATTCCATCGTAGAATTTATACCTATATCAAAATTGCCTTTGATCGAAACTTCCTCACCAATAGTCCATTCAGAATTGTCATCTCCAGATAAACTTACGTTCTCGTGGTCAAGATGATACCGGTGATTTACACCGTCTATGAGGAGATTAAAGTAAGTGGGATATGTAGAGAGGTCTTTTCCACCTTCGTGTGTAATATTGAGGTAATGAGTTTGATTATGATACTCAAAGTTCGTAGTGAAATCAAGATGGTACCTTTCATCCGGACCTTCCATCTGCGTGACCGTGGCGAAGACACTGGAAAAAAGCACTACAGTTATGGCAAGGGTTAAGATTGTGCTCACTATCTCAGATACGGCCTCTTCATCCGCTTTCAACCATCGCCTCATAACCATGTTTTTCTCCGCCTCACGAGATGAGTAAATCTTTCTTTTTTGAACTTATTAAAATTCATTACTTCTCCGTTCCTTTGGTTATTGTCTCTATAACTACTCGGCGGATTCGGAACTTTTCTACCGTTCTCTATATTTTCAGATTTATCGGTTCGAATGACAGTTTCATCATTCTGTTCTTTTACCATATCGTCACTACTGGTCTCATCACCTTGAAGCGTTTTTGATACACTGTTTAGAGAGTTAGTGGTGCTGGTCTCCCTCACCACCACGTCGTCTATGAATATAGCCTTTGGTAAATTGTCGCCGTTTTCACCATCATACCTCTGCTCGGTACTTGTATTTGTGAAAATCCTGAACCGGATTATGATGTTCTCTCCTCGCCAACCGGACAGATCAGCATTTACTCTCAACAGCGAATCGGCGTCCACCCAGCCGTAATCACCGTCCTCGCTGATACCGGAATAAGACTCCCCGTTGACCTCATTATCGTCGGTGCCGCTGGCATTCCAACCACCTCTCGAGCCGTAGGTGAGAGAGTCCCATGTTTCTCCTGAATCGGAAGAAACCTCTATCCTGAAGCCGTTAGGTGGAAGGCCGGCTCCGTCATTCAGATTGAATTTTAAATTTGCACTCAATACGGGACTTCGGGCATTAGACACTGATATAAGGGGTGTATACAGACTCGCATCTACACCTTTGGGTAGGTAATCTTCGTTAGAGTCGATACCACCGAACATCCAGAACCTCTCGTGGCCAGGTTCATCTTTATAGTTTTCTTCGCCTCCACCAGTAGAAGGATTTAATCCCTTATCTTTCAAATCAGAAACACTTGTTTTGGCCCAATATCCAGGACCATCAGACGACCAATTTGCAGAAATTTCCATCTGGACATTGTCGATGTACCAACCCATCTCGGGCTGCCAACCTTTTTCTTTATTTATACCTCCAAATCTCGCATTGAGGAACATCACTCTTATCTCTTCAGGGCCGTTGTTTCCAAAGTTATTGAACTCATCCAAATAATCTCTAACGTTGACCGTCACATATCTCCATCCAAAGGTACCGCTCTTACTTCTGCCGTTGAAACACCAGTACGGCAGGTCTCCTTTAGCGTCTCTCAAACCTGTATAACCATCACCAGTATCTAACGGTCCTCCGTCAGAAGCGTTATTATCCACTCCATCGAACTTCAGATTACCTGTATAGGACTGTTCAGGTTTCATGTAGACGCGATGATCTTGATCCCAAGTCCAGCTACTTTCTCCTTCGTCTTTACCCCACAGATACAGCACTCCACCGTTGGTACCCTGTGTCATCCAAAATTTGGTCATGAACGACATCCTTAGGCTTTCTATATCATCGGTGTCGCCGATTTCTACCCCTTTCGTAGTCAGGAAGCGGTAATTTCTTCTATCTATGTCGTAGTCGTCGCCATCACCACCGCCTCCGTCGTCATCGGTTGGAGTGCCTTCTACCAAAACGTCATCAAGTCTCCAATATTCATTTCCCGCAGAGGTATAAGAATGGAATCTAATTTCGAGATTAGAGTTACCAACGTAGGATGTCAAATCTCGGCTATACTGATCATAACTTGTATCACCATCTGGATCAATTCTCGACCCTAAATCATTCCATCCCGTGCCATCATTCACTTCTACATCTACCCAGTCATGAGCACCACCAGAATCTTCCATTTCATGGTGATCTCTTAACCAAAATGTAAATTCTGCACTAGTATACCCAGATAAATCAATAGTTTTATCTAAATAGTCATGATTGGCATGACTTTCAGCACAATAAAATCCAGTCCTAGGAGTGTCAGAGCTTTGGGAAAAACCATTAGAATTCCATGCACTTAAGCCAGTTTCAAAACCATCAGAAAAGATTTCAGTCGCCATCGGCTGAGCTTCCAGCTTCTTTCCTTTTTCACCCTCTATCGCATCCGAAGATTCAGTATTTATTGGATCTACGCTTTTGATACCTCCGGCTCCGCCTTCTGATATCTTCGAAATAGTTTTCCGTATTTTCTCAAAAACATTAGTTAAATCTTTAGACTCCTCAGCAAAATAATAGTGTCCTCTGTAAGGATCTCCAGCTTCAACGCCTGCAGTGGTATTGTCTTCATCTCTAGTTCCATATTTTGCTTGAGAAAGAGGACCGGGAGTCTGATCTGCAACATTCCATAGGTCATATTCTTCATCTGGATCTCCACCATGTGGAGGAGCATGCTTCCAATAAGGCGCTTCTGGGTAATTACTATCATATTCATGCAACTCGTCCGCTACCATACCCATATTGAACACCATGGGTGGCGCCCCTACAAGTCCACCCCCCCAAGTTGAAGAGTCCCAATCATCATCAGGGTTCCATTTGTAATCGGCGTTAGATTGGCCATCTGTAAGCCCCATCACAAATTCATATCTTGTATCGTCGCTAGCATCGGAATCATCTACCAATGAATTTTCTATTGCCTCTCCTAAAGCATCGTAGAAAGGAGTTCCTCCGTCTATATCATCATCTCCCAAGCCATTAAGTGCGTCAATAAAGTCTTGTTTATTGCTGTCAGTCATTGGAGTCAGACCATCTTCTGCTGACGGGATCAATTTTTCCTCATCTCCGCTTCCATCAAAGGTCCATATCGCCGCTCTATCTTTTTTAGTTAAATTTTCTATAAATCGGATGGTAGCTTGTCTTGCTTGATACCATCTACAATCAGGATTATCTAAATCTACATAATACCCGTCATCATCCCAGTGCATCGATCCCGAAGTATCCAAAGCAAATACGACATCGATAGGCTTGGTTTCATTTTTTGTTTCATTCAGCCTCTCAGTCTCCGGCATCCAGAACGACCTAGGCGCGGAGCTGCTCGCCGAATGCGTGAAAGATGTTACATTTTTATCATCCGTCTCGAAGATTCCGTTCTTGCTGTCATAGAAAGTGCTTCCTTCAGTACTTCCACTGAAATCTTCATCCCACTTCCCGACTACATTCGTATCAAGATCTTCTCGATTTATGAAATTGAGAGGCGACTCTCCATCGATATTCATGAGATTTCTATCGTGCTCCCAGTTTTCAATGCCTTGTTCCATATCATCGTAGAAGTAATATACAGGCTGCTCTATTATGGCCTGGTTGTTGAATTCCATCAGTTCTCCATGCGTTTTATTCGACACTTCGTCTTTCTGGTCAACTGGATCGACTCTTACTTTGAGCGGCCTCTCACCGGGATTTACAGGACTCCACTGCATCTCTACGGTTATCCGCCCGGGCTTTACGGTGGAGTATGTACTTCCAACCTTTGTATTGCGCTCCGAGGCTGGAATGAATGGTGTTCGCGAACCTATATGATCATTCCCCTCCTTGAACCTCACTAGCGCCGACTCACCCTTATAGCCTATATTTTCTATTGTCGCATTGATGATATAAGAGTTAGAGGTTCTAGGCTGTTGATTTGAGATCCTAATATCGTAATCCGTTACCCTAAATTCGGGTCTTTGTTGTGAAGGTATCACTTCCTTCTTACCGAAATTCCAAAGAACAGTATAGATGAACTCGGCTCGAGCATTCTCTTCACTAGTATTGACATCCCAATGTCCGAAATCGTCATTGGTCGACTGAGGACCAGTTATATTATCCAGATTGACTCCCATATAAAGTGCCTTTGAGGGCATAGTTTCATTGGTCGAGCCTATACTATGACCGTTATCGCCCTTAAATAAGACCTCCCCATCGGACCCATAAGAGCCAACCGTATCATATTCACTCCTTTCAATTTCATATCTCAAGTTGTGGCTTACATTGTTATTTCTACGTCCGTTGAGTAATTGGACTTCCTCTTTCCCATTGAACGAATTGATCCCTAAATACTTTTTCAAATCCGATTCTGCAGACAATGAGTCCGCGATATGCCTTCCCATCAACATCAAGTTGCCGCCCTCTTCCAGGTAAGAGGTTATATTTTTCTTGTCTCCAGTAGTAAGAGCCGATTCACCAGTATCTGCTCCCCGGTCTCCCGTGATCCAAAATACGGAATTGTAAGTTGAGAGTGTGCTGTTATCGATGCTTTCCGGATCATCACCTGCTGGATCACTGAGATATGTAACGTTATAGTCCGCTCCTTTGTCATACTCAAGTCTCTCCAAAGTTTCGATCACTTCCTTCGTGGTATTGCTCGCTTCAGAGTCTCTCATATCAGCGTCTACGACCATAGTTGAATAGTGGACGTTGACTTCGATCTCATCATCGGTAACATCTAGGTCCTTATAACGGATATCGTTGTTTACCGTGTTAGTCTCATCTAACTGCCCTAAATAATCCGCATCAATTATGAACCTCTGTATACCTAACTCCAAAGCCTCCCATGTGAAAGTTACCTTAGTGGAATTACCTCCTTCTATCATTACCTCTTCAGCATCTTCTTGAAGCTTAATTATATCTTCTCCACCATTCCTTATCAATCTGATAGTGTTAGTCAAATCGACTGTGTCAGGACCGTTATTTCTTATAGTAGCTGTGATTTTGATTCCATCTCTGTACATGGGGGCATCAGGTTCTATACTCTGCTCTATAACCGCTACATCCCTCCTTTCCCTGCGGGTGATATTCGTGAGCCATTCTATCACATCTATAACAAGATTAGACCTTGCTCCTGGGTCATCAATAGAATCGATCAAAAAAGAGTCCACTACAGTCCTTTGAGTTCCATTGGTCTGGTTATAACCGACACCATAACTTTCATCAGTGTTGGTGTCCGTCAATGTATCTTCTACATCCGATTCAGGAACGATGTAATAAGACGACTCACTTATGTCTATACCTTCCTTATACTTCCCGTAGGGACCGTCTTCATCACTTTTTAGATTTTTATCACCGCTAGTAGAGGTGAATTCACTATATCCAAGCTTGTTAGAGAGAACACCTAAATTCAAGCTTTCCAGATCATAAGCACCTTTTATCCATAAACTGCCCTTATTATTGCCTTCTTCATGCTCCAAGTATTCGTTCAAATGTGTGGCAGCATCTTCCAAGTAAGGATCTTGACCGTTATCTTTTCCGATCATCCACAAAACGACACTGTGCTCCTGAAAGGGTATATTGTCAACATCATTTTCATCTGAAAGAGTGATGAAATCGTGGTCTATATTCAAACCTGAGAGCGTATTACTCATTATCTCGGCTTCACCCAATTCTTTCGCTGTCCTGTCTTTGACCACTAGAACGTGGGGGTCTACACGAATGTTTATTCCTTTGCTTCCTGGTTCCCACCCTTCTTTAGTAACATTGATATTTATCGTATGCCTGCCACTTCCGTTCAACGTGAAAGAAGGCTTAGGTTCTATCATTGTTGGTGCGGGTCCAGGTTCAAAAGTCTGAGATCCGCTAAGATTTTTTACTTCTTCAACACCAACAAACTTATCTTCAACTTTCCATTCAGCTTCGACTGGTTGGGAATGATGGTTGTAAACAGGTATATCTAAAGTGAAAGTGTCCCCGTGTGAAGGAGTATCAGGAGTATATTCTATCTGACCTATCTCTAACTTCTTAGGATTTTCGATGGCCGGTTTAACACCCACATTCAAATTAAGATATTCTTTATCTTCCAACACGCCAGTGTCGTTTTCAAGAACGACCTTAACAGTGTATGTGCCCTCTTCCGCATCAGAATTTACTTGCAGACTTTCATTGTAATACTTATTTCCCGACTCGTTATCCAACCTTATCTTGTTTCCCGATTTTAGAATATCAATTTCCGATTGAAGTGTAGCGTTCACCGATATATCTTCTTCAGGCTCTTTTATCTCGGCTATGATTCCTATCCCGTTTCCCTGCTCAACATAATTTTTCCAATCCTGGTTGTAACGGATATAAGCATCTTTTATCTCCATGAGTTGAGGAGCCTCTTCTGACAAGATGGAACGATAGATAACCCGATCAGTATTTTGATTCAATATCATCAACTCGACCTTCTCAGTAAAATCAATAACGCCTTCGTCGTGGATCTTCACTTCCTCGTTCAAAGTCCAAGTGTCACCAGGAACGTTTATAAATTTCATATCTTCTTCCTCACTAACCTGATAATTTATTCCCTCCATCCTGATCGAAAATTCTAAAAATTCAAAATTGAGCTCTTTACCGCCTAGATGGGTGATATTTACATATTTATCCACGCCCGCCTCTTCTAGGTCGGCGGTAAATTTAACATGATCTCTCTCCTCCGGTTCTCTCAGAGTTGATACTCCAGCATACACGCTTGTGAATAAAACGACAGTTATACCAAGAGTCAAAATAGTTCCAACAACTTCTGAAACACCGCCTTCATCCCGTTTATTAAAGTTAAGCATAATTGGGGCCTCCAAAGTTTGACACAATATCAATTCTAGCCTATTTAAAGCTTGTCCGGTAATTTCCATATTACGATGGGAAAACAGTTCTCGAAAAATAATGATCTTAGGCACTCCAGAGATAGAATTTTGTTCTTTGATCTCCTATATCCCCGGATACGGTTTTTCAAAGGAAAAGTTTATTTTTTGTGAAAACATTTATGAAGTAATAGAAAATTGGTGAAAGCATGGGAGAAGAATCTGACGTAGGGATGTTGGAAAGAGCAAAAGGTTTTTTCAAAAATAAATCCATAACACCCTCAGGGAAGGCAGATCAATTCATCACAGAGAACCTTCCTGATTATATCGACGAGTACAAGTTAGCGACACATTCCGACCTTAAAGGCGTCGACGAAAGGGTAGAGAGCTTTGTCGAAGAGATCTCAGAATTGAAAGAATGGAAAGAAGAAACGAAGAAAAGAGTAGATGAGGATGTCCATAGAGTAGAAAGGTTGGAAAAAAAATTGGGAATAAAGGAGGAGAGATGATGAGCGGAACCGCCATCGTGTTGATAATACTGATAATAATCGCGATCATAGGTTTTTTCCTTTATTTAAGGCATCGTGAAAGAAAAAAATCCTTGAAAGAACAGTACGGGCATGCCCCAAGTCATACTGAACTTTATTTTGAAGAGTACTTCGACGATATAGTGGACAATTGGGACCTAGTAAGAGAAAAAGATGCCAAAAAATGGGCCGATGGGATGGACAAGAAATTGGATGAGCTTTCAGGCAGAATAGACGAATTGAAGACAAGACGAAAAGATATAGATCAAGGTCTCCAGATAGTAGAAGATAGGATAGACGAATTCGAAACCATGGAAGAGAGGAGGTAACAATATGGAAATCACGGAAGTTATATCTCAAAATTTTCTTTCTATCTTTTATTCAATAGTCGTCTTGATCATACTCGGGATTATAGCTAAGGTGATCATCACTAGAGAGAGAGCGAAAGAGAGAAAAGAATTAGCCGATCTCAGGTTGAATTCTAAAAAGCTAGATATGATGCAGCGTCAAAAACATATCGAGGACCTTAAAGAGGCTTCGATGGTGTTAAAAGACGATGAAAAGGAAAAATTAGACAAGATAGAGAGGGATAAAGCTGTACTCTCTAGAAGATCTCTAGCGATGATGAACGAGATAGAGGAGAGGATGCAGAGATTGGAAAGAGGGACGGACAATGCCAAATTGATGAAGACTATGAAAAAATTGGATAGAGCTGAAAATGAGTTATTTGGAGAGGAGGATTAGATAAAATGAATGAGTATGCGGATAAAGGTATAGAAAAAACCACAAAGGGTTTAGACCGGATAGAAAATTTCCTATTTCCTGGAAAGACGGAGATAGAAGGTACTGGTTACAACCGTAATCTGCTAGATCGAAGATTGGAAAAATATTTAGACAAACATTTCGACGAATACATCGAAGAATTCGGTCTTGTCAGGGAACTACACCTTGAAGTTTATGAAGATAAGTACGAACAGTGCGTCGAGGATGTTGAAAATCTGGAAGAATTTCAGAAAGATATAGATGCTGAAATCGAGTCTTTGAATAGGAGACTCGACAAGATAGAGGAAGAACTATAGGAGGTTAATAGATTGTCCAAAGTAATAGAAAAGAATCGACTAAAACGGGTCATAAATAGTTATATCCTCGCCCAGGAAGACCCGACCGAAAATCTAGAAATGCTTCAAAAGTATCTAAAGAAAAAGGGCTTCGGCGATATTAGTCCCGAGACGCTGAAGAAGCATATCAAAACTCAGCTTGAAGATCAAAAGGAGAAAAAAGAGCTGAAAAAAATGGAAGCACAGCTCTTCAAAAAAGAAAAAGAACAAAAGAAGTACCGCTACGGTTCAGCTTTCTGTGATCACTGCGATATGTATAAGGATTACAAGAAAGAGTGCCCGTACTGCGGGAGTCTTGAAATGACAAGATAGGAGGTTATTAGATGAATACGATTCTATATTCCCAGATAATAAGAAATAAAGTCGATACGCCCGTTAGGAAAGGAAAAGCTAAATTAGTTGAAATTCTCGCTAAAAAATCTAAAGGATATTGGGAATCTAACGAGGTAAAGATAGAAACCGGTTTAATAAATAAAGAGGGTGAATTTTTTTCGATCAATGAACTGAGCAACGTGGGAGGAGATGGAAGAATTGAATTAGGCGTGCCGATGGAACAGGGTAGAAAAAGACCCTACGAAGAAAACAAGATATTCCTGACCAGGATGGAAGGTAGGAAAGTAGAGGGGCCGGAGGGACAAGAATTGGGAAGGATATACGACTATGAATTATACATTGAAAAGCACCCGTGGATGGTGTGGAAATTGATGATAAATCCTTTAGGATTGTCACCTTTGAAAAGGAGAGTCAGGATCCCAACTAAAAAAGTCAAATCCATTAATGATAAAAAATTGATATTACAGCAGGATTGGAAGGGAGGAGTCCTTTAGTGACGCTATATATCGTTATTCTGGTTTTGATCCTGTATTCGGTATTGATAACCTACCTTTACGGTAAAGAAAGAAAGAATGCAAGAACAATAGGCGAACCGTTAGAAAATGAAGTCGACATCAAGGTTTCGGATATCAGAAAAAGGCTTGAAGAAGTAAAAAATGATGCCAACCGTTTGGAAAAGGTAGAGATAGATGATCTTGAAGTTTAATACTTAAAAAATTCAAAGGGATGCACAAAGCTTAAATTTAGAGTTTACAATGATAAATTGAAACACATAGGATGGAAATATATGACGGATGGGATGCGGTAATGTGTAGATATAGATTTGGAGATGGAAATTGCGCATATCCTAGCAATATGGCCCTAGAGTGTGTCGGTGAAGAGAATTGTCAATTTGTAGATAATTCAGAAGATAGAAGTCCACCAGAGCCGAGTCCAGGCGAAATGATGAGTGAAGATATGAGCAAGGCGAGTTCTGAAGACGATCTTTGTCCGCACACCAAGACAGGGATTTATTGTAAAAAACATGGTCATTTTCACTGTGCCGGAAAAGAAAATTGTCAGACGCGCGAAGACTACATGAAGCATATGGAGAAACATCAAGATAAAGTACAGAATGTAGATATAGAAAAGAGGTATGAAAGAGATTGACTTTTTAGTCAGTCTCTAGATCTTGACCTCCAAAGAAAGAATCTTGCACAGCAGTGTAAATATCTTCCAGGCCAAACTGTTCAACGCTAGATATCGGAGTTATATTTTTGTGCAGTCCCATATTCTGTAAGCTTTTGATCAATTCTATACTTACCTGGGTTTCTGTAGTGCCTTTCTCCCTCAGTGCTGAATCGAGCTTCCAGTAGTCCCTCGACCAGGTAGATATCTTCTCTAGCTCCTGTTGAGATAAAACATCGGCTTTGGATAATACTGGAAAATATGGCACATCGAACCTGAACTGGGTCGTAGCGGCCAAAGTGGTCAATGATACGAAACCAGACGGCTGCTTCGCGAGTACCGGATCGAACAAGAAATTTATCAAGGATCTTTCACCAAGTGTTTTGACCATCTCCCTGCTAGATTCTCTAAAGGTGAATAGTTCCATCTGACCAGGAGTATCGATCAAGAAATAATGAGTTTCGAATTCGTCCATAACTTCCTTAATCTCTCCAGCTTTCATGGCGACCATATCCGCACTAACTATCTGCGCTCCGTTAGGTCCAAGATCGTGTTCATCCATGACCTCTTGAAGTGACACCCAATCTCTCACGTCTATATCTACAGAATACGGCAGTTTATCGGCCCCAGGATCCAAGTTAACAGTTACAGCTTGATATCCTTGACTTTCCATCCACTGCTTGAACGCTTTAGTTAACGTAGTTTTTCCCGAACCGGCAGTTCCGACAAAGTACAGATTTACCGACATATTTTCACATCCTCTATTATGAAAAAGGTTTTTTGGTTGAAAGGTTCATCCCGGTAGAGTAGATATCAATACGGTAATTTCTTCCTCCGCATCTTCATCATCCTCTGTGAGTTCTTCTAATCTTTCCACCGTATCTTCAAAGATTTTGTCGATCTCGTCCATCTTTTCTACGGTAAAGGGGACTTTTTTGAACGAGACCCAACCGACTTCGTGATCTATAGATTCACTCTCCTGAATATACTTGATGCCTCTGTTTACCATACCTTTCACCGTACCGAGTGCGGCGATCTTGTAATGTTTCTTTTCATCAAGCTTTAGTTCATCCCATACAGCGGAGGAATCAAGCCATTCTTCTTCAACATCATAATATCTTTTTACTATGTTGCCTTCAGTTTCCTCTCTAGAAACATGTATCAGTTCAGCATCTAGAAGTTCGTGAACGTGATGGTGAGCCGTCTGAGGCGTTATTCCTATCTCTTCGCTTAGTTCCGTTATAGTCATCTCTTTTTCAAGTAAAAGCGCCATTATCTGGAGTCGAGAGGCGTTTGATAGTACCTTTATTTGATCTATCGTCGGTTTAAGATCTTCCGGCATATTTGCACCTTCGATAACGTCTAAACGTACAAAAGAGTGCGAAATATTTAAATATTACCCAGGCATAGTCCCTATTAGACGCCATCTAATCGATAAGGCGTTTATAAAATGAATTGGAGGAATAAACATGGTAAGAAGAAGAACAAAACACGATGAAGTTAATAAAGAAGATGTTATGGGCACGGACCCGTCGATGATGAACGAGATACCTTATCTGCCTAGCTGACTGTCCTATTGATACAGTGATAGCCCAAAAAACCTTTCTTTCAGTATTTTTCATCCTTGATTTTCAGCATTTTTCAATTTGAAAAAAGAAATGAATATCTAACTCATCTATAGATTAAAAAAATTAAAGAGCAAAGGGATTCTCAGAACTCATAGGGATAATCATCGCCGAAGGGCTCATACCGTATTTTTCATCATCGAACCCTGTCAGCTTCTCCCACATAAAGGAGGGAGCTTGCCAGTGAACTCCATTTCTGACC
>CAZPCW010000030.1:0-25385 GCA_964585175.1 uncultured Thermoplasmata archaeon
TCAGAGAACCACTCATAATAAACTGATGAACACGGTCGATAAAATCTTGTCGGAGAGTATCGATTCAGTCACTGAAGACGAATATCGTGAGTTCGTTCTAAGGGCGAGTGAACATCTTGAAAATAAAAATCTTGTAAGCAAAGATTGGGATGAATTCGTGGTGATTGGAGACACTCATGGAGATTTAGAGGCCGCTAAAGAACCGGTTGAATATGCCGTAAAAAAAGGATTACCGATAATATTTTTAGGAGATTATGTGGATAGGGGCTCAAAACAGCTAGAGAATCTCGCATATGTTTTAGGATTAAAAATTCAGAGGCCGGAGAAAGCAGTGCTGCTCAGAGGGAATCACGAAACAGAGAGCATGAACAGGAGATATGGATTTTTTGATGTGATTAGGAGAAAATTTTCACCAGCATTATACGACGAGATATTGAAATCATATGAAAAATTACCGATAACTGCGGTTGTCGGAGGATCGTATTTTTTGGTTCACGGGGGAATATCCGAAGGCGTGTCCATCTTAGATGAAATAAACTCGTTAGATGCTGCTGAAGAAAAATATCAACAATTTTACTGGAACGATCCTTCCGAGGATATAGACGGCTTCAAGGTGAATTATCTTAGAGGAGGCTATAAGTTATTCGGAAAAGAAGTCGTTGAAAGCTTTCTCAGCAAAAGTGATCTAGACATGATAATAAGAGCTCATCAGGTCTTCAATAAGGGTTACAAGTACTTTTTCGATAAGAAGCTGCTCTCGATATTCTCCGTTCCCGAGTATAGAGGTGGGAACCAAGGAAAATATGCTCATATTTCCGAGGACAGCATAAGTATTTTAGATATTTGAAATGTTGAGTAATGGATGATCCATCTTGTCCGATTTTTTAACATGCTTTCTAAAAAGATAGTCCGACTTAACGCACGATTCGATGAATTTTTTACTTATTGGTAGAATATCAATTCAATTAGTCTTTGATATATTATCATTTTAAGAATCTACGATGACATATCCAGGTATGAAATAAGAGGCTCGTTCAGCTACTTATATTTCACTTTAAACTATCGCAAAGTAGCTGGGAATCAGTAGTGCCACATTATAGATGGCATGCACTAGGATGGGGACCGCCAAGTTTTTCGTACGCTCGTATACTACACCCAATATAACACCCAATAAGACCGTAAGAAGTGCGGCTGCTATGATCGGTAAAATTTCTCCCGTATAATTGCCCAAGTGGAGTGATCCAAATAGAAAACTTGCCCCACCGACTGCAGTGACAGCTCCGAATCTTTGTCGGAGTCTCCCTTGGATAGCTCCTCGAAACAGAAGCTCCTCTGCTGGAGCGATCAGTAAACCAGATAACACTGCTAGAGCCAACAAAAAAGTCGGATTCATAGCGGCTAGTTCATCTATGACTGACTCTGGCATAAGATTTAACAGAGATAGTACTTGAGAGAGACCTACACCAGCGATGAGTGAAATTATAGCACCACCTCCGAGATATTTCAGATCAGACCGAGTGGGCATCTCCATAGGGACTTTTATATCTCTTAGACGGATATGAAAATACGCCACTATCAGGAATCCTACTTGTCCTAAAATGACAATTCCGGCGAGTACTAAGGTTGTTTGAACCCTATATCCCAAACTCAATAATGGAATTAAAAAAAGGACACCAATGAATACAGAGGCAACCAAAGCTAAAATAGTGATGCCGATCACTTCGAATACTATCAACAAAGAGTTCTTTTTAAATTCAACCATCATCATAAAGTTAGAGATAGATGAAAATAAAGTTTTTCATAGGTCAGGTTTCTGTTACTTGTCTGTTTACTGTTTGATCATTAAATATTTTCTAATTCAAAAAAGTAAAATGGTTGTTCTTTTCTGACACTTAAAATATTTTTTTAATTTTTTATATAAACGAAAGATACTAATAGAATTAAGCCTTACAATTTCTATGGAGGAGAAGACAACTTATAAAAATCTAGGACCTATGGGCTTCGCTTTAGGACTTATCTTTGGTGGAGGGATATGGGCAATCACATGGATTGTTACGAGCACGTCTTTTGAAATCGATTGGACGTTTCTATTGAGTCAAGGGATCGGAGTTGGTGTGATAATAGGAACAGTAAGCGCTCTTGGTTTGATCAAGGAGTTATACGGTGAAAAAGAATGGCTCGTAGTTCCTTTCGGGATGGGTTGGGGAACACTTGTAGGAATAGGAAACGGACTGGTAAGCGCTTGGACTATGGACATCTCTTATCTCGATTCTTTCTCGATAGGTGCAAGTGCTGGACTTATCACCGGTGTTATAATCGGAACTTTTCTTTGGATGATGGTTCGGAAAAAATATGGAAAAAGGGTTTCTAATTGAATTCAGGATTATATTTAAACAACAGATTTAAAACATTCCTGATAATATTTTCATAGCTTTGATTGCTTATGTGGCTATGCTGTTCACTGCCATACCAAGCGCCTACAAGGCCAGTAAAGTGTCCCCGGCAGAAGCACTACGATTCGATTGAGTTGATCTGAGCAGGGATGGATTTGGTCCTTCAAAGGTAGGAACATATCCCGTCTAAACTCTCGATCGCATCTTCTCTTTCTTCTTTTCTCTGTACATTTCTATTTATTAATAAAGATTCGATCCCGATCTCTCTAGGATTTTCATAATCCTGTTCACTATCGTCACCTATATGCAGCATAACACTCGGATCTACACCCAGGTCCTCACATATTTTCTCATAAATCTCAGGAGATTTGATCGGACTTTGAAAATCTGAAACCGTTGAGTAAAGAGATGAAAAATAACCTTCAAATCCTTGAAGACCGATCTCTATGAAAAGATCACTTCCTCTTGAAATGATTATCAGCTTATAATCTTGAGATAGTTTTTGTATCTGTTCCTTAGCATCCGGGTAAAGCTCAAAATCATTCCTTAATCTCTTCAACATCTCTTCAGCTCTATTTTCTAGATCGAACTTATCAAACCAAAAATCGGTGAGATACCATCTGATATCCTTCTTTCCGACCTTTTCATATTCATCTATGATCATATCTTTAGCTTCTTCGAGATCAACGTCATTTTTTTCTGAGTAAAGCTTCGGTATCTCTTCCAACCAAAATTTGTCGGGAAAGCTTTTAGGAATTAGGGTTCCGTCCATATCCAAGGATATGACCTGTATATCTTTATCCATATTTAACCACTAAAAGCCCTATCTTCTCCCATTTATCAAAATATTCAATTCCTCTTTTCGAACAGTACAACCTTGCCGTGATCCGATCTCTCGATCCCTCTATCTTCCGCTATAGAAGCTATCCTTTCTGACGCGGTTTTGATCGAGTATCTGGCGTAATTTTCCTCAATACTCCTGACCAATCCGTAATCTATCAACTGTTCGACTCCCTCCTCCGAGCCGGAGATGAAAGGTATACTGAGAGACTCAAAGGGTTCGTAATAATAGAAGAAGACTAAAGAATCGATTTTCCCATCTTTTCGGATGCTGAAGCAGTTCCCTTTCTCTACCTCTCTTTCCAACAAATCTTCATCTATCCTTTTGCATGTCCAGCTTGCGAGGAACTCTTTTTTGTACTCTTCAAATTCTTCGGACGAAAATACGAAATCCTTAACTTCTTCCTTACTATCTTCCTCCACGATCCCGTTTATATTATCTTTATATTTCTCTAAGTTTTTTTCTTTGCCCTCTAAACCATCCTCATCAAGCCTTAGAAAATGATATGCCTGTTTAACTTCGAAACCCCGTTCTGAAACCACTTTTTTCACCGGACTTTTGTCTTGACTCGTCAGGAAGCGCAGAGCTTCATAGCCTTTATCTTCTAGAAGATCGATCTGAGCCTCGATCATATCTCTTCCGTAACCTTGACCTTGATGTTCAGGGTGAACTCTCAAACCTTCTAACCAGTACACATCCTCCCACTGTTCGGTGTGTTTCGCCAAAGCTACCATCTCACCATCGACTTTACCGCTTATAAATCCTCCATCTTCGATCCATTCGTCGATAAGATCGGGTATGTAATCGTGACCTTCCCAGATATCTTCGGTTAGATTTAAAACTTCTTCTTTGTCATCTTCGTCGATCTTTTCGATGGTAAATTTTTCGTCCATGATTGCTTATTCGAAAAACTCCTACATTAAATCTGTGTGGATTTACAACTATCGAAATAGTTCAATCGAAGCTATCAAGAACAAAGAGCCATAATGAAAATACCAATTTAGATATAGAAAATAAAAGAAGATAAAGAGGTTCAGTCTTCTTTTTCCCTATCGAGCATCGGCATCTTTATGTCATGTTCTTTTGCAAATTCAATAGCCTTTTCGTATCCCGCATCAGCGTGTCTCACTACCCCGGTGCCAGGATCTGTCTTGAACACTCTTTCGATATTTTCCTCTGCCTCTTTTGTACCATCAGCTACAACGACCATACCAGCATGTGTAGACAAACCGATACCGACTCCACCGCCGTTATGGATAGAGATGCTGTCAGCTCCGGCACTCAAATTGAGCATAGCATTCAATAAAGGCCAATCCGCCACGACATCGCTGCCGTCCTTCATACTTTCGGTTTCTCTGTTTGGACTTGCTACGCTGCCCGCATCAAGATGATCTCTAGTTATCGAAATAGGTGCGGAAATCTCTCCACTAGCAACCATATCGTTTATCTTCTTAGCGAATTTTTCTCTTTCACCGTACCCTAACCAGCAGACTCTAGCCGGTAAACCTTCCCATGGAAGATGTTCTTCAGCTAGATCTATCCAATTCTTCAATTGTTCGTTTTCTGGGAAAAGTTCTTTCACAACTTCATCAGTTTTCAATATGTCTTCTGGATCACCTGAAAGTGCCATCCATCTGAACGGACCTCTACCTTCACAGAACATCGGTCTGATATAAGCGGGGACGAAACCCGGATAAGCGAACGCATCATCGAAACCTGCGTCTTTAGCCTGTCCTCTTAAATTATTGCCGTAATCGAAAGCTATCGCACCTTCTTCCTGCATCTCTACTATCGTCTCGCAGTGTAACTTCATCGATTCCATAGCTCTTTTCTTGAATTCCTCGGGATCGTTATCCTTCAATTCTAAAGCTTCTTCATAGTTCAAGCCTTTCGGGAAATAGGCCATGGCGTCATGTGCACTAGTTTGATCAGTCACAACATCTGGTATTATTCCTTTTTCTAATATCTCAGGATGGGTTTCAGCAGTATTTCCAATCAACCCGATAGATTTCGCCTCTCCATTTTCTTTAGCTTCCAATGCGAGGTCTAATGCTTCATCAAGGTCTTCCACGATAACATCACAGTAACCATTATCCAACCTTTTCTGAGCCATCTCTGGGTTTATTTCAACAACAAGTGCAACACCACCATTCATTTTGATAGCCAAAGGCTGTGCTCCACCCATACCTCCTAAACCACCGGTCAGGCATAATTTTCCCTCTAATGTGCCATCAAAATGTTTGCGGGCTAAGGCTGCAAATGTCTCGTATGTTCCTTGGATAATCCCCTGCGTACCGATATAACACCAACTGCCTGCGGTCATCTGACCGTACATCATCAGTCCTAGATCTTCCAGCTCGTAGTATTTATCCCAAGTAGACCACTTGGGCACGATATTTGAATTTGCTATAATAACTCTTGGAGCTCTTTCGAATGTTTTAAAAACACCGACCGGCTTACCGCTCTGGATCATCAATGTTTCATCATCTTCTAATTCCTTCAAGGTCTCAACTATTTCCTCATAACATTCCCAATTTCTAGCAGCTTTACCGGAACCTCCATAAACTATGAGATTATCTGGATCCTCCGCATTTTCGAGATTATTCTTCAACTGCCTCAACATAGCTTCTTGCTTCCAACCTTTACAGGTCAATTCCGATCCTCTTGGAGCTTTTATATCTGTCATGTTCGACACCTGATTGTGATTCAATACAATAATCTAACAAAATTGCTATAGGGAAGACAAATATAAAAATTTACCATGTGAGAGGATGAAAAGAAAAAAATCTAAGGGAAGGGGGTCATTGTTTTCCTATTTGTATTTATCTTTCAACGAAGTGATGAGCTGATCTCTCATCCACTCTTTAGCTAAGTATTTGCCTTCCTTGTGAATAGTTTCCAATATCTCGTCATAATTATCCGCTCTCTTCGTTCTAGCTACAAGGATATAACTTCTTCCAAGTCCCTTGATGTATTTTTTACCCGCGGGGTCGTTAAGAACTAAAGTGTCAGGTTTTTGTATCTCGATTTCTTCGTTAGCTTTTTGAGCGGCTCCGAACATGGTGGCACACATAGCCCCATAAGTCCTGAGTTTAGCCTTATCTAACCCTCCCTTGGAATCGACGACCTCACCGCTAGAATCGACCACTAGGGTAAAAATAACGTTGTCTACATCTATCATTCTCGATAGTGAGGATTCGAGTGGATCTGTTCCGCTTTCTCCTCCTTTTTTATCTTCTTCGGCTGTCACAATTGATCCTCAATTTGTAATTTTTTACTAATAATTGAAATTTTCCCAATCACTATCGATTGTTAAAATATGTCTTTCATTGAATTCTATTGTTTCATCATCTCGGGAAGATTCTCTATGATATCCTTCGGCGTTAGACCCCATCTAAGATTATCGAAGGCCTTATCTCCTGCCCTGCATGTCATATAAGCGCCGAGTCTCGCTGAATCGAACGGCTCTAAACCCTTGCTCATCAAGGCACCGATAACTCCAGATAAAGTGTCACCGGTTCCGCCTACCGTCATACCTTCATTTCCGAAATCGTTCCACTTGAAGCGGTCTCCGTCGGTGATATAATCTTTTTCTCCTTTAACCACTAAGACAGCTTCGTTTTTACTCGCTAAATAATCCGCTCTGACCTCAAAATCTTCATCCTGGCTCTCATCAGACAGCATCTCGAATTCTTTTCTATGGGGCGTAAGAACTGTGTCCGGACCAATCTTTAATTCCCCTTCAGCGACAGCTTTCAGACCGTCAGCGTCCACCAGAGTGGGCTTATCCAATCGTTCGATCAACTCTTTCACCGCCCTGACCGTTTCGTTTTCATTTCCCAAACCGGGTCCTATTATTGCCGCATCACATCTTTCAGAAAGAGCCATAATTTCTTCTACATGGTTTTCATTCAATCTCTCTCCTTCCAATCCATGAACTATAAAATTCGGCGAGAATCCCGACACTATATCCGATATAGATTCAGGTACGGCCATATGAACCAGATCTACACCACTTCTGTAAGCTGCTTCTCCAGCTAGAACCGGAGCTCCAGTATAGGGGCCTCCTCCCACTATCAATAGTTCTCCATTTTCACCCTTATGAGAATCCTTTTGAGGCCTAGGATAAAGGATCATCTCACCCGGTCCGGTGTGCGTGATGGCTTTATCAGGAATCCCTATATCTTTGACCAAGATCTCTCCTGAATTTTCTTCAGACATGCCTTCTTTTAGATCATGAAATGTCACTGTGATTTCCGTCTCCACAGAAATATCCGCTCCCACACCACTCGGCACGTCGACTGAAATGGTAGGATTGTCTACCTCATTTATCTTCTTTATCACTCCACGGTAAGGTTCTCGAATATTCCCTTTGATGCCAGTGCCCAGAAGAGCGTCCACAATTATAGTGTCTTCATCTATCTCCGCCCAATCTATCTCTTCTATTAATTCGCAGTCCAATCTTTCTAGGTTTTCTCTAGATATCTCACTTCTCACGTTATTCTTTCCCTTGATGAGAAATACCTTGACATTTTCTCTGCCCCACTGCTTTGAAACATATCTCGCTGCAACATAGGCGTCACCGCCGTTGTTCCCCGTTCCACATATGAAGAGCACATTTCTTTTGGAAAAATTATCCATTATGCCTTCCGCTAACCCTTTTCCTGCATTTTCCATCAGTTCTTTCGGAGGTGTACCTCGAAATTCTGAATTCCTATCCATCACGGCTATTTCCTCGAACGGTAACATAACGTATCAAGAAAAAAGTGAAAACATAAAAAAATATTGGAAGTTGGGAAACACTTTTTCAACTATACTCAAAGCTATATCCTCGGCCCTATCATCTGCCATAACAACAAGAAAAGGATCAACAGAGCAACAGCCATAGTCATGCTGTCAGAGATCTTTTCGCCGAGTCCCTCTTCTATACCTAATTTCTCGGTCAGCCCCTGAATGCCGTCGTTGAACATGTGCCCTCCGTCGAGAGGGACCGCCGGGAGAGAGTTGAAAAGACCTACGAGCAGATTCAACCAGAATATCCAGTACAACGAATTGGCAACCATCCAAAAGGCACCTGTCGGCATGACCGATAGAGGACCGGTCACTTCATAAAGCTGTGCGATACCTTCTGGCATGGGTGATAGACCAAAGAAAGGTAAAGCTATGTAAAACATACTGTTTTGAAACACCTCGGAAAAGCTCTCCGCTCCAGATATAGGGTTGCTCAAAAGATTTGGGAGCCAATCCATCTCTCGAGGGGATACTCCAAGGTATACATAATTTACACCTATCATCTCGTCCTTAAATCCCATCTCTGTTTGGTTTTGTTCGTAATCTCCGTCCTCTCTTCTCTGGTATGTCAGATTGATTTTGTCGTTTTTTCCTTCCATCACTTCCTCGAATTCATCACTATTCTTTATGACCTCTCCATCGATGCTGTATATTATGTCTCCTCTTTCCAATCCTTTTTCTTCTGCGGGATATCCTTCAAAAACACCGGTTATCACCAGTCCCGTTGTAGCGTTAAGGCTCCGCTCTTCGTTCCCTCTCATAACTTGAACATCAACTTCTTGCATCGGCTCCAAATCGATGGAATTTAAATCATCCATACATTTGATACGATGATTTCCGATCTTTAGGATCTCATCGTACTCTTCGATACCGGCTCTTTCCGCAGGAGTGTCATCGTAGACACTTGTCACCATCAAACCTTCTTTTTTAGCTGTTACAGATCCCATGAAAAGAGTTGAAAATATCAGAACTATAATGATAGCTAGTACCATATTGCTTGCAGGACCGGCCGAGTAAATCCGTCCTCTCTTCTTTTTCTCGACAGCCTCTAAATCGTCCTCATCGGGTTCTGCAAAAGCTCCCAGAGGTACCACTAAAAAGAGTAGTCCTAGAGATTTGAGCTCGACATCAAAAACTCTAAAAAGTATACCGTGAGAGAATTCATGGACAATTATCGCCACCGCCATGCTCATTATTCCATAACCGACGGGTATGATCGGATTTATTCCCGGTAAGACAAGCACCTCATTAGCCTGAGGGGCCTGATCGGCCGGAATAGAAGTAGCCACATATGCGGACCAGGCGACCATTAAAAAGATAAGTACCATACAGATAGAAACGATCACTATCCCTAGACTTCCAAAATTTTCCCAAAATCGCTTTTTCTGGGAGATTCGTTCTATTATACTCCTTCCTTTCTTGGTTTTCCACATCAAAAACGGACCCGATAATTCGAAGCCATAGGGTTCTAAAAGGTCAAATCTGTCTAGCAATATCATTATCCCTATGAATGCGAGAATAGCGATAATAGCATAAATCATACCTGCGCTGACCATCTAATTAAACACTCTCCTGAGATCAAGTAACTTAGTTCATTAGCACCACCAATATAAATGATGCGGTGCTCAATACTACCATAGGTATTAAAGTCCTTTTCGCCAATCTAGGAGAATAAGCCCTGACTATGAGAACTTTCGAGAGAGAACCCAGCGCGAAGGCTAACAGCATAGTGGAAACTCCAGTGACGGCGCTAATCTCTCCGGCCATATAGAGGGAAGAAATAGACGCAGACACAGAAGTGGTCGAGACCAATCCTCCAAAAGAGATCATATATATGCCTATATCTCCAGCATAATTTTGTAAAAAGTAACTGGAAACCCATATCAAACTGAAGACGACAGCGAACTTGATCGCGGGTTTTAGAGCAAACGGAGTTCCGAGGTCCAGTTCTAAATTTTTACCTTCTCCTATATCCCTCTCATTTTTCCTCATATTATAGATCAAAAAAACCACGGTCACCGATATTAGAAAAGCGATAGGGAGTAAAAAGTGCCTAGCGAGTATTATACCTCCGACTGTGATGATTATCACATAGTCTTTGATGAACATCGACGTGTTCGCTAGAATCACGCTTATCAAAGAATCGGTTCCTTTTTCTTTCATATTTTGAAATTTCTCGGAGACCGAAGCTGTTGCAGCCGCCGAACTGACCAAACCGCCGATGAAGGCGGATATCTTCAATCCCTTTCCAGCTCCGAATATTTTCATTATCACGTAACTAGCAAAAGAGATCGTAGAAACGAATATGACCATCATCACAGCTTGAAGAGGATCGAAAACTCTACCTGGACCGATCAGTGGATGTATCGGACCTATCGTATACGCGATAGGCAGAATAATAACAGCTACGACCAAAAATCTTACAGCGCTCATCAGGTCTCCTTCGGACAGAAATTCGGCGAAATGGTGTAAAATTCTCTTTGAAGAAGTCAAGCTAATCAGAACAAGTCCGCTCAAAGTTCCCAATAAGGGATATCCTAAACCGAAAATCATGCCTATCAAGAAAATCATCACGAGCGCAACAGGAGTTGTCAGCCCTACCGAATTTCTCAAGCTGCGTATCACAGGTAGAGATATGAATAGAAATGAAAATATGATGACCAGTATCGAGAGGGAAACGGGCTCGTTTTGAAATGTAAAGACGAGCAGATAACCCGTTAAACTTACAAGGGTGAAAGTCCTTATACCCGCGCCTTTGATCTCACCTTCCTTGTAAGATCGGTAGGATCTTTCCATCCCACTCAATAGGCCGATCAATGTTGCCAATAATAGTGATAGTATCTCTACCTGGGAGATTATCATCAACATATGAATGAAGGAATAGAGTATAATTTTTTGGTCTTAGAAGTCCGAAAAAAGCAAGACGAAAATTATTTTAAAACAGTATCGGATGGATAACTATGATCTATCTCGGCCCTGGAGGGACACCTCACGGCGTGAGCAGCACGAAAAACAGCATGGAGTATCTTGCGGACGAAGGACTAGATGCAATGGAAGTACAGTTCGTTCGTGGGGCGCGGATGAAAGAATCTACCGCTGAAGAAATAGGAGAGAAAGCGAAAAAGCACGATATAAGGCTGAGCATTCACGGCCCCTATTACATAAATCTGAATTCAGAAGATGAAGAGACAATCGAAAAGAGCAAGGAAAGGATAATGAAGAGCGCCCGTTTGGCAGATGCTATGGGCGCCTGGGTCGTTACCATACACGCTGGATACTATTCAGGCATGTCTAGTGAAAAGGCTACCGAGATAATCGGAGACGGCGTCGTAGAATGTGCAGAAAAGATCGAAGAAAAAGATTTAGACGTGAAGATCGGACTCGAACAGATGGGAAAGCGAAAAAGTTGGGGGACTTTAGAAGAGATAGAGAAAGTTTTGAAACAGACGGATCATGCAGTCCCGGTTCTAGATTTTGCTCATCATCACGCGAGATTCGACGGCGCTTTAGAGAGCGAGGACGATTTCAGAGAACTCCTCGAACGTTTTGAGTCGATCCATGACGGTCCGCTGCATTCTCATTTTTCTTCCATAGAGTACACTGACAAAGGGGAAAAGGAACACCTTAATGTGGAGGAGCACGAACCTGATTTTAGAGAGCTGGCACCTGTTCTGAAAGAAAAGGATTACAATATCACAGTCATATGTGAAACACCGGAACTGGATAGAGATAGTTTGAAGATGAAAGAGATACTAGATCTGTAGTGAAAACTCAGCGTGACTTTTCGACTTGGGAAACTCCTTCTCGCTTTCCGACGAGGTACTCCACGTCGGCTATATTCAAGATCTCGTTTTCGTGTGAAACTATGATTATCTGATCCGCCGTGACTTTATCTATAACGTCTTTCAATCTAGTTAGCTGCTCTCTGCTGAATCCCGTGGTAGGCTCGTCGAGCACCAATAGATTGCTTTTGAGCCCGAGTTCCTTCTTTATCATCGTATTGAACGCCAGCCTATAAGCCAGAGCCACTGAAGTCCTTTCTCCACCGCTCAGGTCATCCACTCCGGTTTCGTTGTTCCGTACGGTTATCTTGGGTGAAAACTTTTCATCGAGCCTGCCGGTTATATCTGGATCATCTAGGATCTCGTCGAACCATCTGCGGAAGTATCTTCCGAACTCGCTCCTGATCTGAGCCAATCTGTTCTCTTCTATGCTCTTGATCGTCTCCTTGAACTCGTTGCTTATCCAGCTTTTGACCCTTTTGAGCTCTTCGGCTTCTTCACGATTCTTTTCTTTTTCCTCAAGTTCCTTTTCCTTCTTCTCTATCTCTTTTTCTAACCGTTCGATATCGGAATCCAAGTGTTCTCGCTGCTCTATCAAACGACTTCGTTTTTCGATCAATGATTCGTGCTTTTCTCGAATTTCTTCAAGCTTTTCTTCAGAAAACTCTTCTCTAGATTCTTTTAAGTTTTCTTTAAGCTTTTCTTTTTCTTCCTTCTTCTCCTCAATTTCATCTTCCAAGTTCTCCTCTTTTTTTAACAGATCTCCCTTGTTCTTCAACCTCTCTTTTATCTCGATAAATTCATCTTTGTACTCCGCAAGTTTTTCTTTCCTCTCCTTCAGTTCATCAAGATATTCATCATCATATTCAAAAGACTCGATTTTGTTTTTAAGATCTTCAATTTCTCCCTCAATCCTTTCGATCTCTTTTTCCACTTCCTCCTTCTTATCTATCTCTTTTTCTAATCTTTTCACTTCTCGTTCCTTGTGGGAAAGTTCTTTTTCTTCCTTCTCCAGCTTATCGATCTTATCCTCGAGGTCGGAAATTTTCTCTACTAACTCATCTCTTTCCTTTTTCAAGTTCTCTACTTCATCTTCTAGTTCACCCTTCTCCTCTCTAAGATCGGTCAGTATGTTTTCCACGTGCTCTTCATCCAAAGGCTGTTTGCATTTGGGACATTGTTTCTCCTCTTCGAGATCGGACATATCTTCTATCTCTCTTTCTTTTTCTTGGATATCCCTTCTCTTGGCTTTGAGGTCACCGTTTATTTCGCCCAGCTTGTCTCTAAGTTCATCTCTATCATCTTTCACTTCTTCTAATTTCTGAGAGACCTCCATCATATCTTCGATCTCGTCTTTTATCTTTCCCAACCTCTCCTCTTTATCTTCTATCTCTTCTAGATCCGATCTTTTGTTCTTCAATTTCAAGTTCAGATTTTTCTTCTCATTTTTCTTTTTACTTTTCTTGTTCAAAATATCTCTAACCTTCTCTACTTCCTCTTTGGTGTCTTCATATTCATTTTTCTTTTCCTTTACCTCTTTCAACCTATTTTCGTCTCTTTCTATTCGTTCCAATTCTTCAGTAGTTTCTTCGATATCGTCTTCAATAGAAGAAATCTTATCTTCAAGACTCTTTTTTTCTCTTTCTAAGTCTTTGATCTTTTGATCCAATTTTTCCAACTTTTCTTTCTTTTCCTGAACTTTTTCTTTTTCTTCCTTACAGCTCTTCAGTTCCGATATTGTCCTCTTTTTTTCTTTTCGCTTTTCCTCCAACTCTTCCTTTTTATCATCGATCTCTTCTTCGAGGACCTCGATCTTTTCAGCCCTCACTTCTAATTTTTCTATCTCGTTCTTCAGGCCGTCTCTGACTATCCTGGTGTTCTCCGCCGCTCTTTTGTAGTCCTCCAAGTTGAAGACTTTTCTTATGGATTCCAACCTTTCATCTTCGTTCATAGAGAGGATCTCTTTCATCCTCTCCTGAGGGGTATAAATACTCATGTGGAAAGTTTCTACCTTACCACTCGAAGATTCCCTCAAACCTAAAAGATCGATTATCTTGTCTCTCATCTCGGTCCAGGAAAGCTCCATCTTCTTTCCGCCGACCTCTAAATAGGACTTTTTACCCCATCCGCTGCTCCTCTCTTTGACGGAGCGGAAAGCGGTATAGTTTTCCCCGTCAACTTCAAATTCCAATGTCACGCTCGCTTTTTTCGCTCCGTGCCTCAAGATCTTGTCGTAAAAATTTCGGTGTGTGGCTCCAAAAAGCGCGAATTCAAGAGCGTAAAGTATAGAGGATTTACCCGAACCGATATCTCCCTGGAAAAGCAAAACACCGTCATCGAAATCTATTTCCTCCTCTTCATAACTCCTGATATTTTCGATCTCCATGCTTTCGAGCTTCATCACTGTTCACCCCCAAAATCGGTCAAACTTATCTGACCTTCTTCACTCCTCGGCTTCGACTTTTTGGTTGTACTTTCTTCTTGCTCTTTCTCTAGTTCCTCTTTATCTGAGCCCCGGTCATCTTGTTTTTCTTCTTCTTGTTCCTGTTCTTCTTTCTCTTTCATCTTTCGATTTTCCTCTTCCTCGTATTCGTCTCTTCTCTTTATCAATTCCCAGGCTTCCTTCCAGATCCTGTTTTCGTAATCGGCTCTTGTTTCTCCATCGTTTTGATCGACTTTGAGCACGTTCAGCAGTCGCCCTCTAAATTCTACGCTCATATCGCTTTCTCCAGTATATTCCTCCAGTAATCTCTCTTCGAGCTCTTCCTCTTTTTCTTCTTTTACCTGGACGGTCTCAACTTCTTTACCCTCAAGACCTCTCCTGTTGAGATAAACCGTTTCAAAACCTTTTTCTTCGAATTTTTTCTTCACTTCTCCGAAATCTATATCTGAGGGTACTCCTTCTGCTAAAGTTCCGGAGACTTTCAACAGAAGTACGCCCCCTTCCATTTTCTCCTCGAGAAGTGTTTCGATCCTCTTTTTGACTTCTAACACCTTCAGGCCGTCCGCATCTATCCTTTTACTCACTATTTTCGGCTCTTTAAGTGGTATGTACTCGGGCTCCCAGTCTTCGACTATGTAAAAACCACGCTCGTCTCTCTCCAGATCGGTATAAGAGTCCCCAAATGTAGGTCCAGGATAGTAGATGTTTTTTTCATCTTCGTGTTCTATCCTTTTGTGTAAATGACCTCCGGCGTAGTAAGTGAATCCGTCCGGCATCAGTGAAAGTGGTAAACTCTTCTTTTCATGTATATCCGCCGGTTTCAATTCGGCTATAGGAGAATGAAAAACAAAGATGCTCTCTCCTTCCGGCTCAGGAAATTCGAGCTCTTCGAAATAACTTATATCGGCTCTATTTTTCCTTCCGCTCAAACCGGTCATAGAAACTCCAGAGGGTTCCTCCTGAACTTCGAGAGTACCTTCTTCTTCCAAGTAATTCACGACTTTTTTGAAAACGTCGGCGCTTTCGAGAACATCTATCAGTGAAGCTTGAGATATCTTGAAGTCGTGAGAACCGTAAACCGAATAGATGTTAACTCCCTCGCTTCTAGCTTTCATCAAACTTCTTACCGCTCTATTCACTACCTCCATATCCGGATGAGGATTGTGGAACAGATCTCCAGCTATTACTATGAAATCAACATTTCGATCAAGACTTATGTCTATAGCCTTTTCAAAGGCCTTAAGATTGTACTCCCTCAGCGAGGGATTGCGACCGAAAGCACCCAGATGACAGTCGGCGATATGAGCGAATTTTACCATCGTGTTCCCCATCTAGTAACTTAGTTTATAATTTTTCTTCTAATTCCTAATACCATAGTAATATCGATCATGACGGGCGTTAATACTATATTACCAAAACCAAATACCGCTACGATGTTTTGGTTCTCCTACCTTATCATCGCCTTGATCTTGATAGGCTTGTTATACGCTTACAATAGTGAGATGTACCTGACTCAGGTATTGATAATCACAAATCTAGTTATATTTATCATCGTGGTTGCGGGAGGAATGTTGAACCCTAATTTCATAAATACTATCTATGACGATCTTGCGGGAAGAGCTATTTACATCTCAAGTCCGTTTTTTTTACTGCTGAGAGGACATACATTTCTCACGTTGATGTTCCTTCATGCAGGTCTCATGCACATAGTAGGTAACATCTTGGTCCTTTTCTTTATCGGCATGCCGCTGGAGGATAGAGTGGGGAAAAAGTGGACATTTATTTTTTATTTGATTTCAGGTTTGATCGCTACACTCGGGCAGTATCTTTTCAATTGGATTCAAGTCCTCTTTGGAACCACTGGAGTAGAAATCCTTTGGATTCGAAATCTTGGCGCCTCCGGAGCTGTATTCGGCATTATGGGGGCTTTGGTCTTTCTATATCCCAAAGACAAGATAACCATGATAATCCCCCCTTTACTCCTTCCTGAAGTAAGAGTCGACGTGTCCGTGGTCGCTTTTATAGCTATCCAGACCGGAATTTCTATCTTCGCGGGAAGTGGAAATATAGCTCACGCAGCCCACTTCACTGGCTTCGCAGCTGGGATAGTCATAGCCGCTTATGCTAAGAAGAGGGGCGTTATCGAAAGAAGAAAAGGGCCAATAAGAGATTACTCTAAATTGGAAAGGTTGATAGCTACCAAAGATCAGGAAGAGATATATCAGAAGATAATGGAATCGGATGAAAAAGAAGTGAAAGAAGCCTGGAGCGAGCAGCTTATCAAAGAGTCTAACTGCCCGAAGTGTGGAAGATCTCTAAAAGGCGATAAGTGCGAATGCGGGTTCTCTGTATGGGAAGATTAATATACCTGCTTATGTAAGATGGAGTTAGATATAGGGTGTTAAAGATGAAGGTTCCCAATTCATACTATTTACAATGCTCAGTGTGCGGAGAAGAAACTCTTCACGAGATCTTAAAGGGCGAAATCGGTACTAAAGGAGAAGAAGTCACTATCGATGGTGTTGTCAAATGTGAAGAGTGTGGGACCACGAATCATAAAACTATAAGAGAAAAGAAAGCTATCGATGTTCCTATCGTGGTAAGCTGGAAAGATGAATCCAATAAAGATCAGATCTCCTTGTATCCTGAAGAGTGGATACACGAAGGGGACGAGTTGCTCCTGGATGGCTCTACTGTAAAAGTCACCTCTTTAGAACAGGAAGGGGGAAGAACCGACTCCTCTAAGGTCGAAGACATCACAAATATCTGGGCTAAGAAACACGATAAAGTGAGAGTTAAGGTCACGCTTAATAAAGGCAGGAACAGTGCCTCCGACACCCTCGAAGTTGTACCTGAAGAGGAATTTTACGTCAATGACAGGATAAAAGTGAATGAAGAAGAAGCGGTAATCCACAAGATAATGACAGAGGACGAAATGAAAAAGGACGGGAAAGCTAGAGCCGAGGATATCAAGCGTATCTACGCGAAAAGGATAAGGTGAAGTTCTTATAATCTGAGATCCAAAACATATATTACATCTATATTTTTTAATATCTTTGAGGAGTTGAAAATATGAAACTGAAAAAACATCTATGTGTGCTGTCAGTTTTACTTCTCCTGTTATCATCTTTATCGATAATAGTCGTGAATCCGGCCCGAGCGGATAACGAATTAAAAGCTGAGGGGGAAAGCAAGATTGAAACAGAACACTTCGTGATCGATTATCCAAAAGGGTATCGTTGATATCGGAGAAAGATATGCTAGAGCGGCTGAAGAGATATACCCGACCGTTACCGAGTTCATGAACTACACCCCTGAAAGCAAAACCGATATCAAAATTGGTTTTGAATGGAAAAATTCCCACGCTGGTAGTGGTATCCAAATATATATTAAACCGACTTGGAGCATCTATTCTAAAAGAAATATCACTCAGGTAAAAGGCCTATTAGCCCATGAATACAACCACGTAGTTTATCGTCTATCGCTGGACAAAATGAGACCCCCTCCTACATGGGTTATAGAAGGACTTGCGATGTATAATCAAAATATGGTATTTGGAAAAAATCTTTCTTCTTTAGGAGCTAGAAGATTGGTTAAAGATCTTATCGAGCGGAATAAATCGATTAAACCAGGGTCTGGATCGAGTGCTTTCGTGTCTTATTACGTTCTCGGTCAAACCGCGTTTCAATATGTATCCGAGAATTATACTCAGAGAGAGTTTGATATTCTTATCGAGGAGTTGAAGGAATTTGATACGAACTTTACGGAATCTTTCAAGAATTCGCTTGGGGTGACATATGATAAATTTATCGAGAGATGGTACAGATGGGTCAAAAACTGTTACACCAAGGGAGTCGAAGGCTACCCAGAAGTACAGGCCAAAAAGATCGGCGGTATCACCTATCTAAGGGGTTGGCCTACATCTACTTTAAAAAACGGTCTTCTTTTTGCTGGTGCCTCATCAAGTTACGGTGTCCAAACTACCTCTAGCTTTAGGCTAAATATCAGCAAGGATGAGAAAGAGGAATTTAACCCAAGTAAAATTAAAAATTTTTACTCTTCTAACTCAAAGGTGAATCCTGTTTATTCTCCAAAGAGAGGAGAGATCGTCTTAGAGGCGTATGGCGATTTTCCAGTCACATCTCAATTAAAACTGTATGAGGAATCTAATTTAAGCTCAGAGGAGTATTCTCTGAAAACAACTCTCACCGAAGGAGGTCATAAAGACGTAAGTCCAGCATGGAGACCGGACGGGAAGAGGATCGCATTTGTTTCAGATAGATCTGGGGATTATGACATATATTCGGTGGATGTAAAAGGGCAGGATAGAAAAAAGATCGCTTCAACTCAATACGATGAAGGCTGCCCAACTTATGTGAATAAAAGCTCGATTGTTTTTTTCATCGAATAGAAGCGGTAATTATGAACTATATCTGAAAGATCTCGAAAGCGGTAATATCACTCAGTTGACAGATACGCCTGAAGACGAGCTTTACGCTAGAGCTTCTCCAAACGGAAAATTAGTGTTATTTTTTAGGATGGGTGAAGGAGCTTATGTATTAAATCTAGAGGAAAACACTCGGGATAAAATCTATGGGCCTAGTATCGCATTCCGGCCAATCTGGGGAAGAAACGGGACTAAATTATACTTCTCCGTTATCAGGTGGACACGTCAAAATATCACCACTATCTATTCAAAGAGGATAGTCCCCTCAGGTGTTGAAGATCTCCAGGTCAACAAGGGTGAAGACTTTGTAAGTTTGAACTGGACCGCTCCAGATGATAATAATATATCCAATTACAATATTTACAGAGATGGAGAATTGATAGCAAGTGTGAACTCATCCTCTAGCACCTACAAAGACACTGAGGTAGAAGCGGAGACCGAGTACAAATATCAAGTTACCGCCGAAAACGAGTTCACAGAGAGCGAACGTGAAGAAGAAGTTACCGTCCAGACACCTTCATCTTCTTCCTCTTATTTGCCCTCCTTGATACCAGAGGAATTAATCCTACCAATGATCATAGCCTCCACTGCACTCGTACTAGCTGTCTCGTTCAAATTATACAAGAAATACGGATGAACTCCTGAAAATCGACTGAATTACTATCTTCTTTCTTCATTTTTTCGAGAATCTTAAAATATCTAGACCATATCTTATAACATGGTAGAGATCGAAGAGTTAGAAAAAAAGGTGAAGGAATTTCGTGATGAGAGGGATTGGAAAAAGTATCACACTCCGAAAGATCTGAGTCTTTCTATCTCCGTCGAAGCTGCAGAACTTTTAGAGCTTTTTCAGTGGAAAGAAGATTCTTTGGATTTGGTAGAGCGAGAAAGACTGGAAGAAGAAATGGCCGATATAATGATCTATCTATTGGCTCTTTCCGTGAAAGCCGACGTTGATCTGGAGAAAGCAATTAAAGACAAGCTGGAAAAGAACGAAGAGCGATTCCCTTCAGATCGTGAGGTGATCGAAGGATAATTTCGAAACTTTTTTATCATATCTAAAAGCATGAAGCCATGATGGTCGATAAGAGACAGGAGAACCTCTTGAAGGAGAAGATCCACATACCCGGAAGAAAAACCTACGAGGAGGTCTTCGACAAGAGGACCATCCAGGAACTGTACAATCTTATCAGGGACGGGGTTATAGAGACCTTGGAAAATCCCATATCGACTGGAAAAGAGGCTAAGGTATTTAGAGGGGAGAAGAAGGACGGTACCTCAGTAGCGGTAAAGATCGTCAGGATAAATACTGCGGTTTTCAAAAAGTTCAAGAAGTATATCGAGGGCGATTATAGATTCGAGGACGTTCCCAAGGGCCCAAAGATGACCTACGCGTGGACGAAGAAAGAGTACGCAAATCTCGATTTGATGAAAGAAGCGGGCATCAGAGTTCCAGAGCCCATAGCGTTCTCCAAAAATATACTGGTGATGGAGTATTTAGATCATCGTGGTCAGCCCGCACCTTTGCTGAAAGATGTAGATCTGGATGAGGATGATATGGAGTATGTCTGCGAACAAATCCTAGATTTTCTCGATATACTTCACAACGATATAGAGATGGTCCATGGAGATATCAGCGAGTTCAACGTTATGATAGCTAAAGGTTATCCTTACCTTATCGACGTTTCACAATCGGTACCTTTAAATCACCCTCACGCCGAGGAGTTATTGGAAAGAGATATAACTAACATCGTCAGATACTTTGGCAAGAACGGTGTAGATATCAGCGCTGAAAGCGTCAAAGAAAAAATAGGTATAGAGTAGAATAGAGTAGAGGAATGATATAATGCCAAGCATAAAGATCCCCAAAAACAGGATAGGCGTTCTCATAGGGAAGGACGGGAAGACGAAGGAGAAAATAGAAGAAGAGAGTGGTGCCGAACTAGAGATAGACTCTCAGACCGGGGAGGTCCACATAGATGTTAGAGATATAGATGATCCAATCCTCTCCATGAAGGTCGAGGACGTCGTCAAAGCGATAGGCAGAGGCTTCAACCCGGAAAAAGCCATGGAAGTACTTCACGACAATATAGATTTCGATTTACTGGACATAAGAAGCTGGGTCGGTAAGAGTTCCAACGCTGTAAAGAGGATGAGAGGACGAGTGATAGGCAGAGACGGAAGAACTAGAGAACTGATCGAAGAATTGAGCGAAACCTATGTTTCCGTAAAGGGGAACACGGTCGGCATAATCGGTCCACCTTTCAAATTGAAGATAGCGAGAAGAGCGGTAGAGATGATCCTCGAAGGTAGGGAGCACGCGACCGTGTATGAATATCTCGAAGGTAAAAGAGAAGATATCAAATTGGAAGACAGCGGCTTCCACGTGAGAGAAATTCGAGATTGAGTAAAGGTCGATCCTTTTATTATAACGCTTTGACAGCGATATCTAGTACAGTTCTTAAACCTTCATTGACTTTTTCATCCAAAAATCTAGGTTCCCATTCTGAATCGGTCAATTTGTCACTGATCGTAAATATACTCCCTACTTCAACATCTCGATATTCAGCGATAGAAAATAAGGCCGACGCCTCCATTTCTACCGTTAATACCCCTTCATCTCGGTATCTTTTGATCTTTTTTTGGTCTCTCTATTAGGCGTATCTATCGTCCAAGAGGGGCCTATCTGAAAATCCTCCTCTTCTTTTTCCAAGGTCTCCACTATTTTGTCAGTTATCTTCTTAGGTGCTTCTATGTACTTCGAGGGTTGTAAATAATGATATGAAGTCCCTTCATCCCTGATCGCACGTTCACATACCACCAGATCTCCGACCTCAAGCTGCTCCTGTAGAGCACCTGCGTGGCCGATCGCAATAAAATTATCGATCCCTAAACAGATAAGGCGCTCTAGGGCAATCGACGCGGCGGGAGCTCCAACTCCAACTTTTACAACCAGATCGTCGCGTCATCATCTTTCGCCCCGCCATATTGTATAACTAGTGAATCTCCGAACGGCGAGTTTTCTTCTTCAAAATCATACTCATCCTCTACTAGATCTAATACCTGAGAGTCATAGCAAATGATCACGCCCTTTAGGAGTGGCTGATCCAATTCTCCAATAAAATATTCCAGGGCTTCTTCTAGAGAGATGTAAGCTTCTTCTTCGACTTTATCACCGATCAGGGGAAGAGACATGAAGAAAAATCACCTCGATTTTTCATATACTTTATGGAGTTAGGCGTATTTTTTTCTTCTTCTATTTCACTATTTTCAGACCCACTTTCACTCGACCCTGTCCAGAAAGTTTAACAATCAATAGTGATTTAGCGGCTTGATGGGATGTCATGGCTTCGATAGCAGAAGAACTGGCGGATAAACAGCAGGAGATATCGGTCGGAGAGTTTTTCGAAAGAAATAAGCATATATTGGGTTTTGATTCTCTTACCAAAGCTTTAGTTACGACGGTAAAAGAAGGAGTAGATAATTCTTTAGACGCTTGTGAAGAAGCTGAAATCCTCCCAGAGATAAAAGTAGAGATAGAAAAGGTCGCTGACAAGGAATACAAGGTCTGTATCGAAGATAACGGACCCGGTATCGTGAAAAGGAAGATCCCAGAAGTTTTCGGAAAACTCCTTTACGGTTCTAGATTTCACGAGATAAGTCAAAGCAGGGGTCAGCAGGGGATAGGAGTCTCCGCCGTGGTTATGTACGGACAATTGACCACTGGAAGAGCAACTACGGTCCGTTCAAAAGTGAAAGAAAAAGATTATGCCAATGAGATGGAAGTTATCTTAGATACAAAGAAGAACGAACCGGAAGTTCAGAGTGAAGAAGTAGTTCTATGGGAAGGTAAAGAACACGGTACGAGGTTCGAGACTACAGTTAAAGGTCTGCTTAGACGGGGCAAACACTCAGTTTTCGAGTACTTGAAAAATACGGCGATAGTCAACCCTCACGCGAGGATAGAGTATGTGAGGAATGGAGACAAGACCGTCTTTAAGAGAGCTACGGATCAACTGCCCGAAAAAACCGAGGCGATGTTACCTCATCTAAAAGGTATAGAACTCGGAACACTATCTAAAATGGCTAAGAACTCTGAACGAAGGACCTTGAAATCGTTCTTAAAAAATGACTTCAGCCGGATCAGTTACAGTAAAGCTGAAGAAATATGTGAGACCGCAGGTATAGACGGAAAAACTAGTCCTGGCGAATTGGAAGTCGAGGACTGTAAAGATATATTGAAAGCTGCGGAAGAAGTCAAATTGATGTCCCCCAAGACCGACTGTCTGGCTCCTATCAAAAGCATGTTGGTCAAGAAAGGTCTCAAAAACGTTCTGAAGGGTAAACACCCGGAGTATTACGCTCCACCCACGACTCGTGATCCTACCGTCTATTCAGGAAATCCTTTCCAGGTAGAAGTTGGATTGGTCTATGGAGGCGACATCCCTGATGAAGGCTCCGTTCGGGTCCTGCGCTTCGCTAACAGAGTACCTCTACTTTACAAAAAGGGAGCCTGTGCGACGACCACGGCGATAAAGAATATAGATTGGAGAATTTATGACTTGGATCAAAAAGGCGGAACGGGTATGCCTTCTGGACCCGCCGTGATCATGATCCATGTGGCCTCGACGAGAGTTCCTTTTACCTCTGAAGCTAAAGAAGCTATAGCCGATATACCCGCTCTGGTAGATGAGATAGAAAGAGGGTTAAGGGAATGTGCTAGGTCCCTAAGGACACATCTCAACAAAGAAAAAAGACGTAAGAAAGTTAAGAAAAAGTTCACAGTGGTCAATGATATTCTACCGATGATAGCTCATAAATCTGCTGACCTTTTGGAAAGAGACCCTCCCGATATCGATCTCTCCATGACTAAAATAATGGGAGTGGTTTACGTAGAAAAAGAGTACAACTGGGATGATGGTAAATGCGAAGTAGAGATAGAAATAATGAATTATACTCCCAAAGATAAAGAGATGAACGTATTCTTCGAGAAACCTTATCCCGAAACCGAACTTCTCTCAACAAATATCGAACCCCAGCATGAGGACGATCATCTAGAATGGAAGATCGAAAAGCTTAAATCTTCAGATACTCAGAAGATCACCCTTGAATTCGACGGAGGTCTCGAAAAAGAAGATCTTGATGGAAGTGATGTCTATATCGAAGGTGTTACCGAGACGAAGTTGATCGGTGCCGAAACCCTTCCAGATGACTGGGAGATTGAATTAGCAGAGATTGAAGAGGAGGATTGAATATGCAGGAAAGATACGAGAAGGCATTGGAAAGACTGGAAAATATAGCCGAAGATTTTTACGAGCAGTTGGATGAAGGTGATATACCCAATATGGAGGTTCCCACCCGTTCCAAGTCGAACATTGAACTGGACAGGAGAGAAGGCGTGTGGAAACTAGGAGATTCCACCACCAACCGTTCCGCAAAGAAACTGAAAAGCGCCCGGATGCTTCTAAGAACACTGTATATGCTCGAATTGATACAGGATATGATAGAAGAAAACAAATCCTCCACTCTAAGAGAGATGTACTACATCTCCGAAGGATGGGACAAAGCTAAGTTCAACAAACAGAGCGAGTCGGATAGTTTAGCGGAAGATATGGAACTCGTTACGGGATGCTTGAGAGAGGATTTCAAGCTCAGACCAGAAGAAGACGGCGCTAGGCTGATAGGGGACATAACAGTAGAAGAAGAGAACAGAAACGGAGAAATCAGAAAGATAAACTGCAGAGACGATGTAGGTGATTCCGGTTACACCATCCCATATAATGTAGAATCGGATAAAGTCAACTTCAGCGATGTCGACGTCGATTTCATGATAGCTATAGAGACCGGCGGTATGTTCGATCGACTTGTAGAAAACGGCTTCGATGAAGAAGCTAACGCGCTTTTAGTTCATTTGAAAGGACAGCCTGCAAGAGCAACACGTAGAGTGATAAAAAGGCTGAGTGAAGAGGAAGACGTCCCAGTGGTGGTCTTCACCGACGCCGATCCCTGGAGTTTCAGAATTTTTGCTTCAGTAGCCTACGGCGCTATCAACACGGCTTACCTTTCAGATTATCTCGCTACCCCGACCGCTGAATACGTGGGTATCACAGCCAGCGATATAATGACCTATGATCTTCCAACAGACAAACTTTCTAAAAACGATAGAAAAGCTTTAGAGCAGGAACTAGAAGACCCTCGTTTCGACAATGATTTCTGGAAAGAAGAGATCAAGACGATGCTGGAGATCGATAAGAAGGCAGAACAGCAGGCTCTAGCGAAGTACGGCTTGGACTACGTGACAGAAACTTACCTACCCGAAAAACTGGAACAGATAGGTATGATGTGAGCTGATTTACATAACAAAAACCCTACTGGCATAATCCCCTTCACTCGATTACCTGATCCTCTTCTGTAACTCTTGAAGGCATGTACAGATCTTCCCTCTCAGGACAGGCTTCCCTTACCTCTTTGGTCATTATTATCACCTGATCCTCTCCCTCATCAGGCAAGTTCCTTACGTCTCTCACTTCTTTTTCATGTACCGGGATATCGGTCCTCCCTCCTGATCTACTTCTTAAATTCTTCACCCTCGCCGGCTCTTTAGAACCTTCAAGCTTCAGCTCTGCACCCTCTACCTTGATCTCTATGTCATGGGGTGTACGGTTATCTATTATCAATACTTATAGTG
>CAZPCW010000031.1:0-24823 GCA_964585175.1 uncultured Thermoplasmata archaeon
AAGAGATGGATCAACCGATGTTCGGCCACCGGATGGATAGGATGACCGACTTATACACAACGATTGTAGAAGACACTAAAGAATTCCTCGACACCGATAAACATGTCATAATTTTGACCGCTTCCGGAACGGAGTTCATGGAAAGCTCGATTCAGAACTTGGTCGATGATAAAGTGCTATGTGCTACTTGCGGAAGCTTCAGCGAAAGACAAGCTAACGTTGCGGAAAGGCTGGGGAAAGATGTAGATAAATTGGAATATGAATGGGGTAAAGCTGTCAAACCTGAAGATGTTAGAGAGGCTTTAGAAAAGGACGATTACGACGCTTTCACCTGTGTTATGAACGAGACCTCGACCGGTATCAGAAATCCATTAAAGGAAATAGGCGAGGTCATGGAAGATTTCCCGGACACCTTCTTCATAGTTGATGCTATTTCCGCTCTCGGCGGAGATTATGTGGATATAGACGGAAGCAATATCGACGTCATCTTCACCTCGGTTCAGAAGGCGTTCGCTATGCCTCCTGGTCTCGCGGTCTGCGTTGTAGATGACGACGCATATCAGCACGAAAAAAAGAAAGACTCGGCTTCTTGGTATGGAGGATTCCAGAGGAGTATAGATTATTACAAGAGAAAAGGTCAGACTCATTCCACGCCCGCGATCTCTTTGATGCTAGCTTACAGAAAGCAGATGAAGTATATGCTTGAAGAGACCCATGAAGAAAGAGACAAGCGGCACAAAGAGATGGCCGAGTACACGAGAGATTGGGCCTATGAACATTTCGACATGTTCCCGGAAGAGGGCTACATGTCTCAGACGGTGAGTACGATCGAAAATACGCGGGGAATCGATGTAGCCGAAACGATCAAAAAGGTAAACGAAAAGTACGACCTAGCGTTCTCAAACGGATACGGTTCGAAACTCAGCGAGAAGACCTTCAGGATAGGCCATATGGGTGATCACGACGTGGAAGATATCAAAGAGCTGACCGACGCTATAGAAGATGTTGCGGGTCTGTGATAGCCATGGCAAAAAAAGTATTGATATGTAATCCGGTCGCTGAAGAGGCCGTAGAGGAGTTGGAAGACGCGGGGCTCGAAGTCGACAAAGAGTTCGGCATGTCCAAGGAGGAATTGACGGAGAAAGTCCCACCTTATCACGCATTGGTGGTCAGAAGTTCTACAAAGGTCAGAGAACCTACGATAGATGCGGCTGAAAATCTCGAGGTCATAGGAAGACCCGGTATCGGTCTGGACAATATAGATCTGGATTATGCCAAGGATAAAGGTATCGCAGTACACAACACTCCGACCGCTACTACGATCTCAGTCTCCGAACTGGCCATGACACATATCCTGGCGGCTTACAGGGACATAGTCGCGGGAACCAACAGCCTGAGAGAAGGAGAATGGATAAAGAGCGAATTAGCCAGTAACGAGATCCACGGTAAAACTTTGGGTGTCGTTGGTTACGGCAACATAGGTCAAGCCGTGGCCGAAAGAGCCGCCGCTTTCGGCATGGACGTTTTAGCATACGACGTCATAGACATCGAAGATCCGGAGCCGGCGGAGATGGTCGAGATGGATAGGATACTCGAAGAGAGCGACTTCATAACTATACACGTACCTCACATGGAATCCACTCACCACATGATAAGCACGGAAGAATTCGAAAAGATGAAAGAGAACGCGGTACTCGTGGACTGCTCGAGAGGAGGCGTTGTCGACGAGGATGCGCTTTACGAGGCTCTCAAGAACGACGAGATCCGTTTCGGCAGCAAAGACGTTTTCGAGGAAGAACCTCCCGGAGATCACAAGCTGTTCGAACTCGATAACTTCCACGCGACGCCGCACATAGGAGCTCAGACCGAAGAAGGTCAGATAAGAGCCGGGACTCAAGCCGCTGAAAAGATAATCGACGAACTGGAATAAAACTTTAAATAAAACCAGTCAAAACGTTAGTTGGTGTAATTATGGTAGATCTCAAACCTTTCAAAGGAATCCAGTACAATAAGGACAAGATCGATGACATGGAAAAAGTCATCACCCAGCCCTACGACAAGATTTCCGACGAGATGCAGGAGAAATATTACGGAAAAAACGAGTACAACTACTGCAAGCTCATCTTACCCAAAGAAGACAACCGGTACGAGATAGCGTCTCAGAGACTCAACGAGTGGATGGAAGAGAACGTTTTACAGAAGGAAGAGGATGAGGGCATCTATGTGTATTATCAGGATTACGAGGTGCTCGGAGAAAAATATACCCGAAAAGGATTCGTTTCAGCCGTAAAACTCTATCCCTTCGAAGAAGATGTTGTTTTGCCTCACGAAGAAACCCATGAAGGTCCAAAGATCGACAGATTGAAGATGCTGAGAGCCACGGAGAAAAATTTAGAAGCGGGCTTTATGCTTTACAGTGACGAGGAAGAGACCACTATCGATACCTTCGACGAGATCGCCGAAGGGGAACCCTTGTATGAGGGGACCGACGATCTCGGAGTCCACAGCAGAGTTTGGAAGATAGAGGACGAAGAAAAGATAGCGAAGGTTCAAGAGGTATTGAAAAACGAACAGGCAGTTATAGCCGACGGTCATCATCGCTACGAGACCGCGGTCAACTACAGAAACGAGATGAGAGAAAAGAATCCAGATTATGAAGACGATGAAGCTTTCAACTGGCGGATGACCTACATGGTTCCGGTGGAAGATCCGGGACTCAACGTGCTTCCGGGACATAGATTACTTTTGAAGGAAAATGTCGAAGAGGAACACATCGATGAATTGAAGAAATATTTCGACGTGAAAGAGCTGTCGGACGGAGAAGAAGATGCGTTCTTGAAGGACAACGATGACACCACTTCATTCGTACTCTATGACGAGAGTAGAACACTAGGATTACGACTGGAGAGCCAGGAAAAGATCGACAAGTTCATGTCCGACGACTACTCCGAAGACTACAAGAATCTCGATGTGGTCGTTCTCAGAGATGTGATATTCGAAGGGATCATGGGGCTTGAAGACCTCCACATAGACGAGGACATATCCTACGAGCGATGGGCAGAGGACTCGATGGAAAAAGTGAAAGATGGTGAAGCCGCAGTAGCTTTCCTAGTAAACGCGACAAAGCCGGAAGAGGTACTGAACGTGGCGAAGAACGGAGAAAGGATGCCTCAGAAATCCACCGATTTCTATCCGAAAGTCGATTCCGGCTTCATGATGATGGATATCCAGGGCGGAGAGATGCTTTAGGACAAAAATTCTTTTCTTATCTCTTTTCTTTGAAATAAATAAAAAGGAATTTTGTGGCTATTCTCCCTCAATAGCATCTAAACATATAGCTAGAGAGAGAATCAATCTTCTATCTAGATTGAAATTCGGATCTCCACTAAGATCTAGTTTATAAATATCCTTGAGTAGAGTGAATTTTTCTTTGTAATTACCTATCTCTTGTCCACCCAACGAGATCTTGTAATTGTAGGGTAATATCGATAATATATGTCTTCGGATCAGGGCTTTTATCAAAGAATCCTCTTTCGCCAATCCGATCTGATTCTTCTCGGGATCCATTATAGTCCATTCGTCTTTAACCATAGATTTGAATCCCTTTCTACCTAGATAACCGATCGTCTTTCCGGTTTTTGAATCAAAAACTTCGAAAGTTCCGCTAAAGTCGAGTATGTCTTCTTGTTTGATCCGGAATAGCTCTTCCTGCATATCTTTGCTTTTATATATTCTTATGTCCTCTTTCATCTTCAGTATCTTCTGCTTACAGAAACCGACTAATTGTCCAGTACTGTTTTCAATAGAGTACTTGTGACCGACAGACAGGACTTTCTCTTTTATCGTAAAATTATTATCTTTTAACTGGTTGGGTAAAGGTGGATGCTGTACACCTGCTTGATTAGTTCTTTGCAAATTTTTCACCTAAGGTGCTATTGAAAAAGCATTATAAATTTTCTTTGATATTCACTGTTCACTTTTTGAAAAATCTATGGCCGAGGATTATAATTCTAAATTATTTTCCGAGATCTCTAAATCTGCTCTCGACAGCGTCCAGCAACAGGGCTATCGATATAACAAGCCTTCTGTCTAGTCCATGAGCCGGCTCTTCTTTTATCTGAACTTTGTATTCGTTTTTTAGAACACTAAATCTCTGTTTTAAAACACCCGCGTATCTATTATCATAAAACATTTTGTACCTGTACGGGATGTGTTTGAAAAATCTATATCTAGCAGCCTCCTTTACCAAAGAGTCAGCCCTTACTTTTCCTATCTCGTTTCGCTCTGGATCCAATAGTATCCATTCTCCAAGAATAATTGACTTAAACCCTTTTCTTTTTAAATAACCTATTGTTTCCTCTGACTTTGAATCGATTATCTCGAATAAACCACTGAAATTCATTATATTCCTTTGTTTTATCTTGAAGATTTCCTCCGCCTTAGTTTCATCTGCAAAAACTCTAATATCCTCCTGGATCTTCAATGATTTTCTTTCGCAGTAACCGACTAGATCTCTCTCCTTATTTTTGATGAAGTACTTCTTACCTACGGACAGAAATTTTTCCTCAATCACGAATTCATCATCTTCAAACCATTTTTTCTCTTCCGATCGCAATCTAATCACCCTTTTAACCAACTATGCGACAATCAAAGCTCTCCGAACTCTTCAGCTAGTTTTCTCATCCTTTCAGCACTATCTTCGTAACCCGCATCCTCCGTTCTCTCTATTTGCCGTTCGAACCTTTCTTTTCCACCAGCTGTATTGTCAGCGTGACAAATAATTTTTTCCTCTACCGTCTCGGGAAGATAACTCCTAGAAGGAAGGCCCTGCTCTTCGGCTTCCTCTTTCGTGATACCTCCTCCGATATGCCTTTCGACTATTTTCGCTAGATCTTCTGACCATCCTTTTTCCCTAACAATACGCGCTCCTTCGACACCGTGTTCAAGGTCGTGTGTCACGGTCCTCCCGATGTCGTGAAGTAATGCCCCGGCCGTAACAAGCCGGATATCTCCACCTTTTTTCTCCTGCAACTGCAGTGCTCGGTCTAACACAGCCATAGTATGACTCATGAGATCGTCATCCATCCCTTTTTCTCTAGCGAATTCAAAGCATTCCGACGCGGTGGGGACCTCGGAATAATTTATCACTCGTTTATCATCGTCGGAAGGCAGTACGCTTATCTGGCCGTCGGGGAATTTCGGCATTTCTCTTTTGTTATACCTGTCTAAAAAAACGGCCAAGGACGCAACTTCAGAATGCGGTTGAGATCCTACTGCAACATTATGATCGGCCATATCGTATACCTGTTTGGGAACTTTCTTAGACCCTACCACGACCAAAGGATTTTCGATATCCTGTTCAGTAAAAAATTCATCTATATCCGATCCGTACATCGTAAGATGTACAGTGTCTCCGTCCCAGTCTTTGATCAACCTTTCCCAGTCATTCCTTTCGTTTATCTCGAAATCACCACCGAACCTTTCAGATACGTCCGTAATGGTCTCTCTCAAACCGGGATCGACTTCGGGCATATACATCTCCCTTAGACCGAAAGCTCTCGCGGTCAGTCCCACGTGAGTCGTCATCCTCTTGTCACGATCGGGTCGATGACCCAGTCTAAGGACAGCGCCCAACTCTCTCACCAAGGCTCGTTCTCTTCTTCCGGAAATTTTTCCTCATCCTCTTTCTGATCAGGGAAAGATTCGTTCACACTGCTCTCCTCGAAATCGCTTTCCTCCTCAGTGCTGAAGTCTTCTTCCATCTGATCTTCAAAGTCCTCTTCAAAGCTCTCCTCGATGGTTTCCGAACTTTCAAATTCTACTTCACTACCGTAGAGTGGTACTAAAACTCCTCTTACCAATAAAAGGGAGGAGAAAAGTCCAAGTATACCGCTCAAAAAGACTCTTAATAATTCTCCTACTTCATAAGAGAGGTACACATTCACCAACAAAACCGCTAGAAGAGCTATCGTTATACCGGTAATCAACTTTCCAAGTAAATCTGGCCAAACAGTAAGTTCCGAGATGTAAAAAGAGATGGGAGCTATAACTCCAACGATAACTGCTATCAGAGAAAATACAAACAGCCACTGTTTATCTGGCAGGAATTGACCCACTACGTATACAAAGAACGATATCGTGATTATTATCGATATCCCGGCTAAGATCGCCAATATCCCTTCAGAGAATTTAGAAAAAAATTTATCCGTATCCATCATTTCACCCTTTTATTTTTTTATTTCATTTTACTTCTTCAATCCTATGGCCTTTATAATTCAATTTAACCGATCTCTTTACGAAACTCTTGAGTGTTATACCGCTGTAACCGATCTTCTTGCTGATGTCATTGGCAAACGTTTCACCTTCTCTCACCGACTCTAAGATCTGTTCTTCAAGCTCTTTGAATTTTTCCTCATCCAACATGGCTGCAAAGAGCACATCACTTATCTCCTCTATAGGTACTGAGGCATCGATGTGAACGTCGGAATAATACGTGTGAAACGCTTTCTGGGTTTCTCTACCGGTGTGCTGCCACCGGGTTTCCACCAGATCCATTTTGTCGAAAAGTTGAAGGGTCTGTTTACCTTCTTCGCCGTACTTCTCCTCGATCTCTTCCTCCGTCTGCCAATCTTCGGCTAAGTCGGTATAGACTTCCTTCTTAACGTTAGTGCTAACGGCCCTCAATATAGGCACTAATTCCGTGACATCCTTAATGACTTTAACTCGACTCATGTTTGACTCTAAACCCTTATTACACAATAAAATTTAATATTTTCCTATGTCTAAAGTTTTTAGAGCCTTTCTTCCCTGTTCGCAGGGTCCGTCTTGGCTCTAGCTCGCTCGATAAAAGACGGTATGCTCTCTACATCTTTTACTTCTTTTTTCAAAAATTTTACCATCCTCTTTCTATATTTTAAATCATACCTTATTGCGTTCGATTGACAGGCCTTTTTTATATCATAGCATAGTTTCCTCCCGGTAGAATCCCAATCCGTCATTATTATCACTTTTTCGTATTTGTTTCTCAGACTTTCAATTATCCTGACGATAGATTTCCCTTTTTTTATCTTTATTATTTCACGTTCGATCCCTAGGCTCCTTAGTGCATTTACGTCATTTTTCCCTTCCACTATTATAGGTATATCTTCATCCTCCTGCTTTATCTCATCTAATATGTCAAGCAAACCCTCGAGTTCCTCTTTCAATCTCATTTTCGATCCTCAAACATATTTAAAATCTTTTTTTGGATTTCTTCTTCACTGATTTCGCTGATAAAGATCCTCTTATTCTCCGACCTTTTTCCCTTCGTTATGCTGATCTTTTCTTTTGAAATCTCTAGAGACTGAGAGAGAAAATCTATCAGCGCAGTATTAGCTTTCCCTTCTGTGGGTTCGGCTTTGATCGATATCTCCAGATTGTCTCTCCATTGGTTGACTCCAGTGATTTCATCTCTTGAGGAGTTCGGAGAGATCGCTACGTCGATATAAACCCCTCTATTACCGTCCTGCATACATTCTGAAAGGTTTTCTGAATTCATACATTACGATTATCTTCTATTACCATTAAAACGCTTTCGGACACGATTCATCCTACTCTTGAAAAATTCCTTTCATCTCTTCCTGGACACACGTCCTCTTCTTCTAAGCCGGTAACTATAGACATCAATTTTATCTTTTTCTTACAGTCCGGATCGATTCGAGCGCCAACTATCACACCGGCGTTAGTATCGAGTTTAGACGTCATCATGCCCACGATATCGTTCATCTTCTTGACAGACAGGGCGTTAGATCCCCCGGTAAGGTGTATCAGAGCTTTGTTCGCTCCGCTGTAGTCCGCATTCAAGAACGGATTCCCCTCGGCCTCTTGAACTACCTTTTCTGGTTCTTTACTGTGGGCTTCACCAGTCATAAGAGTTGAGTAACCTCCTCCGCCTAGAACAGATTTAAGATCGTTGAAATCTAGATTTATGAGTGACTGTCTAGTGATGGTCTCGGTCACACTTTTGATCAGATTTGATATCACTGAATCCATCAAACCGAAACCCTGATCCAAAGGAACGTCCGGGCTGACCTCCAGCAGTTTGTCGTTGTCTAATATTATCGTAGAATTAGCGTAGGGCTCGATTTTCTGTATCCCTCTCCACGCTAATTTTTTTCTATTGCCTTCTACGGAAAAAGGAAGCGTGACGATATCGATCACCATTGCTCCGCTCCTCCTAGCAACTTCAGTTATGACAGGTGTCGCTCCCGTTCCGGTACCTCCTCCCAGACCTGTTGTCAAAAATACGAGATCCGCGTCAGAGAACAAATTTTTGAAACCGCCAGCTGCCATCTCGGCACATTCTTGACCGACAGACGGATCTCCTCCTGCACCTCTCCCGCGGTTGTGGGATCTACCGATCAACATTTTTTTATCCGCAGCTTTGTGTTCAAGATGCTCTTTATCCGTATTTACAGCTATGGTTGTAGCTCCGTAGACGCCAATCCTGCTCAACCTATCCACGCTGTTATTACCCCCTCCCCCTACGCCTACGACGTATACGTTCAGATCGGTAGACTTGCTTTTCTTTTTTTGGAGCCGCTTATTTTCCATCATACAGTTTACCCGGTCGTTTTTATCCACATCAGGTTTCACGAGAGTTCTGTTCACTCCAACGATCCTTCTTGATCCATATCTCTTTGATATTCCTTGATCTTTTCTTTCACGTACTCTCTTACAGCTGTCCTTATCGCATCGTCTACATCGATTGAGTCACCTTTCTCGACCAAATTTTCTATCTCTCCCACTTTCTGTTTAGGTAGATCGACCGTCACTTTGGATATATGATCAGGTGCATTTTTATTTTTTATAAATTCGTCGATCGCAGCCCTGATCGCTTCAGAGAGTGAAGAATAGGAACCCTCTTCGACTAAATCGTCCAATTCTTCAGCCATATCTACGGGTATTCTGACAGTTATACGTTTTGTGTCCGACACTTTAAGCCACCTTAAATGATTTAGTCCGACGTATATATCTTATTCGTCAGACATTAACATAAACGAGGTTTGTCTTTATAAATATTTCGGAATTTGTCTTATAATTTTTCTTATAAATAAAATAGAAACTACTGCGATCTTTAGAAAGATTTATTATTAAAAAAGATAAAAGAAAGAAAAAACTATTCGTAGACCCAATCTTCTTCTATCCGGGTATAGTCCTGGTAGTCGGAATCTTCAAAAAAAATCCCAAGTTCGCGATCCGCGCTTTCGGGCGAATCCGCAGCGTGAACGATATTTCTTCCTATATCTATACCGTAATCTCCTCTAATCGTTCCCGGATTCGCATCCTGGGGATCTGTCGCTCCGACCATCTTCCTTACTAAAGATATGGCCGAATCTCCTTTTACAGCCATGGCGACTACAGGACCTGAAGTGATATAGTCTATCAAAGGCTCGTAAAAGTCTTTGCCCTTGTGTTCGGTATAGTGTTCTCCGGCGGTCTCTTCGTCCAAGCTCATCATCTTCATCGCGACTATACGAAGGCCCCGCTTTTCGATCCGTTTCATTACATCGCCTACGAGACCTCTCTGGACACCGTCCGGTTTGACCATCAAGAAGGTTGTTTTCATCATATCACTTCATCGTGTCACTCTTTTTTCTGTATGGTCTTTCTTTCTGTCTCTTCCTCTTCTTCCTCTTCACTTTCTCCTTTGCTGTAGGTCTCTATCGCTTTTTCTTGAGCGTGTCTCTGTGTCCATCTCGTGTTCCTAGCTTTCCTTCCGAGCTCCATCATGTTCTTTTTACACTTGTTCGAGCAGAAGTGATATACTCTACCGGTATTTTTGATAAATTGCTTTCCGGTGCCAGGTTCGACGGGATCTCCACAAAATGAACATTCCCTTCTTTCCGGCATATTTACCTCACTCCTATTTCCTTAGCTTCTCTAGCCGTTTCTCTCAGCATCAAAGTGTCGCCCTTCTGAACAGGACCCATAACGTTCCTAGTTATGATCCTGCCTTCATCATCGCCTTTCAGAACTCTAACTTTGACCTGTGTCGCCTCGCCAGTCATACCGGTTCGGCCAACGATCTCTACAACTTCTCCCGGAATACTATCATCTGAAGCCATTTTAGGACTCCTCTTTAATTATTCTATTAAACTCCTCTCATTTGAGGTTTTCGAGCTTACTCTTCAGATCTTTTACCATCTGTTCGCCATCACCTGGATCGACTATCGCAACGGAAGCCGAAGTTGCATCTATTCCCGCAGCGGCTCCAAGTTCCTTCTGTGACGGAACGTAAGAGTAAGATACATCTTTTTCTTCACAAAGTAAAGGCATGTGAGCTAGAATCTCAGGAGGATTGACATCCTCAGCAAGAACAGCTAACTCCGCTTCGCCTCGTTCCACCTGCTTCGTTACTTCGTTCGTACCTTTTCTTACCTCTCCTGTATCTCTAGCTATCTCGACCGCTTCATACGTTTTGTCCACTATATCGTCCGAAACCTCAAAGTTAACATATACTTTATCTGCCATCTTTTATCCACCTCTTTTCGGACAGGAAAACCTGTCCACACATATCATCGGTTTGAAGTGTACCTCACCTACTTGAGGTATGGTATAAAAAAGTTTTTGCAAGGATGTCACGCGGTAATTCATATAGGAAAAGGTCATTCTAGAGAGCGATATGACTTCCTTATCAAGATTATTAGGGTTATAAAAGTTTTTTAGAGAAGGATATTGATTTCTATTTCAACGCTGCTTCTTTTGGTAGACCACCACGGCTATTAGAGCACTGATCAGTAAAAGCATCATCGAGAAACCCGGTGTATCTTCATCTCCATCACTGGTATCGTTTTCTCCATCACCATCAACGTTATCATCTTCACCGTTTTCGGTGATTTCGTCGAACACCGCAGTAAAGTGTTTATCGCTGTCCATCGTTACAATTGCTGTGGCATCTTCACCTTCGTGGTCGCCGGCCCATTCTTTGAATTTCCATCTATCGGCAGGTTCAACCGTGAGAGTGACATGTTCGCCCTCTTCATAAGTTTCCTTGTCAGGTTCTATTTTCACTTCGCCTTGACCCATCGTATTCACGTAAAGGTCATAGCCTTCCAAAAATAAGGATTCCTTTACCGTCACTTCCTGCGGGGAGTCACTCAAACTGAGCTTCATCTCTACAGTGTAATTGCCTTCTTCGAGTCCTTCAGTTGGGATCTCAGCTGAAAACGTAGTCTCAGCTTCACCCACCTCTCTCGACAAACTAGTTATATCTCTAATAGCTTTTCCTTCCAGATAAAGAGTAAGGACTTCAACATCTAGCTCCTCTTCTTCACCGATAGGATAGGTCTCAACAGCCGGGAAATATTCCTCTATATATGCCTGAACACTGACCTCAAAATCATTACCGATGATTACCTTTCTAGGAGTCTGTAGGTCGAAAAGCTTGATCTCCTTGGTCGTGGGTCTTTTCCAATGATGCCAATCGAAGTATTCGGTGTAACCTTCAAATCTCGTCAATTCTAATTCACTTGAATCTGGTCGGTTATCACTGAAATAATATGGGCCGTAAGAGATGAACAGATTATTGTTCTCGTTATAGAAGTCTATAGCCGCCTGAAGTTTCTCAGCGTATTCAATTGCATTAAAAGTTAAACTGTCGTCTAACGGTTGAGATTCGTTTACCTGGGGCGGGACAAAATCTTCTTTGATCATCTTTTGCATAGTTGGAATATAGTAATCTTCCGCCTGTCCTTTTCCCATAAGATCTATGGTTATATTTCCTTCACCTTTGGACCACCCAAAGGTCGTATCCGGGTTAGCAGAATACTGTGTCTCGTAGACGTCTTGACTCACCGCCTCATAGACCGCCTGAGACGTTCTCGGCTCTATAGTGTAGTACTGCCCTATCTTATCTTCATCCGGGAAAGTACAGTTTCCATATATGGTATAATTATCTGAATCCGGATGGAATTCGATCGCTTTAACGTTCTCCCACCAAGATCTTACCTGATTTGCATGTGAATCATAGTAGTAGTCCGTATTGTTATTATGATCATTCTGATAAACCATATTCTTCAGCCTTCCATAATACTCCGCGATGGTATGAAGACCATGTTCAGTACCGTCGTGCCATGATCCTTCGTTTACAGAAATCGTCGCTTTTGTGGCTACATCGGGTACTTCACCATCATAATAATCTTCGACTGTTTCCCAGCTTTCGTTGTGTGGCTCGTACTCCATGGCTGAGGAAGGTATTTCCAAGTTTTTCTGGAGTACTCCCGTATCGTCGTAAGTGTAATCGGTTTCGACGTTCCAAGTACTGCCCATCTCCATGGGTTTACCGTTATGAGGATTCCTCCACGACTGAAATCCGAGCACCCATTTTCTTTCATTGTTTATATGATCTTTTTTTGATCCGCCGTACCAGTTCCAGTGGTCTTCTAGGAGGGCTCCAGAGGAGTAGTAATCCACGTTCAAGTGGTCTTTATCTGTATCAAGTGTTCTGGGTCCGAATACCTGATCCCATCCGGTAACTGCATTGGTTACGACCGAGTTTATGCTGTCCTTATCATATGTGTACAGATTAGTCTCGGTGACGGTGAAGACTCTAACTGAATCTTGAACGGCCACTTCTACAGCATCCTTTACGTAATTCCAATACTCTTCTTTACTTTCAACATGGCCGGCATAGGGCTCATAGGTCAGATCGTTCAATCGTTGACCCTCTTCCGTCATCCCGTAGTGCCATCGTCCTTCATCTACCCGATCTCTAGACAGGGTCCATCCGGGTGCGGGAGCGTACATCTGTCTGAGATTGACGTGCGGATGATACCTGTTATCATTCGCTAGCCATGCACCGGTATAGAAATGCCAGGCGACGTCGTCCCATGGGTGAGGGTCAGCAGAAAAAATGAGGGGAGTAAGTAAGGTATGGCTATTTCCTAACAACTCTTCTACTTGGATGTTAACTTGATTTCGAAGTTGATTTGCGAAGTCTTGGCCCATATCTAGTCTCCAGTCTTCTTCTCTGATGGCACCTGTCACTTCGACTACTCTCCACTCATCGAAACTAGGGTGAGTATACTCCCAGTATCCACTATTTCCTTCAATAGGTGGTCTTAGATTCCCCATGAATGTTATGTTTTTGTCATCCATCTGGAAATGATTGGTCGAATTATCAGTCGCGTGGGCTATCTCCATCAATGTTTCGTTGATATAGTTCGCAGCCCATTCCTGATTTCCGTCCGGAGTCATACCAAAATCGCCATCTGTCGGGTCAGGATCACCGCTTTCTACCATCTCCTGAAACTTATCTTGGTAAACTGCCGTTCTTCTTGCCTCCCAGACAAATCTAGGTTCTCCAAAACCGTCCTTAAACTCATCGAGGTAACCCTGTCTATCGACCAGATGGTTCATCGCGTATCTTATTTCCTGAACCGCGAACGGGTTGAATTCCCACTCTCCTAGTTCGTTGTTCGCTTCGTAGAGAGGACCATTTCGATTTTCTTCAGCGATCCAGTCTTCGTCTATTGCATTCTGCATAGCAGTGGTGTTCGGTCCCTCCCATGCCCTGTTGAAAAAGTAATTTTTGTAACCACCTGAAGCTTTCCAATAGTCGAGCTCGTCTTTGACAGCCTGGTCCATGTTGTCATAGACTCGATGATCTAGAGACTTCATGAATATATCTGAATCACCCTCGGCTAGCGATGTCAATGCTTCCTTCCGATCCACTTTTACTCTAAAAGTCACCGTGTCCGGCTGTGTCTGACCTTGAGAGGTTTGTGTGATCACAGAAAGGCCACTGATAATCATAAGCAGGCCTATCGTCAAAGATAGGACCTTTAGATTTTTCATATGATGATCACCTTTATGTATTCTACGGAAAAAACAATATATAAATTTTATACAAGCTCGATACCGGGTTTTCCGGGCTCGGCTCTCTCAGCTTTCTCCGAATCCACATCTTCAGCTTTCAGAGGTTCGATCTCCGCCTCGAACTCCTTGCCCAAGCGGTCCTTTATCTGATCCAAAGTTTTAATCTCGAATTCATGATCCACCTCTCTATCCAGTATTTTCCCAGGATTTTTCACGGCTTTCTGAGCTATCTCGCTGAGTTCTTTCTTTTTATCCGGGAATTCACCGGCTAGATCACCCATGATTGCGCCCATATCCGGTTTATCCATTTTTTCCAATTTCTCTTGAATACGTTCGAAGGCTTCGAACTTCCATTTTTCAGCTACGATTACCTGTATATTATCCGGTTCTCTCTCAGTTATATTCTTGATGTGGATTATATCCTCTCTAAGATCATGATAAAGCTCTTCGCCTCTTTCGGCTTTTCGATCAATCAAAGATTCCTTCGCTTCTGGCCAACCGGCTTCGTTCATCAATCCTTCATTGCCTAACTCTTCCCACATCTCTTCGCCGATATGAGGACTGAACGGATAGAGCATCCTGACGTAGGTCTCTAGACCTCTGTAGAATATCTTCGGCTTTTCCGTCGTATCTTCACTTTCCTCCCGATATTTCAAGAGCTCGTCGAAGTAATTCTCCATCTTCTTCAATCCGTCGCTGATCTTGAAGTTCTCTATATCTTCGGCTATCTCATCTGAAATCCTTTGAGTTCTGGAAACAATGTACCTATCTCTCAGACTGCATCCTTCAAGGTCGATCTCTTCTTTACCGGGCACGTCTTCACTTTCCTTGACCGTCTCCCATACCTTCCTCAAAAATTCAAATTTAGATTCGACGCCTTCGTCGCTCCATTCGACCTCTCTTCTCGGATCAGCGGCGGAAAGTATGAAATATCGAGCGGTATCAGCGCCGTAATCACGGATTATCTTTTCGGGATCGACCACATTACCTTTGGACTTGGACATCTTCTCCCCGTCCAGAAGCACCATACCCTGGGTGAGTAGTCTTTCAAAAGGTTCGTCCATCTCGCACATACCCATATCTCTCAGCACTTTGACGAAGAACCTGGAGTACATCAGATGAAGAATAGCGTGTTCGATGCCCCCTATGTACTGATCGACTGGCATCCACTGTTCTACGTCCTCTTCGTCGAAAGGCGCATCGTCGAAATCCGGTGAGCAGTACCTCAGGTAATACCAAGAAGAGTCCACAAAGGTGTCCATCGTGTCAGTTTCCCTTTCAGCTTCTCCACCACATTCAGGACATTCTGTTTTCAGGAAGCTTTCCTCCTTCTCCAGCGGATTTCCGGCCACATCTATCTCTATATCGGTCGGAAGTTCGACGGGCAGTTCGTCTTCCGGGACGGGAACAACCCCACAGTCGTCACAGTAAACTATCGGGATGGGACAACCCCAGTACCTCTGTCTAGAGATCCCCCAATCCTTCAATCTGTAGTTCACTTCTCTTGTAGCTTTACCTTTTTCCTGGAGACCGTCGGTTATCTCTTCCCTCGCTTCTTCCGAATCCATACCGTTATATTCTTCAGAATTGATCATCACACCTTCGCCTTCATACGCCTCGTCGAGATCTTCGAAGTCTTCACCTTCGGGTTCCACGACCGGCGTTATGGGAAGGTCATGTTCCTGCGCAAATTCAAAATCTCTCTGGTCGTGAGCCGGGACGGACATTATAGCTCCGGTTCCATAAGTTTCTAAAACAAAATCGGCGATATAGATCGGTACTTTTTCTCCATTCACGGGATTGACCGTCTCTTTACCGGTATAGATACCTTCTTTACTTTTTTGCTCCCTCTCACTCGTCTTCAACCTCTTCGCTCTTTTGATGAATCGTTTAATCTCTTCGTCTTCTTCCGCCAGCTCTTCCGAGAGATCATGTTCAGGAGCTAAGACCATAAAAGTGCATCCGAACAACGTGTCGGGTCTAGTCGTGTACACTGGAATCTCTTCACCGTCTACAGTTTCGAATAGTATCTCGGCTCCTTCACTCCTTCCGATCCAGTCTTCCTGCATCTTCTTTACTTTTTCGGGCCAATCTTCCAGCAGCTCTAAATCTTCGAGCAGTTCATCCGCATACTCTGTGATCTTGAAGAACCACTGATCGAGATCTTTCTTTTCGACCAAAGATTCACATCTCCAGCACCGCCCTCCTTCCACCTGCTCGTTGGCAAGAACGGTCTCGCATTCCGAGCAGTAATTAACTTCAGCCTCTTTCTTGTAGGCGAGATCTCTTTCCAGAAACTTCAAGAAGAACCACTGGTCCCACTTGTAGTATTCTTTCATGTGCGAAGCCACCTCGCGATCCCAGTCATATGAAAGACCCAAAGTGGCCATCTGTTCCTTCATATCTTCTATGCATCTTTTTGTCCATTCCTCGGGACTGATATCGTTCTCGATAGCGGCGTTCTCCGTGGGCAGTCCGAACGAATCCCATCCCATCGGATAGAGGACTTCGTAACCCTGCATCCTTTTGAATCTCGCGACAGAGTCGCCTATAGAATAGTTCCTCATGTGACCCATGTGGAGAGTTCCAGATGGATAAGGATACATCTCTAAAAGATAATACTTCGGCCTTTCGGAATCTTCTTCAGCTTTAAAGATACCAGATTCTCTCCAGCGGTTCCGCCACTTCTCTTCAGAGTTCTTCAATGTGTCGAGGAAGGAGTTCATGGTATCAGATTTAAAAAGTGATTATTAACATTTTACCTCAAGCTCATTTCGATACAAGAAGATCCCGAAAAAAAACGACACTTCGAAATCTCTTTCACTTTATTTTCTTTACTTCCTTCATCAAGTCATCGATGGTGTATTCAGACACGTATCCTTTTTCAACCAAATATTTTTCCATCTCCCAGATCGTGATATCCGCCTGTTCCGCTGCTTCACTGATGGTCACTTCGCCGCTCTTGTATCTTTCAGCGGCTTTCTCTTTCATGTAAGCCCGATATCCCTCCTCAAGCAATTTCCTTATAATGGTTGATCTGTCGAGATTCTCCTCTTCTCCGATCGATTCTAATTTCTCGATGAATTCTTCATCTATCCTCACTCCGATAGAAGTTTTCATCCTATGCCAACCTCCATCTTTATTTTGTCAAGTACTGCCGAGCTGAACCACCCTACTTCTTTCAGAACGTTCACCGACTCAGCAACTTTATCTTCATCTATCTTATCAGATTCGTATAACTTCAATAAAATCGATAGAGTACCGATCACCTCTATCTCTAGAAGCGTATCCTTTTTCCGAACGTTATCATCGTCAGTCGCCAAAAAGTCAGCATCCCTTTCCCAATAGAGAGCTACAGCCTCGGCTTCACCGCCCTGTATATTAAACTCCTTTGCTCTCTCTATCAGCTCATCTTCTTGTATATCAGCCACGGAGATTTTATCTTCCTCTATCATTTCTTCAATCAATATAGCGTCAGGATAATTCTTTTCCTTCCCTTTTTCGACAGTCTCTTCAAATACCTTTTCAGGTATCAATACATCCTCAAAAAATTTACATGATTCATCTATCAAAGATGTTTTGGTTAGATGGATAAGTACCATAGCGTCCTTCACGATGATCGCCATATCTGTCATACAATATGCACATTGTATTATATAGCTTTTCCGATTGGGATATAAAATTAGGCAGGGTTAAAATGAGTCCTCATCTTTAAAATCACAAAGCAATTATAGCTCATACACCTTTGAAATTGTCCGATGTACGGCTGGTGGAACAGACTAGCGAGAGTCGATCTCTCGTCGGAGACTGTAACTTTTGAAGATGTAGGTAAAGAACTCTTGAAAGATTACATCGGAGGAAGAGGTCTAGGAGCTAGACTGCTGATTGATGAGATAGATCCGAAGAACGATCCTCTAGCCGATAACGTTTTGATCTTCACTACTGGACCTCTGACAGGAACTACAGTTCCCACTTCGGGCAGATTCTCGGTTTCCTCCAAATCACCTTTAACCGGAACGATCTCGGATTCTAATGTGGGAGGTTCTTTTGGTAAGGGATTCAAAAGAGCCGGTATAGACGCTTTGATAGTAAAAGGTGAAGCGGAAGAACCCAAGCGGATCGAGATCGAAGATGATGAGATCGAGATTATAGATACCGATCTGTGGGGAGAAGAAACCGGTGATTGTTTAGAGGAACTGGACAATGAGAGTGCAGTTATCGGTCCCGGGGGCGAGAACTTGGTGAAGTTCGCCTCTATAGTCACGAACGGTTACCGCGTTTTCGGAAGAGGCGGTATGGGCGCTGTCATGGGTTCGAAGAAGTTGAAAGCTATCTCTGTAAATGGAACAAAAAAGGTCCCTATCGCATATGAAAAGAAACTCAAAAATTATATCAAAAAGGCTTCGAACAAGATCGATTCTTCACCGGTGACTTCACGCGGTCTGAAGAAATACGGGACTCCAATCCTGGTCAACCTTCTAGCGTGGCTCGGCATGTTTTCGAAGAAAAATTTTAGAGAGAGCGCCGAGGAAGACAAAGCGGACCGTTTATCGGGAGAGATGATGGAAGAAGAGATAGTGGAAGAGCACGAGGGCTGCTACTCCTGTCCGATCAGGTGCGGTTTGAAGACGAAAACTGAAGATAGAGAAGGAAAAGGGCCGGAATACGAGAGTGTTTGGGCGCTCGGGTCCAATCTAGGGATCTTCGACCTGGATGATGTAACGGAACTGAATTATCTCTGCAACGAGTTGGGGCTAGACACCATCTCTATGGGCGGTACTATAGCCTGTGCGATGGAGATGAGTGAAGAGGATATCTGGGGAAAAACCGATGGTTTCGGTAGTTCGGTGAAACCTCTGATCAAAAAGACCGCTCAAAGAGAAGATGTGGGAGAGGAACTCGCCGAGGGATCGAAAAGGTTAGCGGAAAGATACGACTGTAAACTTTCGATGAGCGTGAAGGGGATGGAACTCCCTGCTTACGATCCGAGAGGGGCGGCGGGACAGGCTCTCTCATTTGCCACCTCTAATCGAGGGGGCTGTCATCTCAGAGGCTACATGATAGGCGAAGAGATCTTCGGGATCCCGAAGCTATTTGACAGGTTCAAAACCAGCGGAAAGGCGCAGGTCGTGAAACGTTCGCAGGAGAGGAACGCCTATCTGGATTCGCTGATAACCTGTAAATTCGGCGCCTTTGCGATGGACGAAAAGTTCTATTCTCGGTTCATGCAAGCCGTGACAGGAAAAGAATACACCGTGAGCGATCTTCACGAAGTGGGTGAAAGGATATACAATCTGGAAAGGGAGTTCAACTGCAGCGTAGGTTTCGATAGAGAGGACGATCTTCTTCCCGATCGTTTTGATAAACCTTTAGAGAAGGGTGCCTCTTCGGACAATACGTTCGATCTGGAGAAAATGCTGGACGATTATTATGGAGTCATGAAGTGGAACAGCGACGGAAGACCAAAGGAGAAAACTCTAGAAAGATTGGGCGTGCCGAAGCTGAGGCGATGATAGCGGATCAATCCCTGAACCCTTTTAGAAAAGCGGCCACGTTCTCACCTAAGACTTCCTGATTATAGCCGCCTTCGAGCAGAGCGAATCTCCTATCTTTACATTTTTCTTTTGAGAAGCGTTTTATCAGGTTTCCCAACATCTCAAAATCTTCCGTTTTCAATTTACCTCCCCAGTCGAGTACATGCTCATCGAATCCTGCGGAAATGCCGACTATACAGTGTTCACCGACTTCCTCTAACTTGTTCCTGACTTCGTCTAGATAATCTTCTCTCAGATCTGAAGAAGGATTGTAAATGGTAACGTTCGGATCATCTCTTAAGCAGTTCAGGTTTCCATCACCCTTGTGAAGATCGAAATCTAGGATAAAGGCGCTTTCAATCTCCTCTCTCATCATCAAATTTTTACAGGCTACGGCCATGTTATTCAGATAACAGAAACCCCACCTAGAATCAGGGGAAGCGTGATGTCCCGGAGGCCTGATGACGGCGAAAGCGGGTTCCTCACTTTTTGCTATCTCCGCGGCTTTTAGAGCGCCGCCGGCCGAGAGTACCGACATCTCATACAAATCTTTGTCTTTCCTTTTCAGGTTGTCTATAAAATTATTTGGATGAACGAGCTGTAAGTGTTCTTCTTCTGCGGGATCAGGTTCAACAAAGTCTACGTCTTCTAGGTCCTCGATCTCGTCCATTATACTTTGAATTCTTCCATTTGCCGCGGCGGGGTCATTAGCGTATCTCGGATCTGTGAATTTGGGGTGGTAGACTATCTTCACGGTCTGAGATAGGAGTTCTCACATGTAAAATTTTCCTTTCACATTATCTAATTTGCCCTTCCAACGGAACACTCGGTCAAACATCCTCTACAATCCGCTCTACTACCCAAGCTGTTACAGCAAGCGAATTTATCGATCTCGTAGGATGAATCTTCGGCTGGTTCTTTGATAGCGTCAGCCAGACATTCTTCGATACAGATATTATCGCAACTTTTGCAAAAGTCCCTTTCTAGAGGGTAGTCGGATTCGATTTCGGCATCAGTGATGATGGCTGTCAAACGAACCCTTGGACCGAACTCTGGAGTCAACAGAAGGCTGTTTTGACCTATCACACCTAATATTAACGTGTTATATATCACTTATGTGTACAAAAATGTTCATAACATCATGAAATAAATGAAGAGTTCGCTGTGAAGAACTGCTCAAGCAAAAGTTGTGTTTTAGAAATTAGAGTGGAACTCGTAACTTTTTAAACTAAGTTAAGAGTTCCACAACTACTCAAAGACACTAATAAGTTCAAGATGTTGTGTCTTTGACTATACATTAAATTTATCGATAACCCTTTGTAAAATAGTAAGAGATTGTCTTATAACGATGTTATTAATACGGTCAATACCATGAATAATTAATACTATATTCGAACTTTATCGATATGTTGGATTCAAAGTGAAGAGAGAAAAACTTTTGATAAGATTGATAGACAAGATCTTTCCTCAGAGGTTTAAGTTAGCTAATCTGACTAACTATCCCGTGGTGGGAGATGTTGCGGAAAAGCTGTTCTTCGAAGAGGACAACATGTACTATCTTACTAAAGATAAAGTTATCGAGATGGACGAAACTGTGGAGATACCCGATAATTACGTTCTACCTTCTGAGATAGTTGAGCACTTCATAAAGGAAGCGGATTTCCACTGGATAATGGATTTCTGTATCTGCCGGAAGTCGAACGGATGTGAAGATCATCCTGTCGAGTTGGGATGTCTGTTTTTGGGCGAAGCGGCTAAAGATATCGATCCGGAATTCGGTAGAGCCGTGACGGAGAAGGAAGCTCTAGAGCACGTGGAGAAGTGTAGGGAAGAGGGACTGGTTCATCTTATAGGTAGGAACAAGTTAGACCCGGTATGGTTGGATGTGAAACCCGATGAGAAACTGATGAGCATCTGTAACTGCTGTCCTTGCTGCTGCCTGTGGAAGATGCTTCCGGATCTAAGAGACGATATCGAAGGTAAGGTGAAAAGACTGCCAGGTGTGAGAGTAGTGGTGAACGAAGATTGTGTGGGCTGTGGCGAGTGTGTTGAAGTGTGTTTTGTGGATGCGATCGAGATTAGAGACGGTAAAGCGGTGATAAGTGAAGAATGCAGAGGGTGCGGGAGATGCATCGAAGTCTGTCCCGAAAACGCTATCGATCTATCGATCGAAGGGAAAGAGTACTATGAGAAGTCCATCGGAGAGTTAGAAGAGGCTGTAGAGTTATCGTAGTTATGGATAAGGTCTTCATAACTTCTGATCAATCTTTCTTAAGATCGATCTTTTCAGAAAAATCATCATAAGAATCGTCACTGGAAACTATCGGTTCTTCTCCTGATTTCACGAGATGAAGAAAAATATTCTTTATAAATATCAATTTCTAACCTCTTTCAATCCCTCTTTCAAAGCCTTCTCTTTTGATTCTTTTATAGAAGAATCGACATCTTTCCATTCCTCTCTCAATTCTTCGAGCGGGTCTTCAGAAAGCGGCAAAAAGATATGACGATCTTCAAATTCAATGATGCGAAATTTTTCCCCATATTTTTCTCTTGATTCCGTAGTAGGATATTCATCACCGCTCTCATTTAATCTCATGTTTTTACATTTTTTATTAAATTAATATGTTTTTTCGTTGGAGGTTTTCTAAACATTTTTGATTTTTGTAAGTTTTATGAAGACAATTAACTCAGCATTTTCCAAATGATCTAAATCCAGATAATGCTGCAAGAAAAGATTCGAGGAAGGTTCTTTAAGGAATGATGTCCGGGAAAGTAGGGATAACTAGACCTTACCCACGGGCGCCATGTAGATGGTGAACTCATCCTCTCCATCGACTTCGAGCAGAGAATCCGTCAGATCTTGATCGTAAGCGGCTATGGCGCAGGTCCCCGCATCTATAGCTTCTACCGCTAGATACAAGTTCTGGCAGACGTGACCCGCGTCTATAGCGATGACTTTGTAGGAGGCTTCTCCGTATCTCCACTCCATCCTGTACGGTATGGTGGTCCAGATGAAGGTCGCGGCGCAGTCTCCCACGAAGGTCTGACCTCTCGCAGCTTCAGCCACTTTTCTTCCCATGTTCTCGGGTTCCTTCTCCTTTACCAGCTTATGCTCTAAAGGTAGATACCTGTAGATAGCCTTGTCCAATACGTTTACGTCGAAGGCAGCGATGTAAGTCTCGAAGGAGTGGCGGCATCCCGCCGAAGGTACAGTTCGGTAGGTCCTTCCGGAACCCTTATTTTCCCGAACCCCTTGGGTGGCCCATAAAAGGAAGGACAATTCTTCCAAAGTTAAAGATCCGCCTTTAAAAGAACGCCTCGATTTTCTGTCGGAGATGGCCTCTCTCAGTCCCTTATCTATATCTAGATTGTTCGGGTCGGGCATGTCTATAAGTTCCGCCTGTTTTGGAACTTCTTTCTGGACCGGCGGCATAGGAACGCCCTTCTTCTGGTCGGTCTGAGTAAAATCTACTTCCTCCCGAACGTGGTCTTTGAGAAATTCTCTATCCATGGTATTCGAGATAGGTGGGTAGAGCGGTAAAAACTTTATGATGTTATCCTAGAAGGTTCAAGATCCGATAGAACGATAACTTTGATTTAGCGTAGTCCGTATAAATGGGACGATGAAAGCCGGTGAACTCGAAGAAAGGATAATCGAACACAAGAACAATTTTCCCTCGGCCATCTCAAATCTAGAAAGGAGAGACTTCGGAGTGCTTTTTTACAACAAGAGGATACCGGATTCCTACGACTGCAACCACGCTCTGATAACGGACTTGGATAGAGATCTTGGTAAAGCGGTGGAGAAAATAATAGATTTTTACGAGAGAAGGAAACTTACACCAATGCTCTACCAGGCTTTCATGGACGGCGAGAAGGAAAAACTGTTCCCGGTGCTCAGGAAGAAGGGCTTCGAGATCACCGAACACGACCTAAAATTGCTCGTGCACGATGAGAAGAGCGGTTTTCAGGGAAGTGATCTGGAGATAAAACAAGTGGATGAGATGAACGATGATATGGAAAAGATGTTCTCCGGTACCGAGGACTGGGTGGTAAAGGTCATGAAGGAGTACTTGCGGAACGATAACTTCTATATCTTCGCCGGATACCATTCTGGAGAACCGGTCTGTTACGGTTCGCTGTATTCTTCTTCGGAGATGACCACAATAAACGATCTGTTCACCCAAGGCGAGCATAGAAACAAAGGATTCGGGAAGGCCGTGGTCGATCACCTGGTGAGTTTCCATCAGGAAAACTTTGGAGATCCGCTTTTGGTCTGGAGCAAAGACTGGATAGCCGAGAATATATATGAGAGAGTCGGATTCGTCGAGGTCGATCTCGAACTGCCGAGATGGTGGGCTAGATTGGAAGAGTGATCTCGATCGTTTAATAGCCAAACTATTCGATTTTATTACGATTCAAACTAGATGTTCACCGTTATCCATGATAATTTTTCCGTTGACTTCCAAGGATGGATCGAGCATCACCAAGTCCCAGTGGAGCGAGGAGTCGTTCTCGCCGCCAAACATCTTGTTCTCACCTAACGCTAAGTGTATACTGCCCATGATCTTCTCGTCTGTTATCGTGTATCCTATCGCCTCGTGTACTTCTGGATTTATTCCGATACCCAATTCACCGATGAGTTTCTTGTCTCCCTGAGCGTTCTCGATCACTTCGTGGAATAATTCTTCATTCTTTTCCGCAGTTGCCTCGACCAGCTTTCCGTCTTCGAACGTCGCTTCGATACCTCTGATCTCGTTGCCGCGGTAGAAAGCCACGTCGAAGAATGCCTTGCCGTTCGCTATGTTCTCAATAGGAGCACAGAATACTTCACCGCACGGTAGATTGTTTCCTACGAATCCCTCTTCTTTGTCCTGCTCCGAAATTATGCCGTCATCTACGATTATATTCCTATCTCCTATAGAGAAGGTCAGATCAGTTCCTTTTTCCGACGTGATATGCACCTCTTCACCTTCCTCTAAAGGTTTGGCTATCTTCTCTCCAGTTTTCTTCAGAGACTCATAGTCCACGTTCATCGCCTTCCAGAACATGTTCCAAAACACTTCATAATCGATACCGTACATCTCGGCGTTCTCTTCGGTGGGGTAACCTATGCCTGTCCATCTGATCTTCTCTTCGTTGATCTTATCCTGTATCGGTTTTCTCGCTTTGCGTTGAGCTCCTATCTTCTCTTCGGGAAGTTGCTGTAGGACCCTAGCATCCTTCTGATTATCTAGGGATATCCTTCCATCTACGTCATCCAACCATCTTAACAGATGCTCGGGAGTTTTTTCAAGGATGTCTTTGTCAACCTCTTCGGTAATCTTTTTCTGAAGTCTTTCCGTACCTGCCCTTATGACCGGGAAGGCGCCGTTCTTTTTTATGTTGACGGCGATATCTTCCACCAGCTCGAAGTTATGTATTCCTCCGCT
>CAZPCW010000032.1:0-23758 GCA_964585175.1 uncultured Thermoplasmata archaeon
ATCCGGGTATCCTCCTGTGCTCATCGTTACCGAAAGGGTGTAACTTTGTCCTGGTGATAGGTCATTAGTTACACTACTGGTGTGATCAGCGTAGCCGCCATCATCTGCTGAATCCTTGTTTATCCCGTTGAATTGTACGTTCGTTATGTATTCTCCGTAGCTGGTATCTCCACCCGATACTGAGCTGTATGAACCACCTGTGTCTACCGTGACATCCTGACTTGTAGTATCGGTGGCTCCGTCGTCGTCAGTAACTGTAAGTTCAACAGTGTAAGTTCCGGACGAACTGTAACTGTGCGTCGGATTCTGTGAAGTGCTCGAAGATCCATCTCCGAACGCCCACGACCACGAAGATATGCTTCCGTCACTGTCGCTGGAACCATCGGTGAACTGTATAGACTCTCCTACTACTGGACTAGTCGGCGAGTAGGAGAACGAAGCTGTCGGTGGTGAATTCGTACTCGGGCCTACACTTACCGTGTAATCTTCCGTTTCACCATAGCTCTGGTCGGCCGTCGGATCGGTGTGGTAACTGTCGTAATTCTGCATCACTCTCATCCGTGTCTGGCCTTCCGCAGCGTCGGAAGGTACGGTTATAGTCGTGGAGACAGTCTGTGGATCACTGCTTCCGTATCCGACTTCTATGACAGTGTCGTCAGATAAGTCATAATTCTGGTTCCAGTCTATAGCTACGCTCACATAATCCGGGTATCCTCCTGTGCTCATCGTTACCGATAGAGTGTAACTCTGTCCTGGTTCTAAATCATTCGTTACGCTTCCGGTGTAATCAGCGTATCCACCATCATCTGCAGAATCCTTATTTATTCCATTGAACTGCACGTTGGTCAGATACTCACCATAGCTGGTGTCTCCACCTGATACCGAACTGTATGAGCCTCCATCTGTATCGACAGTTATATCCTGGCTAGTCGTATCGGTGGCTCCGTCGTCGTCAGTAACTGTAAGTTCAACAGTGTAAGTTCCGGACGAGCTGTAACTATGAGTCGGATTCTGTGAAGTGCTTGACGAACCGTCTCCAAATGACCACGACCACGAAGATATGCTTCCGTCACTGTCGCTGGAACCGTCGGTGAATTGTATGGACTCTCCTACTACTGGACTAGTCGGCGAGTAGGAGAACGAAGCTGTCGGTGCACTATTTGTTGGTTCGGACACGCTTATGTCTTGACTAGTTGTATCCGTTGCTCCATCATCATCGGTTACGGTAAGTTCGACAGTGTAAGTTCCAGATGAGCTGTAACTGTGAGACGGATTCTGTGAAGTGCTCGACGAACCGTCTCCGAAAGACCACGACCACGAAGATATGCTTCCGTCAGAGTCTGTCGATTCGTCTGTAAAGTCTATCGTGTCTTCCGTTGTCGGGGAAGTCGGCGAGTATGAGAATGAAGCTGTCGGAGGTTCATTTGTGCTCGTGCCTACACTTACAGTGTAATCCTCCGTCTCACCATAGCTCTGGTCGGCCGTCGGATCGGTGTGGTAACTGTCGTAATTCTGCATCACTCTCATCCGTGTCTGGCCTTCCGCAGCGTCGGAAGGTACGGTTATAGTCGTGGAGACAGTCTGTGGATCACTGCTTCCGTATCCGACTTCTATGACAGTGTCGTCAGATAAGTCATAATTCTGGTTCCAGTCTATAGCTACGCTCACATAATCCGGGTATCCTCCTGTGCTCATCGTTACCGATAGAGTGTAACTCTGTCCTGGTTCTAAATCATTCGTTACGCTTCCGGTGTAATCAGCGTATCCACCATCATCTGCAGAATCCTTATTTATTCCATTGAACTGCACGTTGGTCAGATACTCACCATAGCTGGTGTCTCCGCCGGATACCGAACTGTATGAAGGCGTCTCTACAGTTATATCTTGACTTGTAGTCCCTGTTTTACCATCGTTATCGGTAACTGACAATTCGACCGTGTAAGTTCCGGCCGAGCTGTAAGTATGGGTTGGGTTCTGTGAAGTGCTCGACGAACCGTCTCCGAATGCCCATGACCAAGAGTCTATCGAACCGTCTGGATCGGAAGATTGATCCGTGAACTGCACCGATTCTCCTTCAACTGGATTAGAAGGATCATAAGTGAAGTCCGCTGTCGGTGATCCGTCGCTTACAGTTATGTCCTGCTGGGTGGTATCGGTTTCTCCATTAACGTCCGTTACTGTAAGTTCGACGGTGTAAGTTCCCGAGGAGCTATAGCTGTGGGATGGATTTTGTGAAGTGCTCGACGAACCGTCTCCAAAATTCCAAGACCATGAATCAATATCACCAGAAGATTGATCGGTGAAATCGACCGTATCTCCGACTACCGGGGTTGTGGGGGTATAATCGAAGTCGGCAACCGGACCGCTTCCACCTAATCCGCCTGTAACTGACAAGGCGAATGGCTGAGGGCCGTTAGGTATATTTTCCCCTATCACTTCGATCGTATAATCTCCGGACTGTGGATTTACTCTCAACACGCTTTCGAGCGGATTGAGACTGTCGTACTCTCCACCGGTCGTAGATTCGCCGGGGTTTGTTCCGCTGAACACGTTTCCTTTATAAACTGAACCATCGGGGGCCGTAACTTTCAAGTTAAGATCGTTAACCAAAGCTTTATCTGCCGTGGTTGAACCTGGATAATCCGTATAGGCCATGGTCACTTCAAGCGGCTCTGAAGTATCTTCTACCGTCACAGTATAACTTTCGGTCGTTCCGGTGCTTATTCCATCAGTTTCATCATAAACTTTCAAGTTCCTATTATCTCCGTTGAACTCCAAGGAATTTTCGAGGTTGACTCTACCCCATCCTTGATCGTTATTGGGATACGAATTGCTGTTCTCGTAAGCTCCACTTCCGGATATTTCCACTGCACCGTTGACCATAACGGATTTGATCAAAGCAGCTGAAGGATTACTTATAGATCCTTCCGGATAATGACCGTCAACGAAATATTCTCTGACTAAAGCTGCGGAACCTGCTGCGGTCGGACAAGCCATACTTGTACCGGGCATGCTGATATAGCCATTGTTGTTTGTAGATAGATCTCCGTCTGAATCTGCCGACTCTATTCCATTTCTACCGGTAACGTCATCGCCGCTACCAGGAGCTACGATCGTCGGCTTTATTCTTCCGTCGTCTGTCGGACCTCTAGAGCTGAAGTCAGCTATATCGTTCATTCCTGGATTCTGGTTTCCATCACCGCTAGCTCCAACACTCACGATGTTCTTAGCGGTTGCGGGGGTCCCTATCGTGTTGGAACTCGGTCCACTGTTACCGTTTGCATAAAAGATCAACATATCTTTGTTATTCCACATATATTCATCAACATCTTTCGCACCGGAGGTGTAGGAACTGTCACTTCCACCCCAGCTGTTAGAATGTATTCTTGCGCCGTCTTGATAAGCTGGGTCGAAAATATCAGCATAATTGCTTGGAATATCTAAGCTATCGCTCGAGTCACCTATATCAAAGAACGATAGTTTTGCATTCTTCGCTTGGCCGTCGTTCGCATTGGATCCGAATGGTTCGTCGTTTCCGGCTATACTTCCCGCGGTATGGGTTCCGTGACCGCTCTCGTCGTTATCGTTATCATTAGCATATGCGACATAATTTACTATCTTTCTATGATTAGACCCTATCGAATCTCCTTCTGGATCTCTAAAGGCTGCGTGATCGTAATCTATTCCCGTATCGGAAATACCGACTACCTGACCGTCTCCAGTCAAACCATGATCGGTCCATATCGATCGGTCTCCAGAGTTTCCTGTCTGAACAGTCCACTGAGCTTCAGCGTTCAATAATTCCATCGGAGTGCTTTCTTCGATCCAACCTACACCGTCTATTTGAGCTATATCTTCTATATTGGATGCATCGGCTATCATCTCCACTCTATCTTCACTGAAACCCGTGATCTGACCGTGCTGGTTCAAATCACCGATTACTTTGCTGGGCTCATTAAATATTATTATGCCCAAAGTGGTTGTATCTTCCGCTTCTTCTAGATCAGGAGATATCTTATAGTTAGGTTTGTAATCTCCCGTCCATTGTACGAAGTCTTCACCTGAAACATCAGTTTCCAAATCCATCAAGTAAGTGTTATCGGGTATGTACTCGATTATTTCACCTTTATCCTGCAGACTGTCTTTCCATTCCGGTTTTATAGGTCCAATCGTTTTGACCAGTTTGTAACCGTCTTCGTCGGTCTGTGCCATCAAAGACGTATCTGAACTCACATCTATCGTCTTCTTCTTTAGATGTATCTTATTCAGATCATCATCCAATACATCCAACTGGTCCGCAGCTCCGGCGGACTGAAGTTGATTTTCTCCCGAGTTGGGTTCGACCAAAAGAGTAGAACCGTAATCTTCTACTATTTCATAACCTAGCTCGGTAACAGAAACGCCTTCTGGCTTCTCTACGAGAATCTTTTCAGTATTCTCTGTGCCTTCAATACTATTTTGCTCTGCGGGATGCTGCCCTGAGAAGGCAACGGTAAATGCCCCAAGAAGCAAAAGTACCGCCACGCCTAAGCTCAACATACCTAAAAAAAGCCCATTTCGCATTTTTAATCCTCAACGTACAAAATGCATCACTAGTATATATATGTTTGCCCTAGAGTATAAATATGTGTGGTCAAAAAAGCTTCTAAACTCGGTTACCCCTTCTCTATGAAAGTCCTACGATATCTTTGAAAAATTCTAATCTTTAATTTGAGAAAACTCACTTATAAATCTGTCCCATATTTTCCAATCTAATTAATCATCTTATGGAAAAGAATCATTGAAACAGTAATCCAAAAAAAAAGAAATGATGATACTAATGTTATAAAAAATCTTCACGTTTAATAGGACTATTAAAATATGAATAATGGGTTTTTAGGTTGTATTTTATTATTTTTTTAGTTTAGAAATCCATGTGTTTTCATAGTGTTGACAGCTTTCAACTCGATCGTATTCGGTATTTTGATGTAATCGATGTTTTCTTCATCCATATCTAGATCGGGCTGATAATCTATCGGGTTCGTATCGACTTCGCTTAAAGTACTTGAACTACCTATACTTACCGTGTAATCTTCCGTTTCTCCATAGCTCTGGTCGACCGTCGGATCGGTGTGGTAACCGTTATATGCCTGCATCACTCTCATCCTGGTCTGGCCTTCCGCAGCGTCTGAAGGTACGGTTATAGTGGTAGAGACAGTTTCTGGATCACTGCTTCCATATCCAACTTCTATTACCTGATTATCAGATAAGTCGTAATCTTGATCCCAGTCTATCACCACGGAGACATAATCAGAATATCCTCCGGTGTTCATCGTTACAGACAGCTCGTACGTTTCTCCAGGTTCTAAAGAATTAGAAACGCTATCGGTATGATCACCATAACCGTCATCGTCTCCTGAATCCCTGTTTATTCCATTAAACTGTACGTTCGTGATGTATTCTCCATAGCTGGTGTCTCCGCCTGATACCGAGCTGTACGAGCCGCCAGTTTCTTCGACCACTATGTCTTGACTCGTGGTGTCAGTCGCTCCATCATCGTCGGTAACGGTAAGTTCGACGGTGTAAGTTCCAGAGGAGCTGTAACTGTAGGACGGATTCTGTGAATCACTCGACGTACCGTCTCCGAACGACCAATCCCAAGAAGATATGCTTCCGTCAGAGTCTATCGATTCGTCAGTGAAATCTAGCGTGTCTTCTGTTGTCGGAGAGGTCGGCAAGTATGAAAATGATGCTGTCGGCGGATCATTTGTACCACTGTCTGTTCCTATACTGACAGTATAATCCTCCGTTTCACCATAGTTCTGGTTTGTGCATGGGTTAGTGTGGTAGCTGTCGTACTCCTGAATAACTCTCATCCGAGTTTGGCCTTCTTCAGCGTCCGATGGAACTGTTATCGAAGTCGTTATGGTTTGAGGTTCCGAACTTCCATAGCCCACTTCTATAACTTGATCGTTCGATAAATCGTAATCTCGATCCCAGTCTATCACCACTGTCACATAATCAGAATATCCTCCAGTACTCATGGTTACCGACAACTCATACGTCTGTCCGGGCTCTACATCGTTAGATACGCCTCCAGTATGATCGACGTATCCTCCATCATCTCCAGAATCCCTGTTTATTCCGTTGAACTGTACGTTAGTTATATACTCACCATAGCTCGTATCTCCACCTTCTACAGTGCAGTACTCTCCACCGCTTTCGTCTTCTACCGTTATATCTTTAGTGGTTGTATCTGTCGCACCTTCATCATCCTCGACCTTCAATTCTACCGTGTAAGTCCCATTCGAATCGTAACTGTGTGAAGGATTCTGAGAAGAACTCGTAGTTCCGTCTCCAAATGTCCATGACCACGAAGATATGCTTCCGTCACTATCAGTCGATTCGTCGGTGAAGTCTAGCGTGTCTTCTGTTGTCGGTGAAGTCGGTGAATACGAGAAAGAAGCTGTCGGTGGTTCGTTGGTACTGTCTGTACCTATACTGATGGTATAATCTTCTGTCTCACCATAGCTTTGATCAGATGTCGGATCGGTGTGGTAACTGTCGTATTCCTGCATCACTCTCATCCTTGTCTGGCCTTCTGCAGCGTCGGAAGGTACGGTTATCATGGTCGTTACGATCTGAGGTTCTGAGGTTCCAGATCCAATCTCTATAACTTGGTCGTCAGATAAGTCGTAATCTTGATCCCAGTCTATCACCACTGACACGTAATCGGAATAACCTCCCGTTCTCATCGTTACGGAAAGCTCATAGGTCTGTCCGGGCTCTACGTTATCGGAAACGCTTCCCGTATAGTCAGCGTATCCTCCATCATCTCCGGAATCCTTGTTTATTCCATTGAACTGCACGTTACTTAAGTATTCTCCGTAACTTGTGTCTCCGCCCGATACCGAACTGTATGATGGCTCCTCGACCGTTATATCTCTAGTCGCGGTAGCCGTTTTTCCATCATTATCTTCAACCGTCATTTCCACGGTGTAGGTTCCACTGGAACTATAACTGTGAGTAGGATTCTGAGAAGTGCTAGACGAACCGTCTCCGAATGACCACGACCACGACTCTATCGTTCCGTCCGGATCAGCGGATTGATCGGTAAATTGCACAGTTTCTCCCTCGATTGGGACTTCGGGCTCATAGATGAAATCCGCCTCGGGTGATCCATCAGTAACCACAATCTCCTGCTGGGCGGTGTCGGATTTTCCTGAGTCGTCGGTCACGGTCAATTCTACTGTGTATGTGCCCGCTGAACTGTAGCTGTGAGACGGGTTCTGCGTATCGCTCGAATATCCATCTCCAAACGACCATGACCATGACTCTATCGTTCCGTCAGTATCGGTCGATTCGTCCGTAAAGTCTATCGTTTCTCCTACCGTGGGAGAAGTCGGGGAGTACGTGAAAGAAGATGTTGGAACACCTTGGTCCTCTACGATCAAATCCTTTCGAGTGCCCCACTCGTCACCAACTGTTATTTCTTTTGTCGAGTCACCCGATTCTATAGTGAATGTGTCACCTTCATCATATCCGTTATCTACTAAATTACCGAAGTTGAATTCATAATATCCGTTCTGGTCCGTTTGTGCGGTCAAGGTCTCACCGGTTTCCTGATGTTGTACAGAAATTTCAGCTCCCTTCATTGAAGCTCCGGAACTGTCTTCTACGTTACCGTAGACGATATAGGGACTAGGTGGATTTAAGTTCTCAGAGCCATCTCCGAGATCTATATCGGATATCCTCGCCTGGTATACTAGAGAATCGTAAACATCCTGATTTATATCCATGATGTATTCTTCATCGGGGTAAAAACCGTCCATGCCTGAACCGGGAGTATAAAGTTCATAGCACATTCCTATCGCACCGGTCTTTTCGTAAACCCAATCATACGAACCTCCGGGTGCGGAATAACCGATCTCCTCTGACGGTTGACCATAACTGTACTCTTGAGAACTGTCACCCATCTGAGATGTCATAGAAGTCATATCCGAGGCCATATCTCTATACCAGCTATCATGCGGTGAAGATTGACTCGTATGACCCCACGGTATTAATAAAGTTCCGGCATGGCTGTGAAGGTCCTGATAGGAATCAATATCTTTTGAAAGGATAAAATCTCTCAAATGTTGAGTTTCGTATTCTGAGAAAGGTGTCTCACCGTGATAGGTAGAACTTGATGGATCATCACTTCCACTCTCCCAATCGATATCCCAGTTCCTATTCAGGTCAACACCTATCGAAGTCGTAGAGGTAGAATCATTTCTATTTTTACGCCATCCTTCCGTCAGGCCGAGGTCTCCATTTCCGTCGTGAATATATCCGTCTGGGTTTACTATCGGTGCTACATATATCTCTCTGTTATTGACCAGCCACGTGATAGTTTCGTTAGTACCGTAATCTTCGACTATCCTCCATAAGTAATAAGCCGAAACTTGATTTGTAGACCATTCCCTTGAGTGTAAATTTCCATGTATGAATACATCGGGTTCATTCTCTTCCTCTTCAACGTTATCGGATACCTTGATAGTCCATATATCTCTTCCTTCCCAGGATTCACCAAGATGTACCTTCTTCGTGATATCTGGGTTTTCAGCTACGACATTATCATACCAATCGTTCAGCTGCTGGACCGAAGGATAATCTTCCGAAAAAGGATAGCCATCTTCTACAGCTGAGTTATCAGCTAAATTTTTTTCTAGTCCCTGATCTTCCTGAAAAGAAAATACGCCTGCAGAAAAGAGGGACATTATCAAAATCAAACAAGCCGTTATGCTAAACACTCTCATAATTTTCTTCATTTTTTTCCTCCAAGCAATAGCGTTTATTGGAAACAAGAGAGTTTTAAGAGATCTTAAAATTTAATATAAAATAGAAAAAGGTTTTGAGATTTTTGTTTGTTGTTTGTTGTTTATTCTAGAATCGCTTTGTTTGCTTCGTTGGCCTTGATTGTTGTTGTACCTTCGACAGGTGAAATTCCCAGGTCTATCTCTAGGTCGGTGTTCTGTTCGAGCATATTGTTATTCACTTCTATATCCATGTCGGGTTGACTGTTTTCAATGTTCGTTTCCACATCATCTGAAGATGTCGACGTACCTATCTCGACCGTGTAATCTTCAGTCTCGCCGTAATCCTGGTTAGAGCATGGATCTTCGTGATAACCGTTGTATTCCTGCATAATCCTCATGCGGGTTTGTCCGGGTTCAGCATCATCTGGAACTGTCAAGTAAGCCGACAATGTTTGAGGATCGGAACTTCCACTTCCAAGTCCATAGACAGTATCATCGGAAAGATCATAGTTCTGGTTCCAGTCTATAGCCACTGAAATGTAATCTTCGAATCCTCCAGTGCTCATGGTCACGGATAGTAAGTAATCGTTTCCAGGTACGACGGGATCAGACACGAACTCAGTACCGTCACCATATCCGCCGTTATCTCCTGAATCTACGTTTATTCCATTGAACTGCACGTTCGTTATGTATTCTCCGTAACTCGTGTCCCCACCTTCGACCGTACAATACTCGCCACCTGTGACAGTTATGTCCTGCGTTTTGGTCGCGGTTTTATCATCATCCGTAGTTATCGTCAACTCAACCGTGTAGGTATCCGTTGAACCGTAACTATGGGTCGGATCCTGGGAGCTGCTTGTCGTTCCGTCTCCAAAGGACCAAGACCATCCTACTATGTCTCCGCCACTGTATGTCGACTGATCGGTGAACTGTACCGTTTCATCCGGCTGCGGTTCTGTTGGGTTATAATCGAAGTCCGCCACCGGTGCACCAGTGCCTATACTTACAGTGTAATCTTCGGTTTCACCATAGCTTTGATCAGATGTCGGATCGGTGTGGTAACTGTCGTAATTCTGCATCACTCTCATCCTTGTTTGACCTTCTGGGGCGTCCGATGGAACTGTTATCGAAGTCGTTACGGTCTGTGGATCAGAACTTCCATAACCAACTTCTATAACTTGGTCGTTCGAAAGATCATAATCCTGATCCCAATCAATCACAACTGTAACGTAATCCGGGTATCCACCAGTATTCATAGTTACCGAAAGTTCATACGTCTTTCCGGGTTCTACATCATTGGAAACGCTTCCGGTATGGTCTGCATATCCACTGTCGTCGCCCGAATCCTTGTTTATTCCATTGAACTGCACGTTCGTCAAGTATTCTCCGTAGCTTGTGTCTCCGCCTTCTACTTGTGAGTACGATCTGCCTACTTCTATATCCGTAGAAGCTGTAGCTGTTTTGTCGTCATCAGTGGTTATGGTCAATTCTACCGTGTAAGTGTCCTTTGCACTGTATGCGTGAGATGGATTCTGCGAACTGCTTGTCGCTCCGTCTCCAAAGGTCCAAGACCATTCGACTATGTCTCCACCATTGTAGGTCGATTGATCAGTGAAATCTACTGTCTGGTCCACCTCTGGATTCGTCGGACTGTAATCGAAGTCTGCTTGTGGTTCATAACTTATCACAGTTATGTCCTGAGTTGTAGTGTCTGTTTTACCATCGTCTGTAGTTATTGATAGTTCTACCGAATATGTTCCATCCGAACTGTAACTGTGCGTCGGATTCTGTTGAGTACTTGTCGCTCCGTCTCCAAAGGTCCAAGACCATTCGACTATGTCTCCACCGCTGTATGTCGACTGATCAGTAAACTGTACCGTTTCATCTACCTGTGGTTCTACCGGGCTGTAATCAAAGTCCGCCTGTGGTCCGGTACTGCCTATACTTACCGTGTAATCTTCAGTTTCACCATATTCTTGGTTCGAACAAGGATCCGTATGGTAACTATCGTATTCCTGCATCACTCTCATCCTTGTCTGGCCTTCCGCAGCGTCGGAAGGTACGGTTATAGAAGTCGTTACGGTCTGAGGTTCCGAGCTGCCTGTGCCAACTTCTATAACTTGATTGTCAGCGAGTTCGTAATCTTGATTCCAGTCTATAGCTACTGAGACGTAGTCTGAGTATCCTCCAGTGTTTATCGTAACAGACAATTCATACGTTTGACCCGGCTCTAGATTATCTGAAACACTTGCTGTGTGGTCTGCATATCCTCCGTCGTCGCCTGAATCCTTGTTTATTCCATTGAACTGTACATTACTTATATATTCACCGTAACTCGTGTCCCCACCTTCAACAGTGCAGTAAGATGGAGGCTCAACTGTTATATCCTGAGTTGTAGTGGTCGTTTTTCCATCGTTATCTGTAACTGTTAATTCTACAGTATATGTATCCGCTGTATCATAGACGTGTGTCGGATTCTGTGAAGTGCTCGACGAACCATCTCCAAAGTTCCAAGACCATTCTTCTACCGTTCCGTCTGGATCGGAAGATTGATCCGTGAACTGAACCGTGTCTCCTTCAACCGGGTTGGAAGGATCATATGTGAAATCCGCTATCGGGGAACCATCACTGACCGTTATGTCCTGCTGGGTTGTGTCGGTTTGTCCTTCAACATCTGTGACTGTGAGTTCGACGGTGTAAGTTCCGGCCGAACTGTAACTGTGAGACGGATTTTGTGAAGTGCTCGACGAACCGTCTCCAAAGTTCCAAGACCATAAATCAATATCTCCGGAAGCTTGATCTGTGAAATCGACTGTTTCTCCTACCACTGGAGTCGTAGGGGTATAGTCGAAGTCAGCGACAGGACCGCTTCCACCTAATCCGCCTGTAACTGACAAGGCGAAAGGCTGAGGTCCGTTAGGTATATTTTCTCCTATTACTTCGATCGTATATTGACCAGATTGCGGGTTCAATCTCAGAACGTTTTCTAATGGATTAAGAGCGTCGTAGTCCCCACCAGTAGTCGATTCACCGGGATTAGTTCCGCTGAATACATTACCTTTATATTCACTACCGTCTGGTGCTGTAACTTTCAAATTAAGATCATTAACTAATGCTTTATCTGCAGAAGTAGAACCTGGATAATCCGTATAAGCCATGGTTACTTCAAGCGGCTCGGAGGTATCTTCTACCGTCACAGTATAACTTTCGGTTGTTCCGGTGCTTATCCCGCTCGTTTCGTCGTAAACTTTCAAGTTTCTATTATCTCCGTTGAACTCCAAGGAATTTTCGAGGTTGACTCTACCCCATCCTTGATCGTTATTCGGATACGAATTGCTGTTCTCGTAAGCTCCACTTCCTGATATCTCTACTGCACCGTTTACCATTACAGATTTGATCAAAGCCGCGGAGGGATTACTTATAGTGCCTTCCGGATAATATCCGTCCACAAAATACTGTCTAACTAATGTTGTAGCACCTGCTGCGGTGGGACAAGCCATACTCGTACCCGGCATGCTGATATAGCCATTGTTGTTTGTAGATAGATCTCCGTCCGAATCTGCCGACTCTATACCTTGTCTACTAGTTACTGCATCGCCGCTACCAGGAGCTACGATCGTCGGCTTTATTCTTCCGTCGTCTGTCGGACCTCTAGAGCTGAAGTCAGCTATATCGTTCATCCCTGGATTCTGGTTTCCGTCTCCGCTTGCTCCTACACTAACTATGTTTTTAGCGGTTGCGGGAGCTCCAATCGTGTTAGAACTCGGTCCACTGTTACCGTTTGCGTAAAAGATCAACATATCCTTGTTATTCCACATGAATTCATCTACTTGCTTCGCACCAGAGGTGTACGAACTGTCACTTGCGCCCCAACTGTTAGAATGTATCCTTGCGCCGTCATCATAAGCCGGCTGGAATATATCTGCATAATTGCTTGGAATGTCCAAACTGTCGCTTGAATCTCCTATATCGAAGAAGGATAATTTGGCGTTCTTCGCTTGACCGTCATTCATATTCGAACCGAAAGGTTCGTCATTTCCGGCTATACTTCCCGCGGTATGGGTTCCGTGACCGCTCTCGTCGTTATCGTTATCATTAGCATATGCGACATAATTTACTATCTTTCTATGATTAGACCCTATCGAATCTCCTTCTGGATCTCTAAAGGCTGCGTGATCGTAATCTATTCCCGTATCGGAAATACCGACAACTTGACCTTCTCCTGTCAAACCGTGGTCGTTCCAGATCGATCGATCGCCGGAATTTCCGGTTTGGACAGTCCATTGGGCTTCAGCGTTCAACAATTCCATAGGAGTCATCTCTTCTATCCACCCTACACCATCGATCTCTGCTATTTCGCTAATGACTGAAGCATCGACCGTCATTTCGACTCTATCTTCACTGAATCCTAAAATCTGACCGTACTGATTCAACTTAGGGATGAGCTCATTTGGTTCTTCGTGTATTATTACATTCAAAGGTGTCGTATCCTCCGCTTCTTCTAGATCAGGAGATATCTTATAGTTAGGTTTGTAATCTCCCGTCCATTGTACGAAGTCTTCACCTGAAACATCAGTTTCCAAATCCATCAAGTAAGTGTTATCGGGTATGTACTCGATTATTTCACCTTTATCCTGCAGACTGTCTTTCCATTCCGGTTTTATAGGTCCAATCGTTTTGACCAGTTTGTAACCGTCTTCGTCGGTCTGTGCCATCAAAGACGTATCTGAACTCACATCTATCGTCTTCTTCTTTAGATGTATCTTATTCAGATCATCATCCAATACATCCAACTGGTCCGCAGCTCCGGCGGACTGAAGTTGATTTTCTCCCGAGTTGGGTTCGACCAAAAGAGTAGAACCGTAATCTTCTACTATTTCATAACCTAGCTCGGTAACAGAAACGCCTTCTGGCTTCTCTACGAGAATCTTTTCAGTATTCTCTGTGCCTTCAATACTATTTTGCTCAGCGGGCTGCTGCCCTGAAAAGGCAACGGTAAATGCTCCGATGAGCAAGAGTACTGCCACACCTAGGCTCATTACGCCCATAAATACCTTGTTTTGCATTTTTAATCCTCGTTGAGCAAAAACATACATAAGTATATATATCTTATCCCTAAAGTATAAATATAATAAGTTGAAAACTGTGGGGTTTATAAAGGCAATTATATGATACATTTTAAAAATTGAAACTCAATTTTATCAAAAAATAAACGAATCCCAAAAAATAGCCCCTTGCATAGTAGAGAAATTAAAAATAGTACCAACTCGTTATTGACAGATATGCAGGAAGGATCGATAGAAAATTATCTCAAAAACGTAAACGCAGAAGAATGTGAGAACTGCGGTGAGACAATAAAAATTTTACAGTTCGCCTGGGGCGATAGTGAAACACACGAAAGTTTGATCACCATTTTGAATACTATATTAGAGAAAGACGAGATGCTTTCAGATCCTTTACAGTATGATAAATTGAAAATAAAATACTGTGAACACTGTCAAGCCGTCAATCTCTCGATCAAGTAAAAAGCGTTTGTAATACAATCAAAGAAATCGATCAACATTAACATTTTTGATAAGGATAATACGAATTCATATCCCTAACTCAGAAACCATAACCAATTCAACAAACAAAGGATGAAAACAGTAATTGAATAGTGAGCATGATAGTCCAAATGGATAAATAAAAATGATTGAAGTGTATGATTCAAGACCATGATTTTCTACCTTGGTTTTTTGAAAAGAATTTTGTGTCTAAAATCATATATTAATCAATAACCTTATAATCAGGTGATGAAAGAAAAACGTGTAGAGGAAGATAGCAATACTAGTCAACAGGAAAAAGAGAGAAAGGAGGATATCGAGGAAAAACTCGAGATCCTGGCGGATAGCTATGCCAAGAGGATTCTAGTTGGATGCTATAGGAAGCCCAAACCCGTGCAGGAGTTAAGTTGGAAGTATGATATACCCATCGCAGCCGCTTATCGGAAAGTCCACGAGTTAGAGGAAGCGGGCTTCCTAGAAGTATCCAAAAAAGAGCGGAGCAGAAGAGGAAAAAAAGTGAAACTCTACGGGACCACTCTTAAAAGAGCCGAGATCAGATTTGAAAATGGTGAATTCAAAGTCGAATTCGATTATCCGGGAAAAGAAAAAGAACGAGTGGAACTGACCTTCGAACGGGAACAATAGTAACACAAAACCTCTTTTTCATATCTTTATTTTTGTCAAAGCGAAAAGATAAAGAAATGGTTTTTGATGTTCAATCTTCTTTAGTTATCTCTCCATCGAGATGTACATCCTGTTGTGGATAAGGTATCTCGATGTCGGCCTGATTGTAGGCTTTAAAGATCCCTTTCGTGAGATTGAACTTCACTTTCCAGTATTTGTCCTTTTCGGTCCAGCCTTTGAGAACAAGATCTACTGAAGAATCCCCAAGCCCATTCACGGTGACCTCCGGCTCAGGATCATCTAGTACTTCGTCGTGATCTTCCAAAAAGTCCATCGCCACTTTAACTGCTTTGTCTATATTTCCATCATAACTGATCCCTACCGGAACGTCTACCCTTCGTTTTGACATCCTAGAATAGTTCACGATAGGTTGATCCCAAACCAGTTTGTTTGGTATGGTTATCCTGGTGTTATCGGGTTTGAGAAGCTCTGTAGCCATAAGGCCAACCGAGGAAACTATACCCTCCTTGCCTTGTACCTCTACCCTTTCATCCTTGTCTAGCGGTCTCAAAGCGGCTATCCAGATCCCAGAAAAAACATTGTTCATCGTATCCTGCAATCCAAAACCTAAGATCAGACCGAAGACGGCCGAGAATCCTAAAACAACAGAACCGATATCAATCCCTACGGTCGATACAGCCATCAGAATAACGACAACATAGAGAATGACGCTCATAAAACTACCCATGAAACTTATCACGAGGGGAGGGAGCTTGCTCTTTCTCAGACTTTTTTTGAAAATATAAACGGCGACTTGGACTGCGATAAATCCTAAGACTAGTACGATCAGAGATATGATCAGATCAAAAATCCGTATATTCAGATATGGTAATGTTTGGCTCAAATCCATCTTGATCACCTAATCTATCGTATTTTCTAACTGGAAATAGATATATGTATTTTATTGATTTCATCAAGGCTAAACAGGCAGGAAACTCCTTCCTTCATGTGCAGGATTAACATCCTTTCATTCCCGAAACTCACTAGTTGAGGGAAAAGAGGATAAAGTCCTCGCATCCTCACTAACATTGCGGAGGAAGGAGAGGAATGCCACTTTCAGTGACTCCCGTAGTCATGCTTTAAATATGGGGAAGATGATGTTAATACACTGTATCCGAGTACAGTAGGCTGCACCATAAAAGGCACTCTTCTTGAAGGAGAGAAAACCGCTTCGGTTGCGTTACGCCACTGTGGATGAGATACAAACCCGCACGCTGGGCAAAAGCCGTTCCATGAGGAGCGATGAAACGACTGACCATGTTTCGTTCTCTGCGTGTGTGAGTCACGGTCAACTGGCCCTTGAATCAGGTGCGTTGAAGCGAACGTGAAGCCATGTGCCTCTCCGTTCCCGTTTTGCGGGATAGAGTGGAGTACACTGATAATTAAATAGTCTCTGTGGTCTGGTCCTGCCATATTACATGCCCCCTCCTTCAGGTGGAGGTAGTTGACCCTTTCTTTTGACATAGATCATCTATTTTTCTTTCTAACTTATGAAGTTCTTTCTGCTGTTCCAATATAATAGAGAAAAGTACGGATTCCATCGGATCCGGATTTATCTGGTATTGAGCGGCGGAAGCGTGCAATCTTGCCTTTTTGAAGAGCTCATCGAACGCTTCCTTTTCTTCAGGTCTCAAGGCTTTCCTGAAGTTTTTCCATTCAGCTTCGATTTTATCCAACTCTCTCCTGAAAGTCGGAACACTTTTTCCCATGATACCACAATATCAGATGAGAGAATAAACTATTAAAAACAACATCCGGGGGTAGATGAAAGTGTCATACCGGGCTTGAAAATAATGCCTAATCCGGGTTATTTTTATCATTTTCGGTATTGATTCTCATATGTAACAATTAATTTTAAATATTTTTAGTGAGAAATAGGTAAACATGCTCGAAGGCGTAGATAAAAAAGAGGCTTTAGAGCTTTTAAGCGACGATTACATACCCGATATTCTTTCTTCCACACACATCAAAGCTAAAAGTGCGAAGGAAATATCGAAAATCAACGACATCCCGATCGCGGTCTGTTACCGAAGGATAAACAAGCTAGTAGAGCTCGGATTGTTGGAAAAAGAAGAGAGACCTCTAACGCAGGAAGGAAAAAGAATTTGGCTGTATAAATCCAAATTGAAAGAAGCACACATCTTCTACGAGGAGGGCAAAGTGAAAGCTAAATTCGAGATGAAAGACGGTCAAATCGAGAAAATCGGTGAGAAAGAAGAGATCAAAGCCTCTGTTCATCGGTAATCGTATCTAGAACCCTTTTTTTTTCACCCTCAACCCCCCTACCCGTCCCTATCTTTGAGCACTTTTTTGTCAAATTTTTTGTTCAATCCAAAACTTTAAACCAATCAACTGCACTTCGTTTTTCCCGTGTAAAGATGACTAAATTCATATTCGTCACGGGCGGCGTTATGTCAGGGTTAGGGAAAGGAGTTGTCACTTCTTCTCTGGGCAAATTACTGAAATCTAAAGGTTTTTCTGTAACTGCGATCAAGATCGATCCATATCTCAACTGTGATGCCGGAACCATGAATCCCTTCGAGCACGGTGAGGTTTTCGTACTCAACGACGGCACTGAAGTCGATCTAGACCTTGGAAATTATGAACGTTTTTTGGATATCGATCTCTGCGGTAACGATAACATAACCACCGGCAAAGTTTACCGAAGCGTGATAGAAAAGGAAAGAGCGGGAGAGTATTTAGGAAAAACTGTCCAGATCATACCTCATATAACCGACGAGATAAACAGAAGGATAAGAGAGGTAGCTAACGATACAGGGGCTGACATAGTCCTCATCGAATTAGGCGGAACGGTCGGCGATATCGAAAGCATGCCCTTTCTTGAAGCGGTCAGGCAATTACATATGGAAGTGGATTCTATCTTCATCCATACCACTCTGATCCCGGTTCTAGATGTCGTGGGCGAACAGAAGACAAAACCGACCCAACATTCTGTCAAAGCTTTGAGGGAGATCGGGATAGAACCAAGTATAATAGTGGGAAGATCCAAAAATAGATTGGAGGAGTCAACGAAAAAGAAGATCTCCCTATTCTGCGATGTTCCAGAAAACGCTGTCGTATCTTCTCCCAATGCAGATAATATATATAGGGTCCCTCTGATCCTGGATGAAGAAGGTCTCACCGACTGCGTGATGGATCGTCTTGAACTACATTCCGCCCTAGAAGAAAAGGATGACCTGTCCGTAAAGCCAGGGCTTAATATGGAAGACTGGAAAAACTTTTTGAAAGATTTCGAAAATCCGACCTCCGAGATAGATATCGCCTTGGTCGGCAAATACACAGATTTAGAGGACGCATACGTGAGCCACGAGCAGGCACTGAATCACTGCCGAGCGGAGACTAAAACCAAGATCAATATAGATTATATCGAATCGGAAGACCTAGAAGAAGTCAATTCAGCCGAAAAGCTTCTAGGAAGTGTAGACGGGATCTTGATACCGGGCGGATTCGGTAGTCGAGGCATCGAAGGTAAGATCAACGCTATAAACTACGCTCGAACTAACGATCTTCCTATACTTTCAATATGCTTGGGTTTTCAGCTTTCGGTGGTCGAATACGCTCGGAACGTACTCGGATACGAAAAAGCCCACAGTTCCGAATTCGATGAAAAAACTCCTCACCCGGTTATCGATCTTTTACCGATGCAGAGAGGGATAGACAAGATGGGGGGAACTATGAGGTTGGGCGAAGAAAAAATAATCGTGGAGGAAAACACTAGAGCTCATGATATTTACAAGATGACGGAGATATCCGAGAGGCACCGCCATAGATACGAGGTGAATCTAAATTACAAGGACGAGATAGAGTCTGAAGATGTAACGTTCAGCGGTCATTCCCCGAACGGAAAAAGGATGGAGATACTGGAGATCGAAGACCACCCCTTCTTTATCGGATCGCAATTCCATCCAGAATTTCAATCGAGACCTATGAAGCCCGCTCCCTTATTTTTGAATTTTGTAGAAGCTATGATAGAAGAAAAAGAGAAATGATAATATGGAAATAGATGTGGTAGATAACGGAGGACAGTGGACACACAGAGAGTGGAAATCCCTAAAAACTCTAGATATCGAAACGGAGATAATACAAAACGACACTCCTATAGATGAATTGGATGTCGACGGGCTCGTTCTATCTGGAGGGGCACCTCGGATTTCCGACGAAGATATGAGTTTGGGAAATACGGATAAATATCTGGACGAACTGGACGTTCCTATCTTGGGGATATGTGTAGGGGCCCAATTCATGGCGAGGCACTTTGGAGGAAAAACCGGAAGTGCAGAATCACCAGAATACGGTAAAGCCGAATTGAAAGTCGAAAAGAAAGACGATCTATTCATGGATATGCCGGAAGAGTTCACCGTATGGGAATCTCACAACGACGAGATAAAAGATCTCGGTTCCGAGTTGGTCTTGTTGGCTCACTCGGAATCATGCCCCGTTCAGGCCTTCAAGCACGAGGAAAGGAAATTGTACGGTCTACAGTTCCATCCCGAAGTGGATCACACCGAATATGGAAGAGAGATCTTCAAAAATTTCTTGAAAGTGTGTGAGGAATCGTGATCTCGTTGAAAACAGATAGAACGATAGATTTAAAAACCAACTATTTTATGGAATATCACTAGACCATAAAAAAGTAAAAGTTGATCGATATGTGCGGTATAGTCGGTGTTTTGGGCACCAATAAGGCCTCTTCAGAACTCTATAATGGTCTTTTCGCCATCCAGCATAGAGGCCAAGATGGTGCGGGCATGTACGTGGCTGATGAGCGAGAAACAGATTTAGTGAAGGACGACGGACTCATGGACGAAGTTTTTGACAAACAGACTCTAGATGACCTTACCGGGGAATGGGGTATCGGTCACGTAAGATATCCAACGATAGGTTCCGATGCGGAACGTGACGCTCAGCCCTTTAAAATCGAAGAACCCATCGAGATGGGTATGGTACATAACGGAAATATAGTAAATTATAGGGACCTCATAGAAGAATATGATCTTGACCTCGAATCTACCTGCGATCTCGAGTTGATCCTCCACGTATTTTCTAGCGAACTGGAAAAGGAAGAGGAGATAGACGAAAACGCTCTTTTTTCAGCCGCGGAAAGAACTATGGAAAGTCTAAATGGTAGTTATTCCGTTATAACCTTGATCCCCGATTTCGGACTGTTCATCTTTAGAGACCCTAGAGGAATAAGACCCTTCGTGTTCGGGAAAAAAAGAAATTTAGACGGAACTAGCTTTGCTGCGGCTTCGGAAAACACGGTCCTCGATATATTGGGGTATAAAGTTCTACGAGACGTTATGCCCGGTGAAGCCATCCTGATAGACGGAAGCACATCTTACGAATCAAGACAGATCAAAAATGTAGAACCTAAACACTGCATGTTCGAATGGGTTTATTTTGCCAGAACGGACTCCACTATCGAGCGAATAAACGTTTATGAAGCGCGATTTAGACTGGGGAGAGAATTGGCAAAAGAATGGCGTAAAAACGAACACGATCTTGACGTGGTCGTTCCAGTACCTGATACCGCTCGGACTTACGCTTTAGCGTTATCCGAATCTTTGGACGTACCTTACAGAGAAGGATTGATGAGGAACAGATACGTGGGAAGAACATTCATAATGCCAGACCAGACCTCAAGAGAAACCGCTGTAAAAACGAAATTGAATCCGATAATAGAAGAAGTCAAAGGTAAAAAAGTAGGTCTAGTAGATGACAGTATAGTGAGAGGAACTACGTCAAAAAAACTGGTCAAGCTGATGAAAGATTCGGGCGCCGAAGAAGTACACTTCCTCGTAGGTAGTCCACCCATCATATCACCATGTTATTACGGAATAGACATCCCGACAAAAGAGGAATTGAAAGCATCTACAAATTCGATCGAAGAGATAAAGAAAGATATAAACGCTGACTCGCTGACTTACCAATCCATCGATGGATTGGTAACCGGTATCGCAAAAGACAAAGACGAATTATGTCTCGCCTGTTTGGACGAAAATTATCCGACCAAAGTGAGAGAAGATATCAGGGAGTATTTCCAAGAGATGAGAAAAGAATCAAGAAAAAAGGTAGAGGAAGAAGATAGTAAATTGTCTTAAAAAGACTTTATTTTTTTATCGTTTGGTCTCTTTTAGGGCCTATCGATACGTAAGTTATGGGCACTCCTACCTCTTTTTCTACGTTTTCCAGATATTCCTTAGCTTCTTCCGGAAGAGCGTCGTATCCTTTTTTGGCTATTTCATCCCAGTTTTGCTCGTCCCATCCCTGGAATGTTTCGTATATAGGCTCGTAGTCATACATACTTTCTATATCTGCAGGAAAATCCCGGATAGTTTCACCATCGTTTTTATAACCTGTACATATCTTGAGTTCATCCAGTTCTGATAAAACGTCCAGATTCGTCACAGCCAATTCGGTGAGTGAGTTCACTCTTGCTGAATACTTTACCATTGTCAGATCTAGCCAACCGACCCTTCTTGGTCTGCCGGTCGTTGTCCCGTACTCGTTACCCTTTTCCCTAATAAATTCTCCAGTTTCATCTTCAAGTTCAGAGGGGAAAGGACCCTGACCTACACGGGAGGTATACGCTTTTACGATACCTATCACGGAATCGATATTTTTCGGGCCGATGCCGCTGCCTATCGAGGCGCCTCCAGCTATGGTATGGGAAGAGGTCGTGTAAGGATATACTCCATGGTCTATATCCAAGTGAGTTCCCTGTGCACCTTCAAAAAGTATGTTCTCGTCGTTTTTTACCGCCTCGTCCAGATGAACGGATACGTCCTCGACATACTCTTTCAACTTTTCACCGTATTCGAGATATCTTTCGTAAATAGTTTCAACATCCCACTCTTTATCTTCACCGAACGCCTTGAAGATCTTGTTCTTCATCGGAACGACCGTTTCGAGTTTACTTTTCAAGGAATCGGGATTGTAAAGGTCGGTTACTCTTATACCAAAACGGCCGACCTTGTCGGAATAACACGGGCCTATACCTTTTTTCGTGGTCCCGGCTTTCAGATCGCCCTTTATCTTTTCTTCCAATTCGTCCATAGCTCTATGATAGGGCATTATAAGGGCCGCTCTATCAGAAAGGACTAAATTAGAGGTGTCGATACCACGCTCTTCTAGACTCTCCACCTCTTCTATCAGAACTTTCGGATCGACTACTACGCCGTTGCCGATCACCGCCGTGGTGTTCGAGCGGATTATCCCCGACGGGAGAAGATGAAGTTTGAATTCTTCTTCAGCCAGTTGGATCGTGTGTCCGGCGTTGTTGCCGCCCTGAAACCGAACCACGTGATCTGACTTTTCAGCATAGTAATCGGTTATTTTGCCTTTCCCTTCGTCGCCCCATTGGGTGCCTACGATCACGACCGAGCTCATAATCTCACAAATCTCGATTGTTTATCTATATATAAGGTTAATTGATAGTACCGTAAATAGGACTTCCTTCCATAAGATTTATTATCTTTCCCTATTTTCACCTCATTGATTCTCTATGAAGAGATGGATATCGATACTGATCATAGCGATAATCGTAATAGGTACCTCCGTCGGAGGAATACTGGGCGCCAGAGAGTTCTATTTCAAAGAAGAGACTGAAGAAACCACAACAGCTGAGGAAGGAGATCAAGTTTCCATCCACTATATCGGATGGTTGGAAGACGAAAGAGTTTATGACGGCCGCAGGATTTTCGATACTTCTTACGAAAATATACCAAACGTTAAGAATCCTAAGCACACTCTAACTTACTCTGAAAGAGAGCGAGGGAAACCCTTCAATTTTACATTGGGAGAAGGTGTAATAGAAGGATGGAATGAAAATGTCAAAGGTATGGAAGAAGGAGAAACTAAACAATTCGCTGTACCTCCCGAGAAAGGGTACGGGCCTAGTAGTGATGAGTTAAAAATCAATATGAGTAAGACTGAAACGGTGCCGGTATACGAAGAGATAGATTCCGAGAAGTTCCAGCAGAAATATGGTCAACCGGGCTTGAATATGATCATCGAAGACGATTTCTGGGGTTGGGATAAAACTGTTGTGTCGATAACTCAAGAATCGGTAAAAGTCAGAAATGATCCCAACGTTGGAGAAGTCTATCATGCCTACAGTGACGAGGGTTGGAACTCAAAAGTTGTGTCCATCGATACAAACGCCAATGATGGAAAAGGAACAATCGAAATCGAACATACTATTACCGAACCCATCGTGGTAAGTAGTGGTGAACTGGCCCAACATGATGATCGATTCGACGGTATTGGAGATCTGAAAAGACAACTAGGGCAGTCTTCAAGAGGTGAAGGTATAGTATATTCCCAAGGCGATCAGATATACATCGATTTCAATGACGAGGTTACGGGCAAAACGTTGATTTTCCAGGTAGAAATAGTTAAAATTGATTAAAACTGACAGACCTATAAAACCCTTTATTCCTCTCATTACTACTCGCATAATGATATTGCGACAGGCATTACGGATCATTCCTGCTAGTGATAAATGGAGACAAAGCTTTCACAAGAATGAAATCTCTATTAACACCAACTTTAAAATCGATCATAAAAAACATTCTTGATTACTCGCAGAGGCTCAAAAACTCTTTCCCTCACAAAGCGAGTGACGCGGAAAAGAATTCCACTAACCCGCAAGTTTCACTCGTGGACTCGTTCCAACTTGCGAGGGTAGCCAAGCTAGGCCAACGGCGCAGGATTCAGGGTCCTGTCCCGTAG